>DNDP01000306.1:22934-53950 GCA_003484235.1 Verrucomicrobiales bacterium
GCCGAACTGCCGCTGGTCTTCCGGCGGGTGAAGCGGGTCCGCCAGAGCGAACGTGTGGAAGAACATCGCAAGTCGGAAACGGCCCGCAACGAATCGGGCTTCTACTTCGGCGAGGCTTTGGCTCCGTTGGAGGCGCGCATCCAGAAGATCATCGCCGCCGATGTGCGGATGGGTGTCGATGTGCCCGCGCCGCCCGTCCTGATCGAGGGTGAGACCGGCACGGGCAAGACCTCGATCGCGCGCTGGATTCATCAGCAAGGCCCCCGGGCGAAGCGTCCGTTGATCGAGGTGAACTGCTCGGCGCTGCCGGAAACGCTTGCGGAATCCGAACTGTTTGGCCACGAGCGGGGAGCCTTCACCGATGCCAAGGCGGCCAGAATGGGCCTGTTCGAGGCGGCCGATGGCGGGACGCTGTTTCTCGACGAGTTGCCGAGCCTGTCCCCCGGGCTTCAAGCCAAGGTATTGACGGCGATCGAGGACCACCAGATACGTCGCGTGGGCAGCAACAAGCCGATCCCGGTCAATGTGCGCCTCATCGCCGCCACAAACCGCAATCTCAAGGAGGCGGTCGCCGCGGGTGAGTTCCGGGAAGACCTCTTTCATCGGCTTGATCTGTACCGGTTGGAGATCCCGCCGCTGCGCTCCCGCCGCGACGACATCATCCGACTGTCGGAACGGCTGCTCGCCCAGCTGTGTCGAAAGCATCGCGTCGGCAAACGATTGATCAGCCCCGCCGGCCGCGAACGTCTGCTGCGGCATCCGTTTCCTGGCAACGTTCGCGAACTGGCGCATGAACTCGAGCGGGCCGTGGTGTTCGAGGAGGCAGAGGAGCTTGATTTTACCCAACTCGAGGGAAGCACCGTGCTGACGGGAGGAGCCCTGGGCCCGGACATCTGGTTCAACGAGTCGTTCCGGTTCCCGACGGAGGGCTTCTCACTTGAAGCGGCCATCAATCATCTGATCCAGCACGCTCTGAAACAGAGTGGCGGCAACGTCTCGGCTGCAGCCCGCCTGCTGGGCGTCTCGCGCGACTACGTCCGCTATCGGTTGGAAAGCAAGCGCAGCGGCACGACCGTTGGGGAATAGTTCCCCAGGTGGCCCACGTTTGGAGCGGGGTTTCTGGGTGTCCATGCCCGTTCGCATCCGTGCACTCCTCCTTGCCCGTTGGATCAACTCTGCGAAACGCCAACAAATCCCGTGTGTTCATGACTCTGTCTGGCTGGTGGCAGCGTGTCTGCATGGGGAGCTGACAGCAGTAACGGACCGGACGCGGTGAGTCGCGGATCGGTTCAGATCGAAAACCAAATAGCGAAGAGTCGTATGAAAATCAAAATCGTAACGAGAACATTGACGATGATGAGTGCCGCCCTGTTGGCCGGTGCAGCCATGGCAAATGACGTCAGGCCGTCGGGCGAGCGCCCCCAGCGTGACCGCATCAAAGATCGCCCGGTCATCGTGGGCACCGAGCGGCCGGATCGGCCTGAACGTCCCTTGCCTCCGGACATGGAGCGGCCCGACCGACCAGTGCCTCCGGAGATGCGCGAACACCTGGAACGCCTGAAAGAGGCGCGTGAACGTTTCCTCCATCGCCAGGCGGAGCTGAGGAAGGAACTGCGGGATGCTTCGGACGAGGAACGGGAACAGTTGCGCGAGCAGCTGAAGGAGAATCGTGATCGCTGGTTGGAGTTCCAGCGCGAGCTTCGCGATCGGCTCCGTGATCGGGCAAAGGAGATTCGGGATCACCTTCATAGCGACCTGAAGGACGTCGTGGATGCCGCGCAGGAAGAACGCGGACGCAATCGCAGCGAATAGCGGATTTGTGGGGTTTGGCAGGGCGTAGCCGGGCGATCGACTTGTCGTTCGCCCGGTTTCACTGTCGGAGCGCCTTTGTTCGTGGGGAGGTAATCAGGGCGGCAGGTTAATGGCGGCACGCAGATGGAACTAACGCCCAGAAAACAGGTGAATAGCGAATTGAATGAGGGTATTTTCCCCCAATTGGCCGCCGATCCAATGCAGGTCGAATTACTGGCAGGATGTCTAACTTGCGTGATCGCAACGTAGTGCCGTGAACGAATCGAGATTGGCAGCCAATCTGCCTTGGTCAACCACGAGGCTTTCCAGTCTGGAAGCCGTCGCAACAAGAAATGTAATGAAGTCGCTGTTCCAATCCAGTCTGCTGGCCGCCGTGCTTCTGGCCGGAGGGTCGGTGCTCGGTCAGGATAAGCCGACGGATGTCAATCGTGCCCGCCCCACGCCGATTCCGCGGCAGCCCATCAAGATCGCTCCGCCCGATGCAGCCCAAAACGACTCGCGGCCGGTGCTGGTGACCCGACCGGAGCTGGTGCGCACCGACGAACTGAAGCAACTCATCGAGCGGTTTCAGGCTGCGCGGCTCAATTATCTCGTGCAGCAGAAGGCGCTGATGGAGCAGCTTGGTGAGGCGACCACGGAACAGCGCGAGGAATTGCGGGACAAACTGCGGGAGAACCTCGAGCAGTGGCGCGATATGCAAATCGAGTTTCGCAGCCAGTTGAAGGAACGGGCGCAGGAGCTGCGCGACCGGTTGAGCAGCGACCTGGGACGGGTGGTCAACGACGCCAAGGAGGAGGGAAGTGGCGGCCGGCCGAGGGATTGATTTCACGTGGGGCAGGGGCGGCGGTCAGCGGGATTGCCGCAGAACAAGCAGTGCATGGGGTTGGTGACTGAAATTGGCGCCGGACTCGCCGCGATGACTCTCCTAGGTGTGGGAATCCATGGCGCCGGGGCGGAAGAAGATGACCTGGCAGAAATGCTGGGTGACTTGTCGCTTTGGGATCAGTCCTTCAACCTGCGGCTGGGTGCCGGGCACAACGACAACCTTTTGCTTTCCAATCTGAACGAGGAATCCAGCCCGATGCTCGTGTCGGGATTCGACCTGACGCTGTTCCGCCTTCCCATCGACGGCAATCATCTCAACTTCTTCGCCAGCCTGGATGATCGTCGCTATCCCGAGGGCCAGGCGGTTCCGAGTGAGCAGACGGTCCTCGCCGTGGCTCAGGCACGCAGGGACTTTTCCGAGGCCTGGCTGGGCGGCTTGACCGGGCAGTATTTCTACCAGAACCAGGTGGTCGATGCCTCGCTGACCGAGGCCGATGTCACGACGTTGCCGGTGCAGGGCCATCAATTCGTCACGACCACAGACTGGCGTTGGCGCTCGCATTCCGTCTGGTGGCTCCAGGCAGATCTGTCCGGACAACGGCAGCTCTTCGAGCAGGAGCTCCTTGACGACTACTGGCAATACGGCCCCAAGTTGAGCCTCGGCTGGAACTACCGTCACAAGTCGGACGTTGAACTGGGCTACGAGTTTTCCCGCCGGGACTACGCCTCCCGGGAACAATACACCGCAGGAGGACTGCCGGTGGCGGGAACCCGGCTTCACTACCTCAACCACGGAGTGGAGCTTGCCTGGCGGCACCACTTTGACGAGGCCCAGAGGTGGCGCCTTTACTCGCGGCTGGGCTGGAGCCGGAATGAGGACAATGGATCCGGCTATTTCAACTTTGACCGCTACCTCGCGTCATCCCAGCTTCGATACAGAAACGATCCCTGGGAAGTGCGCCTGCAGGCGCGGATCACCTGGTATGAGTATGACCTGCAGAGATCCGATGTTGATCCGAACGATGAGCGGCAGCGGACCCTCGTATCGCTCGGCGCCCGTCTGGAGCGAAAGATTTCCCGGGCAGTCCGGTTGGTTGCGGAGTATGATTTTGAGCAGGCCGTCAGCAACCTGTCCTTTGACGAATACACGGCAAACGTCGTCAGTCTCGGCATGGACTGGCAGTTCTGAGTTTCGATGAGCGCCTCCGGCAAGACAACCAGCAGTTCGGCAAGACCCCGCCTCCGGTACATTCACTGGATCCTGCTGGGCCTGATCATCCTGGTCTTCGGGCTGGCCATCGTGCTGGTGACGAGCGGCATTCGGGAGGACATCCGGGCGCAGATCATCAGCCGCGACGCCGACGTGCTGCATGCCACGGTGATGTTGCAGTTTCAGCAGCTTGCCGAGAAACTGGATGATGAAGTGCGTGAACCCGCGACCCTTGCCTTGGTGCTGCTGGAGAGTGCCCGCATTCGCGGTGTGGTCGCCGCCCGCCTGTTCGAGACCAACGGACTGTTCCACACCAGTTTTCCAATTCATGTCACCGAGTCCGAGTTGCCGGAGCCGGATCAGCGTGCGGTGCTCGCCTCGCTCCCCGTCTCGCGATTTCATCCTGATGCCCGGTATGAGGACGTGTTTCTTGGTCTGCCGGTCGAGGGCGACGACGCCATCACGTTGCCGCTGCTCGAAGTCAGTGTCCCGTTGCAGGCGGCGCCCGACACCGAGGTGATGGGCATTGCGCAGTTCATGCTGGAAGGCGACAGCATTGCCCGGGAATTCTCCTTGCTGGACCGCAACCTGGCGGGCAGGGGGATCGCCATTTTCTTCGCGGGTGCGGTCCTGATCGGTGCCGCCATGGGCTGGGCGCTCGGCCGCCTGCAGCGTGCCAACCGGCAGCTGGCAACCCGCACGGAGGATCTGTTGAGGGCGAACGAGGAGCTCGCCCTGGCCGCGCGCACATCGGCGATCGGTTCCGTGGCCGCCCACCTGATTCACGGACTGAAGAATCCCCTCTCCGGCCTGCACCAGTTCGTTAACGGGAGGAAGGGCCAGACCACCGACGCCGGTGACGACGATCGTTCCATGTGGGCCGCGGCCGCGACCTCCACGCGGCGCATGCAGCAGATGGTCGGTGAGGTCGTGCGGGTGCTCCGCGAGGAACAACAGGCTGCCGCCTATTCCGTCAACCTGATCGAGCTCGAGGAGCAGATCCAGAAGCGGATCGCTCCGCTGGCCAAAGAGCATGGAGTGAGTTTTCAGGTCAGCCGTAATGCCGCCGTCGAGATCGACAACCGGCAGGCAAATCTGATCATTCTGATCCTTGGAAACCTGATTCACAACGCGCTCCAGGCTTCCCCGGCAGGCGGACTGGTCACCTTGGGCATGCGGGAGCAAAGGGGAGCAGTCGAGTTCCGTGTGGTGGACCAGGGCCCGGGCATTCCAGAAGCCGTTCGGAGGATGCTCTTTTCACCCTGCGCCTCTTCGAAGGATGGCGGGAGTGGCATCGGCCTGGTGATTTCCCGTCAACTTGCCAACCACCTCGGCGCGCAGGTGGCGCTGGAATCCACCTCCGAGCGGGGCAGCGTTTTTGTTCTCACCCTGCCGTTGGCGCAAAGATCTCACAACTCGCCGCTGGATGAAAAGGCCGCCGCATCTTAGGTTGCCCGCAGTTCATCCGTATGGCGCAGATTCGCAAAGGAAAACAGACGGCAGATTGGGGTGGAGTTGCAGCGGTGCTGCTGCTGCTGTTCGCAATGCGACCCCTCCACGCGGTTGACTTTCCCCTGAACTGGCGGTGGGCCAATCCCGGGCCGCATGGTAACACCGTCTATGACATGGTCAGCAAGTTTGGACTGGTCATTCAGGCGTGTGAGCAGGGCCAGCTTTATTCAAGCTCGGATCTGAATCTCTGGGAACCCCTGGTCACCGGCACCACCAACTCCCTCCGTGGTTTGGCCTTCCAAGGCGGCCGGTTGATAGTCACCGGGGCGAATGGGACCGTCCTTTACGCAGACTCGCTCAGTGACATCAAAACTGCCATGGTGAATCCTCCCACATCCGACTGGCTGGAGGGAGTGGCGGCTGCGGCAGGCGTCCTGGTTGCCGTGGGTGACAACGGCGCCGTTTACACCAGCAGTTTGGGAGTGTCATGGACGCGGCAATCGACCGGTAATACCAGGTGGCTGTCGGGAGTTGCCGTCAGCCCTGCCGGGCTTTTTGTGGCAGTGGGAGAGGGCGGCCACATTGCCACCAGCACGAACGCCACTTCCTGGACGACGCGCACCAGCGGCACCACGGCATGGTTGAACCGGGTCAAGTGGCTCAACGACCGGTTCTGGGCGATGGGCGATGCGGGCGTCCTGCGGGCAAGCGTGGATGGGATCACCTGGGTTGCCGTCAGTTCGGGGGCGACCAAGGGGTTGTTCTCAGGTTCCAACAACGGCGCGCAATATCTGATGGTCGGCGATGCCGAGGTGCGAACCGCCGCCGGATTTCCTCTGGCCTGGACCGATGAGTTGAACAGCCAGCGCCCCTCGCCACCGCCCGTGTGGACATACTATGCCGCCGAGCGGTTCGACCCCTACCATCTGATCGCCGGCCGCTCCGGCATGTTCGTGCGGGGGTTTGCCTTCGGTTCACCTCCCATCCACTACTGGGAGGCCTACGATGATTCGATTCGCAACTGGTTGTGGGACATGACGCGGCTGCCCGAGCTTTTAGTCGCGGTGGGGGACTTCGCCACCATCCTGACCAGTGGCGGAGGTGTGGACTGGGAGCTGGAACTGGTGCCGAACTCGGTGACGAACTCGATCTTTCTTGGCGCCGGTGGCGACACCAATGCGCTGATCACGGTCGGAAACCAGGGAACCATCCTGTACAGCCCAAGCCAGCTGACCAACATCGTCACGACGAACTCCTTTGGTCAGGTGGAGACCAACACCGTGGATGCGATCGGAACCCTCTGGTATGCGGTCAATCCGCGCCCCACGACGAACGACCTGCAGGGTGTGGCTGTCCGCAACGGTCGCTATGTGGTCACGGGTGCCGGCGGCACGCTGCTGACCAGCGACAACCGCGGAACGAACTGGACTCAGCGGATTGTTCCCGTGACGAGCTTCCTGTCCGGCGTCGCCGCCGGCCCCGACGGGTTTGTCGCCGTGGGTGACAACGGGGTGGTCATCACCAGTGCCGACGGGGCGTCCTGGACCTTGCGCAACTCCGGGACCACCGACTGGCTGTTTCGCGTTCGCCATCTGGGTGGCCAGTTCAACACCGTGGGAGAGAATGGCACCATTCTCCAAAGCGCCGACGGCATCATCTGGTCGGCCAGAAGCAGCGGCACGACACGCTGGCTGAACGACGTGACCCGGTTGAACGACACGAATCAAACGTGGTTCGTCGTGGGCAATCAGGGGACGGTGCTGGGCAGCACCAACGCGATCGACTGGTCGCCGGCGGGGACGCTGACGTCGAAGTCCCTGTATGCGGCAGGACACAACGGCGCCGGCCTGCTGGTGGCGGCCGGCGTGGAAGGGGCGATACTGCGGGCGCAGATTTCTCCACTGACCAATTCCATCGAGATCGTCGAATACACGCGCTCCACCAATCAGAGTTCGTTCCTCTTTGCCGGACAGACCGGACAGCGGTTCACCCTCGATCGCAGTCCGGCGTTCACCAACTGGGTTTCCGGGGACCCGCTCGAGTTCCTCGATGGGTCGGGCACGCTCCTTTACATTGAGCAGAACCCTCCGAGCCCGCCGGTCGTGGAGTTTTACCGCACCACGCTCGAGCCGTAGTCGTCAGAAGGCCATCAGCAGGAGCAGTCCGGCGAGGACCAGTGCCGTGATGATCCAAATCACTTTGATCCGGGATGGTTTCTCCGCCGGACCGAACTCGTTCTTCACGAACTCCTCGCGGTCAAACTCCTCGTCCGGATCCGGAATGCCGAGCCGGTCACAGTAGGCGCCCTGCGACCAGCCGGTGTCCTCGTCAGCTCCGCACTCGGGGCACGCCCTCGCGCCCGGAGGCACTTCCGCATCGCAGTTCGGGCAGATCTCCGGCGTCATGCAGCGGCTTCAACCCATCCCGGCGTATTCCTCGTCGATCTTCAATGGCATGCTCAGCACGGTGTAGTCGTGCGTGGTGCCTTCCATGTCGCGGACGTAGTCCGGCAGCGTGAAGAGCGGGCCGAAGCCGAGGAGCCCAAACATCTTGATGGCCGCCTCCTGCTTGCCGATGAATTCCGCCTCGACGAAGTCGAGTCCGGCGTGCTGGGCCAGTTCGGTGATCTCGGCAACCATCCGCCGCGCAAGTCCGCGACCGCGGTACTGCGGCAGGACCAGGACGCTGACCCGGCCAATGTGCCTTCTCCAGCCGCCCATCTGCTGGTGCAACGTGGCAGCCCCGATCACGGCGTTTTCTTGGACGGCCAGCAGCGGCATCTTGGCATCGTAGTCGATGTTGGCGCACCAATGATGAATCACCTCCCGGTCCTCGATCCGGTGCTTGATGAAGAGCCGCTCCTCCATGGGCACCTGCTGAAAAAACTCGAAGAACGCGCTTTCATCCTCGGTCTCGAGAGGCCGCAACTGACAGCCGAAGCCGCCCTTGAGTTCGAGATCGACCGGGTATTGTTCAAGAATGGTCTCCAGCGACATGATGTGCTCCGTGGTTGTTGGTTGCGGTTGGTGAAAATAGATGGCGGCGCTGCCGCCCGCCTACTGCCGGCTGAAATCGCCGGCCATGCCGGGCCGGGGCCACTGCCGGTCGGTGTCAATCCGCGCGGGATCGATGCTCCAGCGCGCGGCCAGCAGCGGAACCTTGTCCGTGTTGCTCATGGGGTCGTCCCCGGGGCAGAGCAGTCCGTCAACGTCGTCCTCACCGTAGCCAGGGCAGCGCATTCCCAGATCCCTTTCGGCGCGGGTCATTTCGCCCTGGTTCCAGATGGTTGATCCGGCCCAGGCATACGCGCGGAAGACCTCGCCACTCAACAGCCGCGCCCAGGCATGTATGCTGAGTGCGCGGTTGGCGCCGAAGAACTGCACCCCGCCCAGCCGCTCGCTCAGGTTGCGCAGCCACAGAAAACACTCGTCAACATCCTCGGCGGGATCGGGCAGCCGGGTGCCGGTGACGATGATCCAGCCGCGGATTGGCGGTGAGATGAACAGCGCGTGCTCGCTTGTCGCAGTCAGA
This sequence comes from Verrucomicrobiales bacterium, assembly GCA_003484235.1. Lineage (GTDB taxonomy): Bacteria > Verrucomicrobiota > Verrucomicrobiia > Limisphaerales > RI-55 > RI-55. The sequence goes on from DNDP01000306.1 coordinate 31,765, forward strand.
CCGTCGGCCAGCGAGCAGGGGGTCGGATCGGCCAGTCCCACCGCCCGCTGCACGGCCTCGGGTTCAGTCGAGCGGATGGCCAGCCAGCGGGTGGGAAGTTCCAGGTAGGTCCGGTTCGCCCGTGAAAACGTATGCGGCCGCCTGGGTTCGCGCCGGTCCAGCAGGGGTGCACCCTCCAGTCGGCGCCGCCGGGAAACGTGCAGCACAAGGGCGGTGAAGGTGAAGACCAGCAGCAGCACGATGGCGAGCACCGCCAGCAGCAGCCACGCGGCAAGCTCGGGGATGACGATGTTTCCTTCGGGCATGTCCGGGAGACGCCGGGTTGGAGCGTCGGCAGGACGTTACCCCCCGTGGTGAATAGTTCAATTCTGAAATCCGGAGGCGCGATGCCTCCCCGGCGCCTTCGGGAAATTTGCTTCCGCGATCAGGGCATTGCCGTAACCTCCGGCGCATGCCGCGCGACTACGTGCTGAAACAGTTTTCCGTGCCGGTCGATCTGTCGATCGACTACGCGGCGGAACTGAATCCGCAGCAGCATGCGGCGGTGACTGCGCCGCCCGGACCGGCGCTCGTCATTGCCGGCGCCGGCTCGGGGAAGACCCGCACGCTGACCTATCGGGTCGCGTATTTGCTGGAGCAGGGCATCCCGGCCGACCGCATCCTGCTGCTGACCTTCACCAACAAGGCGGCGCGGGAGATGATGCGCCGGGTCGCAGAGCTGCTGGGGCGCGAGCTGCGCGAGCTTTGGGGGGGAACCTTCCACTCCATCGGCGCCCGCGTGCTGCGCCGCCATGCCGAAGCGGTCGGCTACCGCCCCGATTTCACCATTCTTGACCGGGAGGACGCCGTGGATCTGATCAAGACCTGCATCACCGCCGCGGAAATCGATCCGAAGAAGGAGCGCTTCCCGAAGGCCGACGCCCTGCAGGATGTCTTCTCGATGGCCGTGAACCGTCGCAAAACCGTGGCGGAACTGCTGGCCGAGGACTACGAGCACTTTGCCCGGCTGGCGCCGACCATTGAGCGGGTGGCAAACCTCTACCGCGAACGGAAGCAGGCGGCGAACGTGATGGACTTCGACGACCTGCTGGTCCTCTGGCTCCGACTGCTCGAAGGGGATGAATCGATACGCGGGCATTACCAGCGGAAGCTCCAGTTCGTGCTGGTGGATGAATACCAGGACACCAACCAGATCCAGAGCGATCTCATCGAGCTGCTGGCCGAACGGAGCGGCAACCTGATGGTGGTCGGCGACGATTCGCAAAGCATCTATTCCTGGCGGGGCGCCAACTTCCGCAACATCCTCGACTTTCCCAAACGCCATCCGAAGGCGGTCGTTTACAAGATCGAGACGAACTACCGCAGCACTCCGCAGATTCTTGACGTGGCGAATGCCGCCATAGCGGCCAACCTCGAACAGTTTGCCAAGCAACTGACCCCCGCCCAGCCGGCCGGCGGGCTTCCCGTGGTGGTGGCCTGTTCCGACGCCCAGCAGCAGGCCGCCTTCGTTGCCCAGCGGATGCTGGAACTGCGGGAAGAGGGAGGGGACCTGAAGCAGATGGCGGTGCTCTACCGGTCGCACTTCCATGCCCTGGAGCTGCAGCTGGAGCTCACCCGTCGCAACATTCCCTTCTCGATCACCAGCGGCATCCGGTTTTTCGAGCAGGCGCACATCAAGGACGTCGCCGCCTACGTCAAGTTCGTGACAAACCCCGATGATGAACTGAGCTTCAAGCGGCTCGTCCTGATGCTGCCCGGCATCGGCGGCAAGGGTGCCGAGAGGTTGTGGAGCCGGTTTCGTGAAGCGGGCGAAGGGCCACGAACCATCGCCCCACGGATGATGGTGATCAGCAGGGGCGTCCCCAAGAAGGCGGAAGCCGCCTGGGCGCAGCTGGCCGCCACGCTCTCGCAGCTGGAAGCGGAGGATGTCCGCACACGGCCGGCCGACATGATCGAGCTCGTGATCGAAGCCGGCTACGATGAATACCTGAAGCAGAACCACACCAACTGGCGCCAGCGCCTCGATGATCTCCAGCAACTCGCCAGTTTCGCCCTGCAGTTTTCGGACACCACCGAGTTCCTGACCCAGTTGTCGTTGCTGACCAACATCGAGGCCGAGGCGGAGGCGGGTGCCGCGCGCGCGGCCGACGACGAGCGGGTCCGCCTGTCCACGATTCACCAGGCGAAGGGACTCGAGTTTGACGTGGTGTTCGTGATCATGCTCTGCGATGGCCTGTTTCCGTCCGAACGCTCGCTGGGCGCCGCCGCGGGTGAGGAGGAGGAGCGCCGGCTGTTTTATGTGGCCGTGACGCGCGCCCGCCGCGAACTGTATCTGAGCTATCCGCTGATGCGTTCAATGGCCGGCTACGGCGGCGAGGCGTTTCAAAGCCGGTCTCGCTTCCTCGGGGAAATACCCACGAAACTGGTCGAGGAGTGGAATCTTCGCACGTTCTGAAAACGACCCGGGCGGGAAACTGCTTGGCCTGTGGCGGCGAGGTCAGGATACTCTGTCCATGCACCCTCACCGCCTTCCCTCGCTGGTCCTCGTTCTTGCTGTCGCGCTCGCCGGAATACAGAAGGCCGTCGGGGCGGCAGCTGACCGGCCTCCGAACGTCGTCATCATCTTCACGGACGACCAGGGATATGCCGACGTGGGCGTGTTCGGTGCCGGCGGATTCAAGACGCCAAATCTCGATCGACTGGCCACTCAAGGACGGCAGTTCAAGCAGTTCTACGTGGCTCAGGCCGTATGCTCCGCCTCGCGCGCCGCGCTCCTGACCGGTTGCTACCCCAACCGGATCGGGATCTCGGGTGCGCTGGGTCCGTCGTCCAAGATTGGAATCGCTCCCGGTGAGATGACCTTGGCCGAACTCGTCAAACAGCGCGACTACGCCACCGCAATTTTCGGCAAGTGGCATCTGGGTCATCTGCCGGAGTTTCTCCCCATGCGGCACGGTTTTGACCAGTGGTACGGGCTGCCCTACTCGAACGACATGTGGCCGTATCATCCGGAGACCAAACCGGGCACCTGGCCGGACCTGCCGCTGTTTGACAACGACCGCGTGGTCAACCCCGCCGTGCAGCCCGCCGACCAGGAGCAGCTCACGTCCGACTATACGTCGCGGGCGGTGAACTTCATCCGCGAGAATCAGAACCACCCGTTCCTGCTGTATGTGGCGCACAACATGCCCCATGTGCCGCTCTACGTTTCAGAACGTTTCCGGGGCCGGTCCCAGCGCGGGCTCTACGGCGATGTGATCATGGAGATCGACTGGTCGGTCGGTGAGATCATGAAGGCGCTGGATCGGCATCAGATCGCCGAGCAGACGCTCGTCATCTTCATATCCGACAACGGACCGTGGTTAAGCTACGGCGACCACGGCGGCTCGGCCTTTCCGCTTCGCGAAGGGAAGGGGACTTCCTGGGAGGGGGGTGTCCGCGTGCCGTGCATCATGCGCTGGCCGGAACGGATTCCCGCCGGAACCGTGTGCAACCTGCCGCTCATGACCATTGACCTCTTGCCGACCATCGCCGCCCGGATCGGGGCGCGCCTGCCGGAGCACAGGATCGATGGACGGGATGTCTGGCCGTTGCTCGCCGGGGAGGCTGGTGCGCGGAATCCGCACGATGCCTACTTCTTCTACTACAACCGCAATGATCTTGAGGCGGTGCTCAGCGGCGACGGCCGCTGGAAACTCGTCTTTCCCCATACCTATCGGACCATGGCCGGACGACCCGGCGGATTCGGCGGTCAACCGGCAAAGTATTCTTCCTCCAAGACCGGGCGCGCAGAGCTCTACGACCTGGGCAACGATGTCACCGAATCAAAGGATGTGGCTGCGGCTCACCCGGAGGTTGTCGAGCGGCTGCAGCTGCTGGCCGACGCCATGCGTGCGGACCTCGGGGATGAATTGACGAAGGCGACCGGTTCGGGCTCACGGCCTCCGGGCCGGGCAGCCAACCAGTGAAGGAACGCCCGGACAGCAAAACGCCGGCGAAGGTCATTCGCCGGCCTGCTGAGATGGATTGTCGGGCGGCCTATTCGTCCTTCGGCTTGTGCACGTCGTGGCACGCCTTGCAGTTGACCGCTTTCTTGTAGTTTTCGATGGCATCGGGGGACTTCTTCGCCAGCTTCTCGGTGGCGGCCACGAGCGCGGCTGTGCGCTCCTTCCACGCGGCCTCATCGCCCTGTGGCGGCTTCTGCGTCGCCATGAACTTGTAATAGCGGAGCAGCGTTTCGATCTCCGCGGCGGTGCCGTTGCCGTCCCGGACTTTCGCGACCATTGATTCCCGGCCCTTGTGGGTCCACTCCATGACGTCATGGATGTCTTTCGGGTTCTTCTTTTCTCCGCCGTGGTGGTCGGCGACGGCGACCATGGCGGTGCCCGCGGCGAGCGTGGCTCCGGCGAGCAGTGCGATGACTTGTCTGGTGTGTTTCATGTGATGGAGTTCGGGCGGGAGGATAAAAGCCGGACCAACGGCGTCAAGCGCGGCCCCTGTGACAATTCTGCTGGCGGCTGGCCGCTTGGAGCTGCTGCAGCCGGCCGCGGCTCAATCCCGGTATTGCCGATGACATTGTCGGCACGATTCCCGTATGGCCGACCGGCCTTCGGCGAGCTTCCTTTGCTTCAGCTCGACGCCCGCGCGGATCACGGTTTCACCGGAGCGGTTCATCAACGCCACAAACTCCCCGCCCAGGTCCGCCGCTTCAGGCAGCCGCGCCGCCTCCCGCAGCTGCTCGGCCAGGAGCACAATCTCGGCCTGGAGCGGTTCTTCGCTGCGTCCCGGGACGCTGGTGAGTGATTGGAGGTTCTCCCAGGTGCGGTCGATGGCCACCATCGCCTCGATCAAGCCTGCCGGGGCCTGGGCTTCCGGGAAATGCCGGTCCACGGAGGCGAGCGCATTGGTCGACACCGGCCTGAACGAGCCGACGCTTTGGTAGAGGCCCGCGTAGTTGGTGTCCGTGCCGGCCAGGTGCAGCCAGCTCAACGCGCGGTTCGTCGTCCATCCGCCAAGCTGCATCGCGGCCAGCGCCGCCGCCGCCGGGCCACGATGTTTCCCGTGGTGACAATGGACGAACAGGGGGCCCTCGCTCGCGGCAGAGGCGGCGAGCAGCCGCAGCGTGTTTGACCGCGCCAGGGTGCCGTAGCCGATGGGAAGGTGGAGATAGCGGAGGCCGTGTGCGCGGGCCAGTTCCACGTCGGGACGGGCGCCGTCCACGCTCAGAATCGTCCGGATGCCCCGTCGCTGCAGGGCGGCAAAGTCCGCGCCGGTGCGGGGCTCACCTCCGGAGTAGAGCTGTGCCGAGAGTTGAAAGGCGTTCTCGATGTGACCCAGCTCAACGGCAATCGGTGCGGATGAATCCGACGCCTGCGTCATCAGCAAGGCCGCTCCCGTGAACCCCAGCAGCAGGGCCGGCCACCGGCGCCGGCGGGAGATCATGCGGGCTGAGGTTTGGGCGAGCCCTTGGACTTGCCGGGCAAAGGCCGGTCCGGGCGAGTGGAAGTTGTCGTCGGCACGGGAGCCGTGCCGCTGCGCCAGAACCGGTCGGGAACGATCGCCAGGCACATGAGCAGCACCTGGCTGACGTTGAAGATCATCAGCCACTTGAAGGCCTCGTCCATGAACCCGTAACTGTGCAGGCCGATGCCGAGCATGTTCACGCCGAACCACGAGAACGCGGTGATGATGTTGCCGGCGATGGCGAGGACCATGAGACCCTTCTCGCGGATCAGGCCACCCCAGCGCGCATGCAGGATGATCGCGCACCACAGCACGATCATGAGCGCGCCGTTCTCCTTCGGGTCCCAGCCCCAGAACCGGCCCCACGACTGGTCGGCCCAGATGCCGCCGAGGACGGTGCCGACAAAGCTGAACAACGTGGCGAAGCAGATGATGCCATAGACATTCTTGGCGATCGCCTTGCCGAGCGTGGTCTTGCCGGAGCCGACCAGTCCATTGAGCTTGGGCGTCAACACGCCGAGCACGAGGTAGAGCACGCCCAACAGCCCGGCGAGAAACATCGCCGAGTAGCCGAGCGTGATCACGACCACGTGGGTCGCGAGCCAGAAGTTCGTGTCGAGCACCGCCTGCAGCATCTCCATGGTGTCGCCGTCGAGCGACAGGTTGTGGGCGATGATCAGGGTGATGACGCCGATCAGCGAGGCCACCAGGCTGCCGATGCCGTTCTTCCAGAACCGCTCGATGATGACGCCCAGCACGACGGTGCCCCAGCCGATGAAGATCGCCGAGGAGTAGAGGTTCGTCACCGGTGGCCGGCCTTCGAGCACCATGCGGAAGATGAGGCCGCTCGTATGCACGAGCAGCGCGAGTCCGATCAGCCATCGTGCTCCGTGCAGGGCCCCGGGCGCGTCGCTGAACAGGAAGAAGCCCGCCATCAGAAAGGCCACGATGTAGATCACGATGCTGGTGCGGAACGGTGCGTAGTTGTTGAAGAACAGCTCGCTGGAACCCTTCTTCAGCTCGGACTCGAATCCATTCTCCATCATCCAGGTGCGGTGGCCGGAAACCGCCTGGTTGAAGTCCGCCGCCTTCTCCTCCTGGTAGGCTGTGAGCATGCGCGCGTAGGCGAGGGTGGCGGGGTGAAGCTGCGCCGACTGCAGGGAATTCGTCAGGCTGGCCCCCATGGTCCGCCAGGCGTCCCGGTCATGGCTGCCGGCCGGTGGCGGAATGACGAACGGGTAGGCCATTGCGGAGAGGAATTCAAATTCACGGTACATCTCGGTCACATACTGGACGCCCTGTTCGTCCATCGCCTCAGTCGAGCCGCTTTCCTGAAAGGAGCTCCGCAGCGCCTTCACCGTTTCCGGGAAGCGGGCGAGCCGCTCCGCGAAGCTGCGGCTGTGCTCCGTCTGGATGCTGTTCTTGAGCCGCTCGTAGAGGATCATCGCCTGGGCCACCTTGTGGACCTCCTTTTCAAACGGGGTCCGTTGTTCGGCCTTCTTCTGGGACACCACGTTGGCGTCCTGCATCAGCCGCTGACGCCGCGGGGAGATGTCCGCATAGCGGAAGTAGGTCAGCCCGCTGCGGTCGAGCCCCTGCGCCTCAAGCCCCAGCTCGGTCTTCAGCTCGGGGTGGTTGATCAGAAAGATGTAGCGCTGATCGGCGTCGTCCGGGCGGGACATCACCTCCAGCAGCCACTCGGGCGGCGAGAGCTTCTTCGGATGCCGGGAGAACTGATACCACTTCCGCTCGAAGAAGATCTTCTGCCCCTCGTCCCCCAGCTCCTCGAAACTGCCCCAGCGGCCGTCCACGCTGTTGCCTTCGAGGGGTACACGGGCGCTGCCACGGATGATGAGCAGGCTGTTGCGCGCCACCGAATCGAGCGGCTGGATGCGGCCGTTCAAAACCACCGGCAGACCGGCGAAGGATTGGACGTGATAGGGACCCTTGTCCGTCCGCGTCCGCAGCGTGCTGGCCGCGTAGGCGGTGAACAGGGCGACGATGAGGATCCAGTAAAGGTTCTTTTTCATCAGGCTTTCCTCCGGCTGGCGAACTTGAACAGGTGCATCAGAAACTGAACGAGCAACCCGGCGCCGACGATGATCACCGCCACGTAGGGAGTGAGCCAGGCGGGATTGCGGACGACCTGCAGGATGGTGACGTTGGGGTTCTTCTCGTCGAAGCTGGCCTGAAAGTAGGTGGCGCCCGCGTAGCGGAGCGGCTCGTTCATGCGGATGAGCACCTCCCGATCCTCGCCGGTCTCGGCATTGGTCAGGCGAATCTGGCTGGAGAAGTTCCTGGGCTTTTCCGTTCCGAGATACAGGTCATGCCGGAAATCAATCAGGCCAATGGAGTAGGGGGTGTAATGCCGGGTGAACCGATACTCCGCTTTCCACGTCTTGCCGCCGGCCAGGATTTCCTGCGGCGAGTCCAGGTTCACCGACATCAGCCACGTGCCCTCAGGTGCGTTCGCACCGGTGAACGAGATGACCGCTGAAGGTACATCCAGCTCGTTCATCGCGGTGGCCGGCGCGATTTCGGACAGCGAGGCGCGTGCGCCGATGCCGCGGGTTGCGGCCGGCGCGCCGTCCTGACTCTCCGGGTTGTAGTTTTTGAGGCGGGAGTTTTGGGCATAACGCTCAACCCGGATGCCGAACGGGAGTGCCTCATGGGTGATCTCTCGACCCTTGGCCAGAACCGCGTTCGGAATGGCCACCACCCGGTCAAAATCCGGGTTCGACGGATCAATGAAGACCAGTTCGGCATCCCGTTGATCCTCGGAGTAATTGCGCTCTTCACCTTCCTCAAGGCGGAGATTGGACTCCTCCTGGAGTTGCTCGGTGAAGAACTGGCCGAGCAGCAGCAAGATCAGGCCAACGTGCGTCATGAAGATGCCGGCCTTCTGCCAGGTGAACTTGAAACGGACGTAGTGCGCGGCCAGAAGGTTGATCAGCAGCACCCAGCCGATCAGATAGCCGCCCGGGAACACCGGGATCCACGGCGCCCGCAGGACTTCGTCGGCCGAGATCGGAATCACGTCCACCTTGAGCAGGTGCAGCGCCTTCTGGATGCCGGCCTTCAACGAGAACCAGTCTACGAACGTGCTCTGAAAATAGTTCTTCTGGACGATATAGAGGCCGAGCGGCTCCTGCGCCATCGTGCCAAGGAAGACCAGCACCAATGCGCAGGCCAGGCAGACCACCGTGAGCCGGAGGGACGAAATGAACTTCAGAAGTTGCGCGGCCATGTCAGATCAATATTGGGCGGTGAGGGCGAATTTGACAAATGCCTCCTTCTCCCGGCCGATCACCTCGGGGTCGCCCATCGCCTTGTAATACCAGGTGCTGCCGGCGTGCGGCACGATCACGGTGACCATCCGCTGGGTGGCGTTCTGGAAGTCCACGAGCGATGCTTCGCCGACCGCCGATTTGGCGGTGGTGATCATCGACGGCAGGTCTTCGGCCGTCGCCAGCGGAAGGCCAAGCTGCTGACCGCGCCAGCGGTTGATGTTCATCAACAATCCGCCGCCATCGCCGCCCAGGCGGCTGACCGTGACCTTCCCGTCGCCGTCCGGCAAATCGAAGCTGGCGAGGACCATCATGCCCGGTTCCGCGGGTGTCCAGCCCGGGGGCACGGTCCATTGTGGAATCTGTCGTTCGCTCCCGGCGGTCGGCAGCGTGCCCGAGGACATCGTGGCCGGTTCTTCGCCGTGGCTGCCGGCATGAAATTCAACCGTCCCGATGAAACGGATGAACCGTTCCTTGTGTTCAGCGACGAGGGCGTCCGGGCCGGCTAGTTTGAAGAACCAGGTCGTGTCGCCGCGATTGGCCATGGCCACTACCGTACGCTGGTTCTCGGTGATGCCCTCGGGCGGCTCGGTCGTCGTCATGTCAAACAACTGACCCGGCACGCCGGCCACCGTCACGGTGGTGCGAACTTCGTCGATCCGGTCTTCCTCGATGGTCATCAGCCCCATCCCTTCGCGCCACATGTTCACCAGCGTCAACTCCCGGCCGCTAAGGTCCGGTATTGGGATGGCCGCCACATCGGCTTCCTGTCCGTTTTCACCGACAATCCGGAAGCTGGCGGCGCGCATGGGCGAGAGCGGCTGTTCGCTCCAGCCTTCCGGAAGCTGCTCCCAATGGAGATGGACCGGTCCCGCACCGGGATCCGGCTGCTGCCGGGCAGCCCGCGGTTTTTCCTTGGGAATCTGGTAGCTGCGAATGCCCTGCTCCTTGCAGCCGACCGCCATGAGCAGCACGGCGGAAAGGGTGGCCAGTCTGAAGATGTTCATTTGCAATCCGTTCATCGGCACGCCCAGATTAGAGGGCTGTCCTGCGAATTGATTCAATAATAAGAAGGGCGCTCCGTCGCGCAAACCGGAACGCCCTGTCAGAATGGTTTTTAGGGGGTGTAATGGAATGGATCAGGGATCGGATCAGCCGATGCCGCCCATGGTGAGCAGGAACTCGATGTTGCTCCGGGTCTTCTTGAGCTTGTTGAGCATCAGTTCCATCGCCTCGACCGGCGGGACGCCGGTAAGGGCGCGCCGAAGGACGACGACCTTGTTGTATTCGTCGGGATGGTAGAGCAGCTCTTCCTTGCGCGTGCCGGACAGTTCGATGTTGATCGAAGGAAAGATGCGACGATCCACGAGGTGGCGGTCCAGGTGCACCTCCATGTTGCCGGTGCCTTTGAACTCCTCGAAAATCACCTCGTCCATCCGGCTGCCGGTGTCGATCAGGGCGGTGGCGATGATGGTGAGGGAGCCGCCCTCTTCGATGTTGCGGGCCGCGCCGAAGAAGCGCTTGGGCTTGTGCAGCGCATTGGCATCGACACCGCCCGACAGGATCTTGCCCGAGTGGGGCTGGATCGTGTTGTAGGCGCGCGCCAGCCGGGTGATTGAGTCGAGCAGAATGACCACATCCCGTTTGTGTTCGACCATGCGGCGGGCCTTTTCGATGACCATCTCGGCCACCGCTACGTGCCGTTCGGGCGGTTCGTCAAACGTCGAACTGATCACCTCCGCTCCGCGGCAGGAACGTTCCATGTCGGTGACCTCCTCGGGCCGTTCATCGATCAGCAGGATGAAAAGGTAGCTCTCCGGATTGTTCTTCAGCATCGCATTGGCGAGCTTCTGCATGAGCACCGTTTTGCCGGTCCGGGGTGGGGCCACGATCAGGCCGCGCGTACCCTTGCCGATCGGGCAGACGAGATCGAGCACCCGGGTGGAGAGCTCGTCCGAGGCGGTCTCCAGCAGAAACCGCTTGTTCGGAAACAGCGGTGTGAGGTTGTCAAAGTGCGTCTTGTCCTTGGCCTTGTCGGGATCCCCGCCATCGACTCCCTCCACCTTGAGCAGGGCGAAGAACTTTTCCTTCTCCTTGGGCGGCCGGATCTGGCCGGCGATCAAATTGCCTGTTTGCAGGTCAAACCGGCGGATCTGGGAAGGCGAGACGTAGATGTCTTCGGGGCAGGGGAGGTAGTTGAAGCTCTGGGAGCGCAGAAAACCAAATCCTTCGGGCAGCACCTCCAGCACCCCCTCGGAGAACAGCACGCCGCTGGCCTCGGCGTTCTTCTGCAGGATGTGGAAGATCAGCTCGTGCTTGCGCATCGTGCCGAAATTCTCAATGGCCATCTGCTTGGCCATGTTGTTCAGATCCGTCATCGACATCGACTGCAGCTTCGCGATGTGAACGGTATTGGCCACCACGTCCTTTTCCGGCCGGTTGACGGGCATTCTGCGGGGGGCGGGAGCGGCGGCTGGAGCCTCGGGGGAAGCCGGCGGTGCTTCCTCAACGACAGTCTCCACGGCGGTTTCCTCGACCGGCGCTTCCGTCGCCGCTGGAGCGGACTCCTCGGCGGGAGCGGATGACTTCTTGGTTCGGCCACCTTTTTTTGGGGGTCTCGGCATAGCGGTATGTCTCAGGGTAAAAAATTGAACTGGCCGGAACGCTTCCGTGAGAACGGAAAGGCTGCTTCCGGATGGCTGTCGGCGAAATTCCCGGCCGCGGGAGGAAAAGCCCTCGATCGGATCTTACCGGGGGAACGTTCGCTGAATCAGTAGGGCAAGGGGAATCTCGCAGTCAGCTCGCGAACACGGTCGCGCACCTTCTGGGCGGCGTCAAGATTCTTAATGTCGAGGAGAACCTCGCTGATCATGTCGGCGACGGCCGCCATTTCCGGCTCCTTCATTCCGCGGGTGGTGACGGCGGGTGTTCCCAGCCGGATGCCGCTGGCCTGGAACGGTGACCGCGTCTCGAAGGGGATGGTGTTCTTGTTCGTTGTGATGCCGGCTCCATCGAGCGCGATCTGGCAGTCCTTGCCCGTGAGGTTGCGCGCGCCCACGTCGACCAGCATCAGATGATTCTCCGTTCCGCCACTGACCAGCCGAAAACCGTTTCTCAGCATTCCGGCGGCGAGAGCGGCGGCATTTCTGACGATCTGCTCCTGATACGCCTTGAATTCCGGCTGCAACGCTTCCTGCAGGCAGACCGCCTTCGCCGCAATGACATGCATCAAAGGACCGCCCTGGATGCCGGGGAACGTCTGGGAATCGACGGCTTTGGCATATTGCTCCCTGCACAGCACCAGGCCGCCGCGAGGACCACGGAGCGTCTTGTGGGTCGTCGTCGTCACGAAATCCGCATGCTGCACCGGGCTCGGATGAATGCCCGCCGCCACCAGGCCCGCGATGTGTGCGATGTCCGCCAGCAGCAACGCCCCGACCTCCCGCGCAATCTGTCCCATCCGCTCGAAATCAATGATCCGGGGATAGGCGCTCGCCCCCACGGTGATCATCTTGGGCCGATGTTCCCGCGCCATGGCGGCCAGCTGGTCGTAGTCGATCCGCTCGCTCTCCCTGCTCACGCCGTAATGGACAATCTGGAAGAACTTTCCCGAGAAGTTGGCGGGATTCCCGTGCGTCAAGTGGCCGCCGTGACTCAGGTCCATCGTGAGCATCTTGTCGCCCGGCTTGAGCATGGCAAAGTAGACCGCCATGTTGGCACCCGAACCTGAATGGGGCTGCACGTTGGCATGCTCGGCGCCGAACAGCCGCTTCGCCCTGTCAATGGCCAGCTGCTCCACCTCGTCCACGAACTCGCAGCCCCCGTACCAACGCTTCTTCGGGTAACCCTCCGCATACTTGTTGGTGAGCACCGAGCCCTGCGCTTCCATGACGGCCGGACTGGTGAAGTTCTCGCTCGCAATGAGTTCGATGTTTTCCTGCTGCCGGTTCCGCTCGTTGACCAGCAGTCCGGCAATGACGGGATCGACCCGTCGCACGTGGTTGACGGTCATGCTGCGGCCTTCGAGCTTGTTGACGCGGCGCTCGTGCCGTCCGCCTTCGAACGAAGCGTTGAGGAAGTTCTCGACGATCCGGATTGCCGTGTCCGCCGGCGTCGTCTTGCCGGCGAGGCAGAGGATGTTGGCGTTGTTGTGCTCGCGAACGACCTTGGCGGTCGCTTCATCGGAGACCAGCGCCGCCCGTGCTCCGGGGATGCGGTTGGCGGCGATGCAGACGCCAATGCCGGTCGTGCAGACCAGAATGCCGGATGCGGCCTCGCCGGCCGCCACGCGCTCGGCAACCGGTCGGGCGTAGTCCGGGTAGTCGGTCGACTCCGGGGAGTTGGTGCCCAGATCGTCCACCTCGACCCCTTTCTCGATGAGGTGCTTCTTGATGGCTTCCTTCAGGCTGAACCCACCGTGGTCGGCGCCCAGTGCGAGACGACGGGAGACGGAGGCTTCAGGGGCGGTCATGGAGTCGAGGTTTTTCAGCATGTGGTCAATTCCTGCTTTGATCTGGTCCCGGCAGGCGAGGTAGACCTCGTAATTTCCGCCGATGGGATCGCAGATGTCACGTTCATAGTATTCGAGCGCGGGCTCCAAATCGCGGAGCCTGCGGACTTTCGGCGCCGCCTCGGGGTACATCATCTGCACCGCGTCGACATGACTCTGGGTCATGCCAAATATCAGCGACGATTCGGCGACCAGCTCGCGCGTCAGCATCCGGCTCCGCTGATGCGAAATGTCAATTCCCAGCGCCTGCATGGCGCGAACCGAGTGTTCGCTGGGAGGCTGTCCATTGCCTGCGCCGACACCTGCGGAAAGAACCCGGAATTCAGGCCGGCCGTTCAAGGCATGCCGCAACAGCCCCTCAGCCATGGGACTGCGACAAATGTTACCCGTGCAGATGAACAGAATGGTCTTCATCGGCGAAGCGCGGGGCAAGTTGAGGTTGCCCCCGGGAATCGTCAACGGAGAATTTGACCGGCGGTTGCATTTGGGCGCCACGGATGAAAAGCTCCCGCCAAACATCGCAAATCGCATGCAGGGTCTCGATGATTTTCAGGTTGTGGTTGAGCGCGGGCCGGGTCTCCACACTTTGAGCGTTCCCCTCGTGACGATGGGGGCCAACTTTGGCCGACGGCTGGTCATTGTCCGCGGCCGCGATGGTTGCCTGGCACTCCTGTCACCGGTGGGCCTGACGCCGGATCTTCACCGTCAAGTCTCCGCCCTCGGGGAAATCCGCCTTCTCATCGTTCCAACCGATTTTCACGACGGTGGAGTGGCTGCAGCACGAAGGCAGATGGAGGGTGCGGCTCTGTTGGTGAGCGACGGTTTGATGAAGCTTCCGGGAGCAATGCCTCTGCCGACCTCCCTGCCCGGGGAACTCGCCGCAGAACTCCTGTCCATCCCCATCGGCGGCCAGCCGTCGGTGAACGAGACGGTCTTCCTCCACTCCGCCACGGGTCTCCTTCTGGTCAGTGATCTCATCTTCAACTTCGACCATCGCTGGCGTGGTTGGAGCCGCCTGCTTTTCAGGATCGCGGGGGCCTACGGCGGTCCAAAGGTGTCGCGCCTGTTCCGAAGCTGCATTCGCGATCGTGCGGCGTTCCGCGAGTCCATCAATGCCATCCCCTGGTCAAAGGTGACGGGCATCGTGCCCTCTCACGGCGACTGCCTGTTCAGCGCCACAGAAAGGGTTGAGCGGATGCTCAAGGCGATCTGACCGGCAAAGGCTTCCCGTCCGTTCATTCGCGCTTCCATGACTGGACGACCGTCAACGCCTTCAAGAGGTCCAGGCCGCGTGCCAGCACGGGATCCGTGACAAGCCGGCGTTCACTGCTCTCGGCCCGATCCTCGATGATCTGTTCCAGGGGGATCCCTTCCCGACGTTGCCGGACGAGATCCGCTTCCGTCACGCGGCGAGGGGAGCTTGTCGCGCCGCCGTTCCCATCACCGGGCGCCACCCAGTAGGGATCATCGAGATATTTGCGTTCGTCCGCTTCGTCTATCTCCACGGCAATGTCAGGGGAGAGGCCCGATCGTGGAATTGCCGTGTCGTCCGCCAGTCGGACCGGCTGGGTGGCGATCCGCAATGAAGTTCCGTTGGAAAGGGTGAACGTCTCGAATAGGGTCGCGCGACCGGCCGTGGCCGCCCCGACGAGCAGGCCTGCCTTCATGGACTTGAGGGAAGCCGCAAACGCCTCGGCCGCGCCCGCGGTGGCCTTGTTGACCAGCACCATCACAGGGATCAGAATCGCCTCGTTGCCGCCGGATCCCGAGTGAACCTTGTCCCCCACCTTCAGCATCACCCGTTCGCCCTCGGCGAACAGGCCGGCCGCGGCAGCCGCCGCCGCATAGTTGTCGCCGGTGGCGAATCGAAGATCCAGTACCAGGCCCTTGAGAGGCGCTTCCCGCAGCAGCTCCTCAACGGCGGAACGGATGGCCTGATCGAGTCCCTCCGTCACCGTCGTCATCCGCAGGTAGCCGAAATCACGGCGAAATCGGCTGCTCTTGGCGACCAGCCCGTTGGTCGATCCCTGGACGGTCTGGTTCATTTCCCCGACCATCACATGGGGTTTGAGCTGATCGATCAGTCCTTTCACGGCCGCGTCGTTCAGTTCCTCGTCGCTGGTGTTTGCCAGATGAAGTCGGATTAGTGCCCTGACTTCTTCGAACGGCACCTGATCGGCATCTTCTGCGTACGTCGGCGCGATGGCGGAGACCGCGGCGACTGCAAGCAGGGCTGAAGTGAACGTGCGGAAAGGTTTCATGATGGGTCAGTTCTTGCGGATCGGCTGCAGGGCCTTCGCGGCAATATCCCGACGGAAGTGCGCTCCGTCGAACCGAATTTTTTCCGCGGCAGAATAGGCGGCATCCCTCGCCGCCTGGAGTGTGTTGGCCCAGCAGGTGACGCCCAGCACGCGGCCGCCATTGGTCACCACCGAATGCTCCCTGGTCGCGGTGCCCGCATGAAAGACCTTGGTCTGCGGCAATCTGTCCGTCTCTTCCAGGCCGTTGATCGGGATGCCTTTGGCGTAGCCGCCGGGATAGCCGCCCGAGGCCATGACCACGCAGACGCAGGCTTCTGACGACCACTCGATCGTCGTTTCGCCGAGCCTTCCTTCGACGCTGGCAAGGAGCAGCCCGACCAGATCGCTCTTCAGGCGCGGCAGATACACCTGCGTTTCCGGATCACCGAAACGGGAGTTGAACTCCAGAACCTTCGGACCGTCCTTCGTGAGCATGACGCCGGGATAAAGTATTCCCCGGTAATCGATTCCCTCCTCGCGGCACCCTTTGAGCCACGGCTGAATGACACTGTCCGCGATCTCCTGAAACTGTTGGTCCGTCAAAAATGGTGCGGGTGAATAGGTCCCCATGCCCCCGGTGTTGAGGCCCTCATCGCCGTCGAGCGCGCGCTTGTGATCCTGCGAGCTGGGAAACAACTTTGCCGTCGTCCCGTCGCAGAGGAAGTGCAGCGACACCTCCATCCCTTCAATCAATTCCTGGATCAGCACCCTCTCGCCGGCCTTGCCAAACGCCTTGCCGACCAGAATCTCATCAATCGCCTGATTCGCTTCTGCCGGGTTCCGGCAGATCAGCACTCCTTTGCCCAACGCCAGTCCATCCGCCTTGACCGCACAGCGTCCTCCGAGCTCCGCGGCAAATTCTCGCGCTTCGGTGGCGTCCGCAAAGGCGCCCGACCGCATGGTCGGAATGCAGTGACGTTCCATGAACTGCTGCGCAAAGACCTTGCTCGACTCGAATTGGGCCGCCTGCCGGTTGGGTCCCCAGATCCTGAGACCATGTTCCTGGAACAGATCCACCACGCCGAGCGCCAGCGGGTTGTCGGGCCCGACGACCGTCAAATCGATCCGTTTCTCCTGGGCAAACGAGAGGAGCGAGGGGAGATCCTCGGCGCCAATCGGTGCGCATTGAACCAATTCGCCATTGGTGGCCAGCCGTTCGGCCGCGATGCCGGCGTTTCCCGGCGCGCACCAGAGCGACCTGACCATGGGCGACTGGGCAATCTTCCAGACCAGGGCGTGTTCGCGGCCGCCGGAACCGATGACGAGGACATTCATGTGGCGGCCGATGAAACCGGAAAACCATTGCGGGAGAAAAGAAAAAGCGGCCGGCAACGGGAACTGGGATGTGTGGGCCCGGACAGCAGCCGCAGATCCCGATCCGACAGGCTGCACCATTGGCCTGATGCGTTGCCGCAGTGGAGAACTGGTGTCATTGGATGTATATTGGCCCGTTCACGGAGCCGGCTCCGTTGAACATCGCGAATGGTAAACGGGGTTGATCGGTTGGCGACCAGATGCGTGCTGTCGCTTCCTGTCAGGTTCAACCCATCGGAGCGAATGGCTATGAAGTATGGCTTGTCCATGTCGTTTGCGACGGCCGGGGTTCTCTTGCTGGTCGCGGGGTGTCGCACGCCATTGCCGGTGTCCGAGCAGGTGACCCGTTCGCAGTGGGAAACGTTCGATTCGGCACGGAAGGCCTTCGAGCAGGTCGTGCCAGGCAAGACAACGTGCGACGATCTCCGCGGAATGGGCTTCGATCCTGAAACAACTCCCAACCTCCGCATCCTGAATTATCTCGAACTGCTCAACCAGTTCATGCCCAACGCGGCGGTCACCTTCGACGACCTGCCGCCGGAGGTTCGTGCCGCACTCGAGGCCCGCGAGCGGTGCCGGGCCTATGAACTGGATCTGACGCGGACCCACCGGGAGCGCGAAGGCAACCTGCTGCTCGATGTCTTTGGCTTTCGCCGCTCCACCCGGGAAACCGGCTGGAACTTCAAAGGGTTGCTGGTCATCCTCGATGACGCGGTGGTGTACAAACTCAGCTCCGGTCAGCCAAGCCGCGAGCGGTTCGAACTCGACCGTCGCCCGCTTGGCCCGCTGCAGGAGATTGACGCCAGCATCGCCCTGCCAACGCCTTGGTGACGGGAACCTTGGAGTATCGACGGCAGCGCCGCCCTGCGGAAACCATGGATTGTTCCACGCTCCGGCCCGGGTGCTGGCTTCCCGTTGCGGACGGCTTGTGCTTGAGTTGATGCGATGAATGTCGAGTTGACTGAAGCATGAACCGCAATGCCTGCATCCAGCGCCTAGAGGCTGAACCCGGCGGATGGGATTTCATCGTCGTCGGTGGTGGTGCAACCGGACTGGGAGCCGCCGTGGAGGCTGCGGCGCGGGGCTACCGTACGTTGCTGGTGGAGCAGGGCGATTTTGCCAGGGCGACTTCGAGTCGCAGCACCAAGCTCATCCATGGCGGGGTTCGCTATCTGCGGCAAGGCAACATTCAACTGGTCCGCGAGTCACTCCGGGAAAGGGGACTGCTGCTCCGCAATGCGCCCGGCATCGTTCATTCCCTGGCGTTCGCGCTTCCCGCCCATTCCTGGTGGGAGCTTGGCTGGTATGGCACCGGATTGAAGCTTTACGACGCACTGGCGGGCGGTCTTGGACTGGGCGCGTCCCGGTGGCTCGGCCGAGATACCTTCCTGCAGGAGGTTCCCACCATCGCGGCGGACGGGCTGAAGGGCGGCGTAAGATATCAGGACGCACAGTTTGACGACGCGCGGCTCGCCCTGGCGCTTGCGCAGACGCTGCTCGATCTTGGCGGGCTGCCCCTGAATTACGTGAGAGTCGAAGCGCTGATCAAGGACCGGGGGCGAATCAGGGGTGTTGTGGCCTGCGATCTCGAAACCGGTGCCAGCCTCAAATGCAGCGCCCGCGTGGTGATCAACGCCACGGGAATATTCTCCGATGCAGTTCGGCGACTCGATGAGCCCAACGCTCCTCGTCGCCTGACCCTCAGCCAGGGCGCCCACGTCGTTCTGGACAGGTCGCTTTTCCCCGGGACGACGGCGCTCATCGTCCCGCGAACCGTTGACGGCCGCGTGCTGTTTGCGATTCCCTGGCTGGACCGGGTGCTGGTCGGCACCACGGACACGCCCGTCGAGGAACCAGATTCCGAACCCCGCCCGCTGACCGTCGAAGTGGATTACCTCCTGGATCACATCGGACGGCACCTCGTCAGGGCGCCCGCTCGAACCGACGTGTTGAGCGCGTGGGCGGGCCTGCGTCCGCTTGTGGGTTCCAATCGCGCGAGTGCGACCGCCCGGCTGCCCCGTGACCACGACATCAGCGTGTCGAAATCCGGGCTTGTCTCCATCGCGGGTGGGAAATGGACCACCTACCGGAAGATGGGCGAAGATGTGATAGATGCGGCCGAACCGGTTGCCGGCCTGCAGCACCGGCCATCGCGGACCGCCACATTGATGCTCCATGAGCCCCGCAGCTCTGCCGCCGGGGTTCGGGAGCGGCTTCATCCCCGGCTGTCGGTGACGGCCGAGGATGTTCAGCGTGCCGTGCGCGAGGAGGCGGCCCGCACGGTGGAGGACATGTTGGCCCGCCGTTCCCGCGCCCTGCTGCTGGATGCCCGCGCGGCCATTGAAGTCTCCTCCCGGGTGACGGCGATCATGGCGCAGGAGCTGGAACGCGACGCCGAGTGGGAAATGAAACAGGTGGTGGCGTTCGAAAAACTGGCCGCCGGCTATCTGCCATAGGCGGTCACGATCTAGCCTGCCCTTTTTCTTTGCGAACGATTCCCCAGCCGGCGGTGGCCAGCACGATGGCGATGATCGGACAGGCGAGATTCAGAAACGCGTAGGGCGCGTATGCCAGTGCGGAGACGCCCAGGGTCGTGCTCATGAAGGCACCGCAGGTGTTCCAGCCAATCAGCGGCGAGCTCAGCGTGCCCGCATCCTCCAGGGTCCGCGACAGGAGCCGGGGCTCGAGCCCGGCACGGTCGTAGGCTTCCCGATACATCCGCCCTGGAACGACGATCGAAAGATATTGATCCGGCGCAAGGACGTTCATGCCGAAGCAGGTGAAGACCGTCGTGGCCACGAGCGAACCGGTGTTGCGCGCGAGCTTCAGCACGGCATTCGCGAGCGCGGCGAGCTGGCCGGTCCGTTCCATGACGCCTCCGAAACCGAGCGCGCAGACGATCAGCGCCACCGTGTTCATCATGCTCATCAGGCCGCCACGCGACAGCAGCTCGTCCACGGCGGCGTTGCCGGTCTCGGACACATATCCGTCAAACGCCACGGAAACGATCTCCTTCAGGCCGTTGCCCTGGAAACCGGCCGCCAGCCCGGCGCCGAGCAGGGCACCGCCCAGCAGGGCGGGAAGCGCCGGCAGCTTGAAGACCACCATGACGATCACCAGCAACGGCGGCAGCAGGAGCACCGGATGCAGGTTGAAGGCCGCGGCCAGGGCTTCACGCAGGACCTGGACGGATTCGAGCGTGGCGCTGCCGCCGCGCCCGATCCCGAGCGCGACATACAGCACGACGGCAATCACCAGCCCTGGAACCGTGGTGTGCAGCATGTAGCGGACGTGCTCGAAAAGTTCCGACCCGGCCACGGCGGGCGCCAAGTTGGTGGTGTCGGAGAGCGGTGACAGTTTGTCCCCGAAATAGGCGCCGGAGATGATGGCGCCGGCGACCATCGGCAGCGGCATCCCAAGCCCCTGGCCGACGCCGATCAACGCCACGCCGACCGTTCCCGCCGTCGTCCACGAACTGCCGGTCGCAACCGACACCACCGAGCAGATCAGGCAGGTCGCCGCGAGGAAGATCGACGGCGAAAGCAGGTTCAGCCCGTGGTAGATCAGCAGCGGCACGATCCCGCTCTGGATCCATGTGGCGATCAGGATGCCGATCACCAGCAGGATCAGGATCGCCTTCAGCCCGACGGCGATTCCCTCGACCATGCCCTCTTCGATGGATTTCCAGGTGTGACCGATCCTCAGACCGACCCCGCTGGCGACGGCGGCGGCCAGCAGGAGCGCCAGATGGGCGTATGCCTCCAGTTGCACGACGCTGACGTAGATCATCACGATCAGCGCGCCAACCGGAATGAGGGCCTCCCAAAGGCGGGCAAGGCGGACGGAGTTGGAAGCGGAAGTCCGGGGCGGTTGGTCGGGGGCGGCCATCGTGTGGCACGAGTTGTAGAGGAATCGGCGAATCTGTCGAGCTCGCGCAGGATCTTGGAATGTCCCGGCCTATTCCGCCAGCCGGCCGTGCCTTCGCAGGAGTTCGACCACCCGATCATGCGGCAGCGCGTGGACGGTGTTGCCGTTGATGCCGGTCATCGTGCGGGCGGCGACCAGGGCATTGACGATCGCTTCCTCGGTCGCTTCGACGGTGGCGAGGAGCAGGGGATCGATCGCTTCATTGTCGAGCACGGGAGCCAGCTTCACTGCCTCGGTGTCCGTGGAACGCAAGGCTGCGGTCGAGAACGCCAGGAACAGGTCGCCCGACGAGTTGCTGCCGAAGCCGCCGACACGCCCGATCCCCAGCGGCACTCTCCGGCAGAGCCGTTTCAACTGGTGCGGCAGCAACGGCGCGTCCGTGGCGACGATGACGATGATGGAATTGCCGCTGCCCTGTTCCTCCATCGAATGGATCTCCGGCATGAGGTCGCCGAGCTGACGCCCGACTGGCACGCCCGCGATGGTGAGCGACTCGCGGCTGCCGTAGTTCGCCTGGACCAGCACGCCGAGTGTGAAGCCGTCGGCCACCCGCGACGCCGTGCCGACGCCGCCCTTGAACCGGTGACAGACCATCCCCGTGCCGCCACCGACATTGCCCTCGGCGACCGCGCCTCCTTGTGCACCATCCAGCGCAGCGAAGACATGTCCGCGCTTCACGTGACCTCCGTGAATGTCGTTGAGTCGCCCGTCCCAGGTCTCGGCGACGACCGGCAACGCGGCGAAGTCGAGCGGACCCTCACCGCGATGGTAACCGCGCTCGCGGCGCCAGTCCCAAACCACGTCGTGCACCACGCCAACGCTGCGGGTATTCGTCAGGAGAATGGGTTCGTCGAGCTGGCCCGACTCGGCGATCCACGCGGTGCCGGTCATCTCGCCGTTGCCGTTCAGCGTGTCCCAGGCGGCGAACACGGCGCGATTCGTCCGGCCGGTCGGCAGGATGGCCGTGACGCCCGTGCGGACCGGTCCCCTGCTGACGACCAGCGGCCCCTCGCCCGCGATCAGCGTGGTGTGTCCGACCAGCACGCCGGCGACATCGGTGATGGCATTGTGCGGCCCCGGTTCGCCGGAGAAGGGGATGCCCAGATCACGGGCGCGTGGGCCGGCGTCGGCCGACCGGGGAATCAGCAGCAGCAACGCGATGCCGGCGGCGGCAAAGAGATCGAATCGCATGAAGTGGTTGTCCCGCTTCGCAGAAGACCTGTCGAGCTTGGGATGATTTCAACAGTGGGCGGTGCGTCCGTCCTCCCCGGGAACGGCCGCTCCGGAAATGCCGTTGACGTGTCACCGGTTGCGCCTCGACCATTCCGGGAATTCCGTGAACTGGGTGTTGCTCCAAAACAGTCTGCTCGTGGCGGGGGCGGGGG
>DNDP01000306.1:54108-59235 GCA_003484235.1 Verrucomicrobiales bacterium
CCAGTCTGCTCGTGGCGGGCGCGGTGTGCCTGCTCGGCACGGCTCTCGGCGGAGCAGTCGCGGTCTGGATGGCGGGTCTCGGCGGTCGGGCGCGGGCCTTCGCGCTGGTGGGCTGCGTGGTGACGGCGGCGCTGCCACCGTTCCTGGTCGTCAATTCCTGGATCGATCTCTTCGGGCGCACCGGTTCGCTGCAGCTCGCGCTGCCCTTCGAGCTCTATTCGTTCACCGGCTGCGCGGTGCTGCTGGCCTGCCTGTTCTGGCCGGTGGCGGCGTTGCTGGTGTTCGGTTCGCTGCGGCAGTTGAACCCCGACCTGCTCGAGGCGGACGCCGAACTGCGCGGCGGATCGTTCATCCGCCAGCTGCTCCTGCCACAGGCGCGGACGGCGATCGCTCAGTCGGCCGGCTTGATCTTCGTGCTGGCGCTGAACCAGTTTTCCGTGCCGGCGATCCTGCAGGTGCGAATTTATCCGGAGGAACTCTGGCTACGCTTCAACACCACCTTCAACTATCGCGAGGCACTGCTCCTGAGCTGGCCGATGGTGGTTTTCCCGCTGGCGTTGATGGGCTGGCTGGCGCGGCATCCCATCGCCTGGCCAAGGGGCCTGCGAGCGTGGCGGCCGACGGAGTTCCGGCGGGCGTTGGGCGCCGGCATGTTCGTCGGCTGCGCAGCGCTGGCGGTGCTCACGTTTGCGGTGTCGCTCGCGCTGCCGCTCGGCCAGTTGCTGCTTTCACCCATGACCTGGAACCGGCTTTCCGACGCCTATGCGGCGGGCGGTGCCGCGGCTGTCCAGTCGGTGATGATCGCGGTGGTGCCGGCGGTCTTGGTGGTGGCGCTCGGCTGGGTGCTGTCGCGGACGCGGTGGGCGGCGTGGTTGTGGCCGGTGTTCTTCCTGCCGGGCGTGTTGCTCGGCATCGCCCTGATTTTCCTGATGAACCGAAACGGCCTCGACTGGGTCTATTCGACCGTGCTGGTCCTGTTTCTCGCGTTGAGCCTCCGCTACCTTGCGCCGGCATGGTATGGCGCCCGGTTGATCCGGCAGGGGCTGGATCGCGATCTCGTGGACGCCGGCCGGCTCGGCGGTGCGACCGGCTGGCAACGCTGGCTGCTGGTGGACTGGCCGCAGGCGCGCGGCGAACTGCTGGCGCTGGGCTACGTGATCTACCTGCTGTGCCTCTGGGATGTGGAAACGATCAACCTCATCGTGCCGGCTGGCGGCGAGACGCTGGCGTTGAGGATTTTCAACCTGCTGCACTACGGCCACAATGGCGAGGTGAACGCGCTGTGTCTGCTGCTGCTCCTGCTTGCGCTCCTGCCCCTGGCGGCAGGCGCGGTGGTGGCGAGGCTGGCGGACACGAAAGGAGGGCAGCGGTGAGAAGGGCCATACGCGAATTTCGCGAATTCGCGCCAATTGTGGGAATTCGCGTCAAAGCTGTTTGTTCGTGTTTTGCCCATCGGACGCGGCTCGGGCTACGGATACTCGCATTCGGTCTTTCTCCGCTCATCCTTCTCACCGGCTGTTCCGAACCCGAAGCACCCGGCATCACGCGCCTAGACAGCCACCTGTTCGAACGCGTCCAGGTTATCGGAAGGCGCGGCGGCGGCGTGGGCGAGTTCAACAAACCGCGCTCGGTGGCGGTGGACGGCGGCGACAACATCTACGTCATCGACATCACGGGGCGGGTGCAGAAGTTCACCCCGGGCGGCGACTACGTGCTGGGCTGGCAGATGCCCGAAACGGACAAGGGCAAGGCCAAGGGCATGTGCACGGCGGCGGACGGCGGCATCCTGCTGGTCGAACCGCACTACACGCGCGTGAACCATTTTGCGAGGGACGGTTCGTTGGTGCACCAGTGGGGCGAGGAAGGTCGCGAGATCGGCAAGTTGATCTTTCCGCGTGCCATCGCCCTGGCGCCGGACGGGTCAATGTGGGTGAGCGAATACAGCTTTGCCGAGCGGATTCAAAAGTTCGGTCCGGGCGGGACGAATTTCCTCTTCTCGATCGGCGAACCCGGTGACGGCCCCGGACAGCTCAACCGCGCCGAGGGCATTACCGTCGATGGTGACGGCCAGCTTTACGTGGCCGACTCGGTCAATCACCGCGTCCAGGTTTTTTCGGCTGACGGCATTTATCTCCGCCAGTATGGTCACGCCGGTTCCAAGCCCGGAGAGATGAGCTACCCGTATGACATCCGCATCGACGCCGCCGGCCGGCAGTTTGTCTGCGAGTTCGGCAACAGCCGCATCCAGGTGTTTGACCGCGAGGATCGGCTGATCGAGGTCATAGGAGGGTCCGGGGCGGCGCCCGGCGCATTCAACAACCCCTGGGCGATCACGCTGGACTCGCAGGGCAACCTGATCGTCGCCGACAGTCTCAACCACCGCGTGCAGAAGTTTTGGCGGAAGAAACAGTCATGAACTTCCAGTTCACCCATCCGGAGTTTCTGCTGCTGTTGTTGCCCGCCGTGGGCTGGGTCGTCTGGCTGTTCCTCAAATCCGACGTCCAGATCAACCCCTGGCGGCGCTGGTCGGCCATGCTTCTCCGCCTGATCATCACGGTGGCGCTGATCTTCGCCATCGCCGGATTCCAATGGCTGCGGCCCCAGGAGGGGATGAACGTCTTCTACCTGGTGGACCGTTCGGACAGCGTCCCCTCGCCGCAGCAGGAGATGGCGGTCGACTACATCAACCGGACTGCGGCGCAGAAACAGAAGGCAGACAAGGCCGGCGTCCTCGTCTTCGGCACCGACGCGGCCATCGAGTTCACCCCGAATCCGGTCGTGGACGTGCAGAAGATCAACGCCGTCGTCGGCACCGAGCGCACTGACCTCTCGGCGGCGATCCGGCTGGGAACCGCGGCGTTTCCCGAGACCGGCCAGAAGCGGCTCGTGCTGCTTTCCGATGGCAATGAGAACATCGGCGACGCCATGGGAGCGCTGCTCACCGCCCTGCCGTTGGATGTGACGCTTGATGTCGTGCCGCTGGCCACGGCGCGGGCGCGGGACGTCTCGGTGCAGAAGCTCGGCATGCCCGCCAAGGTCAAGAAGGGGCAGCCGTTCGAGGCGCGCATCTTCGTCAATGCCGACGAGGCACAGCGCGGCACGTTGAAGCTCTTCCGCAACGACCAGTTTCTGGGTGAACAGCCGGTCGAACTCGCGAAGGGGAAGAACCTCTTCACCTTTCCCCAGCAGCTCGAGGGCTCGGGGTTCTACAAATACAATGTCCAACTTGAGGCGCCGGGTGACGTCCTGCCGCAGAACAACCGCGCCACCGCCTTCACCGACGTGCGGGCCGAGCCGCGCGTGTTGCTGGTCACCTCCAGCCCGGAGCAGGACAATCTTCTGGTTACGGCCCTACGGCAGTCCAATCTGGACATCACCGTCGAGCAGGTCTCCGCCATGACGGACACCCTCGCGGAGATGCAGAGCTACGACTCCATTTTTCTCAGCAACGTTTCCGCCGGCGACCTTGGCATGGACCGCATGCGCCTCCTGGAAAGCGCCGTCCGCGACTTCGGCGTCGGGCTGGTCTGCATCGGCGGCGACAACGCCTACACCGCCGGCGCCTACAAGAACACGCCGATGGACAAGCTGCTGCCCGTCTCCAGCGAGATCAGCAGCAAGAAGGTTCTCCCGAGCGGCGCGCTGGTGATCGTGGCGCACGGCACGGAATTCCCGGGGGCAAATCAATGGGGCCGTGACATCGCCTTCGCCGCCCTGCAGGCGCTCGGTCCCCAGGATGAGATGGGCATCGTGCTCTGGGACGGTTCCGACCGGTGGCTGTTCGAGCTCGCGAAGGTGGGTGACAAACGGGAACCGGGCCGGGCCATTGCCGGCATGAACCAGGGCGACATGCCGAGCTTCGTCAATGTCATGACCATGGCGCATGAGGCGCTTCGAAAGTCCACGGCAAACCTGAAGCACATGATCGTCTTCAGCGACGGCGATGCCAACGCTCCCTCCCAGCAGCTGATGGAGGCCATCGTCGGCGACCGCATCACGGTCTCCACCGTGATGATCGGCGGCCACGTCATGCCGGACCGGATGCTTTGGATGGCCGACATCGGCAACGGCCGGTTCTACGATGTCCGCGCACCCGGCGACCTGCCGCAGATCTTCGTGAAGGAGACCGCGATCATTCTGAAATCAGCCATCGTGGAGGAGCCGTTCACGCCGCAGTTTGTGCAGAACAGCGAGCTGGTGCGCGGGCTGGGGGCCACTTACCCGATCCTCCGCGGCGTCGTCGTTACCGAGTCGAAGCCGCGCGCGGAGATGCCGCTCGTGACCGAGAAAGGTGATCCGTTGCTCGCCCACTGGCAGTATGGCCTGGGACGCGTGGCGGGCTTCACCAGCGACGCGCGCAGCAAGTGGGCCGCGGACTGGGTGGGCTGGGCCAACTACCGCCAGTTCTGGGCGCAGATGGCGAACTGGTCGCTGCGGCGCCTTGAGAACGCCGATCTGACGACGGAGATTTCCATCGAGCAGGGGCGGGGCAGCCTGAGCGTCGAGGCGCTGGACAGCGAGGGCAATTTCCGCAACTTCCTGACCCTGCGCGCGGCGGTGGTCAGTCCCAAGGGCGAGCGGCAGGATGTTTATCTGGAGCAGACGGGGCCGGGGCGGTACGAGGCGAAGTTCGACACCCGCGAGGTCGGCGAGTACATGCTGAACCTGATGGATGTCGAGGGCGGCGAAGTGCGCGGCAGCATGGCGCTCGGCGCGAGCGTGAACTACTCGCCGGAGTTCAATTCGGCTTCCGCAAACATGTTCCTGCTGAAGCGGCTGGCCGAAACCGGCGCCGGTCGCCTGCTGGACCCGGTCAACACCGCCGTCAATCCGTTCAACTGGAACCGGCAAAAGACCTTTCAACCGCGCGACCTGTGGGAATTCCTGATCAAGCTGGCGATCGTCCTCTTCGTGCTGGATGTGGCCATCCGTCGCATCCAACTGGGCCGCGAGGAACTCGAACGGGCGTGGGCCTGGACCACCGACAAGGTGCTGTTCTGGAAGCCGAAGAAGGGTGCCGTGGAGTCCGACCAGTCCCTGGCGGCGCTGCTGGCCCGTCGCGACAAGGTACGGTCCAGCCGGCCGAGTCCGGTCGTGGCTCCGAGCGAGGAGCTGTTCAAGCCGCAG
>DNDP01000306.1:59419-62348 GCA_003484235.1 Verrucomicrobiales bacterium
AAGCCGCAGCATGCTCCCAAGCCGGTGATGTCGGACGAGCAGCCAGAATCGGAGGCCCCGAAACCGCCCGAGGAGGCGCCCAAGCCTGCGGCCGAGGCGACCGTGACGGATCGATTGCTCGAAGCGAAGAAGCGGGCGCGACGGAAATAGCCGGTGAGCGAAAGGTGCACCGGTCCTCAATCAGCCGTGTCCCGGCGGAGCCCCATCCATACTTCATCGAGGCCCCATGAATGATGCGCGCCCGCCAGTCGGGCACTTTCGGCCCAACGACCGGACTGACGAAGGAGCGATGAATCGTTGAGTTTGGCGTCGATTGCCCGGCACCGCCAAGGTTGATGCCATACCGGAAACCATCCGCGCCGCCCATTCCGCTCGGTGTAGGCGCGGTAGCGTTCCAGGAGGAAGTGCCTGAGGTCTGTTTCGCTCGTCCTGACTGGTTGCTCCATTCGGGTTGTGCCGGTCGGACAATCCCCCTCGGAGATTCCTTCGGCCGTCCCCTCGTACCGAAGTTGGCCCTGCTCCGCCGTCACCACCCCGCGAAACCTCGCGGCGTCGGCATGGTCGTAGCGCAGACGGGCCACGTGAAACGGCAGACCGTAGAGCCGGGGCCCGGCGAGGTGGTTCAGCCAGGGCGCATCGAGGTACTCCGCCAAGAAGTGGATGCCGCGGGCATCGCCACACTTCACGTAGGTGCGGACATTGAGGAATCGATGAGTGCCAAACGGCCGACAGATCCACCGGATCAACCGGCCACCCAATCGGGGACGCATGTCCACCAGGGTGAAGGCCACCAGTGAGACGAACGCGCGGCACTCGAAAAGATCGAGTTCGAACGGTACCGCCTTTTGCAGCAGATCAGGGTCGGCCTCCAGATGGATGAACACCACGTCCCGCCATTGGCAGAGCCAGAATGGTTCGAAGCGGAGCCGCACCATGTCGCACTTTGCCCGCGCCGATTCGCTTGCGGTTGAGGCCGGTCCGCCCGGATTCGCAGGCGCGGGCAGACGGGCAAACGACCGTTGTTCGTGCGGCCTGCCAACACGGCTGCGGTATCGATGGGGAACACCCATCAAGTCGCACAGGTCATGTGTGATGCGGCTCATGCGGCTGCCCTTTCTCCGGTGTGCCACGGCGGCAGCGTTTGCCACTCATGCTCGATGTTTTGCATGAGAAACGCCGAGTCGAACTCGATGCTGTCGCGCGGGAACCGATCCTCATCCGCGAACCACGGAGCGGTCAGATGCTCGACCATCAGCGGTTCGAGACGCCAGTCCGTGGCGTGGAGTCGCAGGCCATCGAACGAGCCTCCGCGCAATCCAGGTGACCACCCGCAACTGCCGGAACGAAAGAAGTCGGCAGCGTCCGCAAGCTCTGCAAGCAGCGATCCGGCGGGCGCGGTTTCGTGCGTCCGGGCGGCGACACGGATGGTGACGTTGCCGGCCGGGTCGCGGACTTCGATCTTGATGCAATTGGTCGATTGAGCGGTCCAGAAGTGCGCGCGCTGGTGGACGCCGGGAAACAATCTTCCGCCGGCGAGGGAGTTGAATCGCGAATCGGTCAGGCGCAGGGGAACGAACACGCCTTCGCGATTGACGTCGCCTTCCCGCCACTTAACGGCGATGCGCAGTGCGACGTTCTCGGACGCCAGACCGACGGCGACCGGCAGACCCCGCGGGCGAAGTTGTTCGAGGCGGATGAGACAGATGCCGGCGATGCCCCAGCCGCCGATCAATTTGGGTTGAAAGGGCGCCGGCAGCAGTGCGGCGAGGACATCGGGGCGCACACGATAGTTGAGCAGGAGGCGGCGCTTCATCAGGCCGCGGACCACGGGGAGGGGGAAGTTCATGGGGCGATTCCTTTCCACAGCGCATAGCCGTAAACCACCGGCAGGTAGAGGAAGGCGAGGTTGATTGTGTGATGGCCGATCCGCCGCCAGCGCGTGGTGAGAAACGGCGACAGATCGAAGACGAACAACGCCACGGCGAAGCGGGCCAGCCAGAAGATCAGCATCACGAGGAGCATCGCCGTTGCGACGGGACCGCCGGCCACGAGTTGTCCGGCGAGAAAGAAGCTGATCGCGCCGAAGGCAATGATGATTCCGCCGATGAAGGCGTAGTAAACGCGGAACAGTTGTCGCAGGAACGGCGGCAGGGACGCGACGTGGCGATCGAAGTCCACGACGCGCGGCATCATCAGCCCGACGACGAGCAGACCCAGGTGAAGCAGTCCGGCAATCTGGAGGAGGATGATCAAGTTCATGGAGTTCCTTTCTCAGTGTGCGCCGATGGCGTGCAGCATCGGCATAATGATCCGTTCGACAAAGACCGGGGGAAACAGCAGGCCGACCGGGCCGGCCACGATCAACCAGGTGAAGGCCCGTCGTAGTGCGCGGGCACCGGCAGTTCCGCGGTTGAACAAGCGCCGTTCAGCCAGCAGGCCCGCGCCTTGGAGCACGAAATAGACGGTGGGGAGCCCGTAGCCGCCGCCCGCGGGAACCGTGATGATGAGATCGTGGAGCAGGCCGGAAGCGACGAAGCAGAGGAACAGCGCGGCCCCGGGGCCACAACGGCGACGCAGCGGATTGAAAACATGCCGGATAGTGAGTTCGTGGAACGGCTGGTTCCAACGGCGACCCCAGAAGTCGGCGATCGAATCCGCCAGAATCGGGGCGCGCATCATGTGCGGTGCATTGCAGCCGGCGCGACGAAGCATCATCGACAGGAGATGAAACAGCCCGAAGTGCAGCATCAGAATGATGCCGATCATGCCGAGCCAGCCGGTGAGCAGCGGAGGCAGGTCCGGCTGGCGGGGGAGTACGAACCAGAGCAGCAATCCGCCCGTGCCCAGCTTCAACAGCGCTGCAAGGCACTCGCCGGCGGCAACCCGTCGGGTGGCCGGTGCCTCGGGAAAATTGGCCTTCGCGATCTTT
>DNDP01000479.1:0-1886 GCA_003484235.1 Verrucomicrobiales bacterium
TGCCGGCGCCCTTGACCGCCGGGTGATTCTTCGCCGCCGGATCGACCACGACCCTGGCCGGGAGAAACTCCGAGTCGCTGTCGAAATCGCAGCCCGCCAGCTCGTTGAACCAGGCCCAGTTCGTCTGCCGGACGAGCGAGGCATGGAGCGCGACGATGCCGCCGCCCTTCTGGTACCAGTCCTCGACCGCCTTCATCTGCTTCGCGTCGAACAGCGCCGTCATCTCGGTGCAATTGTTCAGCACCAGCACCTTGTATTTTGGCAGAATGGACTCGATGTCCTTGGGCGTCTCGCTGACGTCCACCTGCATCCCGAGGTCGCCGCTCAGCCGCGCCAGCCAGCCGCTGACGGCGACCGTCTCCGGATGCCGGTACCATCCGGTGCCGGAGAACACGAGCACCGACCCGAGGTTCTTGGGACCGCGGTCGGGCGCCTTGGGTTTCGTGTCCGCGCCATGCGCGACTGCGACGGCGCTTCCAACGATTGCGAGAACGAGCAGGGGCAGGAGAGTGTGTCTCAAGGAGATCATGGATGCGGGTGTTGTACTGGTGAATTGGTTGACGGGATCATCGGCAAGCGAGGCGTTGTTAACAAGCCGGAATGGCTGTTTAAAGGCCGGTCCCATCCCGATCGATCACAGCGTGGTTCCCCGGTCATACGCGACCTTGTCCCCGTCCATCCAAATTGCCACTCTTCCATCATGCGACTTGCTCTTGTCATCCTTTGTCTGGTCGGCGCTCTTTCCGCCCGGGCGCAGCAACGAACCTACTGCAATCCCATCAACCTCGATTACGGCTACACGCCGTTTGAGCGGTTCGCGACGCAGGGGAGGCACCGCACGACCGCCGATCCTTCCGTCGTCAATTTCAGGAACCGGCTCTTCCTCTTTTCCACCAATCAGGAGGGTTACTGGCACAGCGAGGACATGCTGACCTGGACGTTCGTGCCCCGAAAGTTCCTGCTCGATGACAAGTACACCCATGACCTGAACGCCCCCGCCGCGTGGGTCATGAAGGACGCCCTGTATGTCTACGGCTCGACGTGGGAGCTGGATTTTCCGATCTGGAAGAGCACCAATCCCACGGAGGACGACTGGCAGATTGCCGTGAATCCATTGAACGTCGGGGCATGGGATCCGGCCTTCTTCCACGATGAAGAGCAGGACAAACTTTATCTCTATTGGGGTTCGAGCAACGAATACCCGCTGCTGGGAACGGAGATCAAACTTCCCGAACTTCAGACCACGGGCGTCACCCGCCCGATCATGCGGCTCCAGCCCCAGGAACGGGGCTGGGAACGGTTTGGCGAATACAACGACAATGCCTTTCTGGCACCGTTCGTGGAAGGGGCCTGGATGACCAAACATCGCGGCAAGTACTATTTCCAGTACTCCGCTCCCGGAACCGAGTTCAGCGGCTACGCCGACGGCGTGCTGGTCAGCGACCAACCCCTGGGTGGATTCCGGTATCAAAAGCACAATCCGTTTTCCTACAAGCCCGGCGGGTTTGCCCGCGGAGCCGGGCACGGTTCGACCTTCCAGGACAGGTTCGGAAACTACTGGCATGCCTCCACCATCACCATCGCGGTGAAGAACAACTTCGAAAGGCGCCTCGGGATCTGGCCCGCCGGCTTCGACGGGGACGATGTCATGTACTGCAACACGGCCTACGGCGATTATCCGACGTATCTGCCTGAATTCGCGCAGGGCCGGGACTTCACGCACGGTCTGTTCGCGGGCTGGATGCTGCTGAACTACCAGAAGCCGGTGCAGGTTTCATCCACGCTGGGCGGATACAAGCCCAACTTCGCCGTGGACGAGGACATCAAGACGTACTGGAGCGCGGAAACCGGGAACAAAGGTGAATGGCTTCAAACCGATCTGGGAA
>DNDP01000479.1:2171-2762 GCA_003484235.1 Verrucomicrobiales bacterium
CGGGAAACATCAATACATGGTTTACGGTTCAACCGACGGTCGGAGCTGGCAGGTGGTGGTGGACAAGAGCCAGAACCAGAAGGATGTGCCACACGACTATGTCGAGCTGGCCAGTCCGGTGAAGTTCCGATACTTGAAGCTCGAGAATCTTCACATGCCCACCGGCAAATTCGCGATCAGCGGCTTCCGCGTCTTTGGCAAAGGCGCCGGAGAAAAGCCCGAGCCCGTCCGGAACTTTGTCGCCTTGCGTTCGTCCAGAGAACGGGACGGAAACCGCTTCGTCTCGTGGTTGAAATGGCAGCAGAACCCGCTGGCCGACGGTTACCACATTTATTTCGGAAAGGACCCCGGCAAGCTGTATGGCAGCATCATGGTTTACGGCGCCAACGAGCATTACTTCACGGGCATGGACCGGTTCGACACCTATTACTTTCAGATCGAGGCGTTCAACGAGAATGGGATCTCGCCAAGAACGGATGTGATTCGGGTCGAGTAGAGGGAACCATTCAGTACGCGCAAGTGGATCTCCCTATCCGTGTGAATCCGTGTCCATCCGTGGCTGAACCCTGACCCTCACGCGATCAGTTCCTT
>DNDP01000479.1:2922-3216 GCA_003484235.1 Verrucomicrobiales bacterium
GAACCACCGGCCCGCCGCGGTCGAGGTAGGCGATGAAATGCCGCATCTGCTCCGGCGGGAACGCCTGGAAGCGCAGATACACCACCGCGAGGTCCGCCGAGTCGAGCGTCTCGATGCCGGGCATGTTCGAATTGCCGGGCACGATCTCGCCCGTCGCCGGATCAACCGTGAACAGCACCGTGCACTTGAACCCGTGATGCTTCGCCAGCAACCGCGCCAGCGCGGGCAACGTTTCCTCCGAGCGATACTCGTGGTCGCCGGCGAGAAAGACGATGTGCCGGCCCTTGCCCGGCC
>DNDP01000130.1:0-4797 GCA_003484235.1 Verrucomicrobiales bacterium
CAGCGGCTGCATGACCTCCTTCAGCTGGAAGTCCGGGCCCTCCTCGTCCGGCCAGAACGCGGACGGTATGGTGCCGTTCGGGCTGAACATCACGATCAGGCGCTGGCGTCGCGGGACGGTGTTGGCCAGGCCCAGGCTCGGCAGCCCGGTCAGGAAGGGCAGGGCGGCGGCGGAGACTCCGAGGCTTTTGATGAAGGAGCGGCGTTGGATCGGATTCATGGCTTAATCGGCTATTGCCAGTTTGGTGTCGTCGTGCAGCGCGGCCAGCGTCGCGATGTTTACCAGCAACTGCTGCACATTGAAATCGGAGTCCACAAAGGACCGGTGCAACTCGTCCTGCACCCGGGGACCATACGCAAGCATCGGCTGCTTTACAACCTGATGAAACAGCTGCTCGATGAAGCCTTTCTGGGCCTGGTCGCTTGCGGCGGCAAACTCGGCCAGATCGCGGGCGCCGTTCAACCGGACGGTCCGGCCGTCGTGGGTGGGGTAGTCGCTGGCGGCATCGATCGGCCGGCGGTTTTCCTCGGTGCGCCACCGGCCCACGGCGTCGTAGTTCTCCAGGCTGAACCCCAGCGGGTTGATCACCGAATGGCAGCTCTGGCAGGCGTCGTCGCGGGTCAGTTCGGCCACCTTCTCGCGCATGGTGAGGTCCTCGGGAAAATCGTTGTCCTTGAACTCGATCGCCATCGGCGGGGGTTTGAGCGCCCGGCCCACGACGTTGCGGGTCAAAAACACGCCGCGGTGGATGGGCGAGGTCGTCTTGGGATAGGAGAACATCGCCAGCAGGTAAGGATGGGTGATGACGCCGCTGCGCTGGCGGTCATCCAGAATCACCTTGGTGAAATCGTCCACCTCGCGGTCGATGCCGTAGAACTTCGCCAGCCGTTCGTTGACGAAAAGGTAGTCGGCCAGGAGCAATTCTCGGAAATCGGACGGCCGGCTCCAGACCGCGTCGTCGAGAAACAGCTCCAGAGAAGTTCGCAGATCAGCCACCACCTCCGGGGTGAAAGTGGGAAACAGCCCGCTGTCCTTCACGAGCGATTCGACGTGGTCCAACTGCAGCCAGTGGTGCAGGAAGTCCCGCATTTTCGCACGGGCGCGCGGATCGTCGAGCATGCGCCTGGCCTGCGCGGCGACCAACGCGGGCTCCTTGAGCCGACCCTCTTTGGCCAGCCTGTTCAGGGTCGAGTCGGGCA
The DNA here is from genome assembly GCA_003484235.1 of Verrucomicrobiales bacterium. GTDB lineage: Bacteria > Verrucomicrobiota > Verrucomicrobiia > Limisphaerales > RI-55 > RI-55. The sequence goes on from DNDP01000130.1 coordinate 1,200, forward strand.
GGGAATCCCACAACCCGGCGGCGAGCCGCGAGGCGATCTCGAAGTCGTCCACCGGTCCGCCCTGCAGCCCAAGGTAAAGAAACCGCGGTGACTTTAGCGTGAGCAGGATCACCCGCTTCACCGAGTTTTCGATCTTTGTCCCGGGCTCGAACTGGCTCTCGACGAAAAACGCGCGCTGTTCCTCCGTCAATGGTCGCCGGAAGGCCGTTTCGACCAACCTGCCGCAGAACTCCCGGATCTTCTGCTCGCGGTCGTCGGCATCGTCCTTTGTGCCGGCGAGCCGGTTGAGGTGGGTGAGGACGTGGTTCGCCACCTCGATCGCGGCGTGGGTCGCGGCCTCATCCCACGACCTGGACACGGCAACGCCGCGTTCATAGCCGACGCTGCTATCATCCGGCGGAAAGGGAGTGGTGATGACGAGCGTCTCGTTCACCCGTTGCGGAGTGAGATGCCGGGCGGGAATCGTCTGGCGGACGCCGTGCGGCGGCTTCCACTGGAGCGCGACGGACGCCGACTTGTCCTTGAACTTGAAGAAGTCGAGCCGGAGCGGATATGCCCGGCCGCCGATCAGGCGAATGGTGGCCGACTGTTCGAGCACCCGACCGCTGGAGACCCAGCCGTCGATCAGCGCCACATCGTTCTGGTTGACCCAAAGCCGGAAACCGTTTTCGGAACGGACGGTGAACTCGTAGTCGCCGGTTTCGGGTGCCAGCAATGAACCGCTCCACTGGATGGAGAACTCCTCGTCCTTGAACTGCTCGGGGTCGGGGCTGAACTCGCCGAAGTCAAACTGCACCTGCGCGTCCACCCGTTCGATCTTGCGTTCCTTGCCGTCGAAATTGCGGGCACTGTAATAAACGGCGCGGAGACCCCGCTCGCGTCCGGGCTGACTGTCGCCGACAAACGGACGCAGGAGATCGGCGGCGGTGTTGAGGTACTGGCGGTTGGTCAGCCGGACCAGCTCGACCCGGGCCGGCGTGTTCCGCGCACGGGCCTTCATGGAGTAGAAGGCGTCGTAGATGTAAAGGGCCACCGCTTCGGCGTCCTCGTCCACACACTTCTCCGGATCGTCCTCCGGCATCGTTTTGTGGATGATGCGCGTCAGCTTTTCGAGCGACCAGTTGCCGTAGAGCGGTTCGTCATACTTTCCGTCCACGCCTTCGCCGCCCGTGCCGTGGCACTCGATACATTGATTCTTCCAGATCGAAAGCCCCCGCTCCTTGATGGCGTCGTCCGCCGCCGCCGGGATGACCGCCAACACCACCCCCAGCAGGGCGGAAACCCATTCGCGAACGGTTGGCGGGCGGTGTCGCATCGGTCGATTCTTCCCGGCCGGGAAACCGGTATCGACTCCGCCTGGGCGGGCTTTATTCGATCCGGGCCTGACCGTTGGACACTAGCAAACGGGAGTGGCCGCTGGCAACCGCCCGCAACCCGGCCTCGCGCTCGCGGCATCGATTGCTGCTGCCCCGGGGCCACAATTCCATCCTCCGGCTTGCGTTGACGGTGGCTTCGTTGCCTAATCGCCCGCGACCTCGAAATGACATCTTCACGACTTCTGCGATTCCTTTCTGCCTCTGTTCTCGCCTCAAGCCTGCTCTTGTCCGGCTGCGCCAGCGACCGGGCGGCCCGGGAGGCTCAACGCCTTCAGGTAACACCGCTTCCGCCCATCACCACGGTTGCGGAGGCGCCCCATGAAACCCCCGCGAACTCGGGGCCAGGCGGCGGACCGGGCGCGGTGACCGCGGAAACCAGCGTTCTACCCCGCAGTTCGTCTCAGCCCTCGACCGCCAGCCCGGTCGAGCCGGCACCGACCACCCCGACCGTCCGTACTTCGCGTGTCGCCCCTCGTGCCGTGCCCGGGAATGCGCGGTCCAGACCGGTCACCGCAACGGTCATGTATGTCAATGCCAGCGGGCTGAACGTCCGTTCCACCGCCACGACGGAGGGGCGCGTGATCGAGATGCTCTCGCGGGGCACCAAGGTGACGGTGCGCGATTCCGCAACCGACGCAACCGGGCGTGCCTGGTCGAGGATCGAATACCGGGCGGGCGGTTCGGCCAAAACCGGCTGGGTTGCCACCAATTACCTCAGCCGGAGCCTCGTGGACGAATCCGCCGGTGCTGACCACGGCGTATTGCCCGGGCTGCATTACGAGCCGGTGCCCAAGACCGAATATCCCGGCAACCCGCGGGTCGACGCGCGCGCGGTTTACGTCTCGTTCAACGTCCTGGCGTCGTCCCGCTTTGACGAGATCCTGACCATGATTGACGAAACCGAGCTCAACGCCCTGGTCCTCGACTACAAGGACGATCTCGGGGAGCTGCTGACCCGGTCGGCCACGGCCGCTCGCCTGAACCCGGCCGCGAACGAGAAGGTCCGGTATCAGGACGCCGGCGACCTCATCCGGAAACTGAAGGCGAAGAACATCTACCTGATTGCGCGGATCGTGACGTTCAAGGATCCGCTGTTTGCGAGGACCCATCCAGAGAAGGCGATTCTGGACAACCGCACCGGCAGGACCTTCAAAAGCGACGACGGCCTTTCCTGGGCGTCGCCGCATGACCGCGATTTCCGCGACTACAATCTGGGCATCGCCCGCGAGGCCGCGCTCGCCGGATTCAACGAGATCCAGTTCGACTACATCCGGTTCCCCGACGTGCCGAAGAGCGCGGACCTCAATTACCGCAATCCCGGCAACGTCTCGAAGGCCGCGGCGATCCAGAGTTTCCTGCTGGAGGCGCGGAAGGAACTCGCTCCGCTCAACGTTTACGTCGCGGCGGACGTGTTCGGCCTGGTGACCACCACCAAGGACGACATGCGGATCGGCCAGTACTGGGAGGCGGTGAGCAATGCGGTGGACTACATCTGCCCCATGGTTTACCCGAGCCACTACGCCAACGGCTCCTACGGGCTGAAGATCCCCGACCAGCATCCGTATGAACTGATCGACCGCACGCTCGGCTACGCCATCCGCCGCGACAAGGCGCAGCCGACGCCGGCGAGGATCCGGCCGTGGCTGCAGGGCTTCACCGCCACCTGGGTGAAGGGTTACATCCCCTATGGGCCCGCCGAGGTGAAGGCCCAGATCAAGGCGGCCAAAGATAGCGGGATCAACAGCTACCTGATCTGGCATCCCTCGGGCCGGTACAACGCCGCCGCCTACCAATGAACGGCCGCACCCACACCCTCACCGTACAGACGCCCGAGGGCGTGGTGTTCGCGATGCGGCTGGCGGGGCCCATCACGCGGTTTCTGGCGTGGGGCGTCGACGTCCTGTTCCTCTGGATGTTGACCAACTTCATCGGGTTCTTCGGCAGCCTCCTCGGGTTCATCAGCCCGGACTTCGCCACGGCGATTTCGATTCTCATGTTCTTCGCTCTCACGCTTTCCTACGGCATCGCGTTGGAGTGGCTTTGGCGCGGCCAGACCCTGGGCAAGAAGCTGCTGCGGCTCCGGGTGGTGGACATCGAGGGAATGCGCCTGCAGTTCAGCCAGGTCGTCGTGCGCAACCTGTTGCGCGCGGTTGATTCGCTGCCGTTTTTCTATGTGGTCGGCGGAATCACCTGCCTCTTCAGCCGCCACGTGCAACGCCTCG
>DNDP01000130.1:5008-5610 GCA_003484235.1 Verrucomicrobiales bacterium
CCAACGCCTCGGCGACATCGCCGCCAACACCGTCGTGATCCGCATGTCGAAGCTGGAGACGCCGGACGTCGGCCAGCTGCTGGCGGGGAAGTTCAACTCCCTCCGGCAATACCCGCACCTAGAGGCCCGGCTGCGCCAGCGGGTGACGCCGGCCGAGGGCGATCTCGCACTTCGGGCGCTCCTGCGACGTGACGACCTTGAGCCCACGGAGCGGGTGAAACTGTTCGCCGACCTGGCAAATCATTTCCGCTCCGTGGTCGCTTTCCCGGCCGAAGTTGGTGACGGCATCACCGACGAACAGTATGTCCGGAATGTGGTGGACACGCTGTTCCGGAAGCGGAGCGGTGTCGAGTCACTGCGAGAGACCACGCCGCCAGAGCCGGCCGCGGCGCCCGCCACATGAGCGAAGGCAGCGTCACTGCGCGTTTCATCCGCACCGGCATGCCCGTCCGGCTGGACTGGGCCGATGGAAAGCTTTCCCGCCTTCAGCCGGCCGAAGAGGCGCCCGAAGCGGAACACCGCTGGATTGCCCCACCGCTGGTCGATCTGCAGATCAACGGCTACGCGGGCGTAGATTTTCAGCAGGACGATCTCGCCGCCGA
>DNDP01000130.1:5886-6148 GCA_003484235.1 Verrucomicrobiales bacterium
CGACGATTGGACGGCGCTCCTGCGCCGGCTCAGCCGTGCGCGCGGACTGGTGGAAGGAGATCCCGAACTGCGTCGCGCCATCGTCGGCTGGCACGTGGAAGGACCGTTCCTGTCACCGGAGCCCGGTTACTGCGGGGCGCATGATCCGGCGAAGATGTGCGATCCGTCCCCGGCCCGGATGGAGGAGCTGCGTGAGGCGGCCGGTGCCGATCCGGTCCTGTTGACGCTCGCTCCGGAGCGGGCCGGCGCGGTCGAGGCGATC
>DNDP01000130.1:6374-6721 GCA_003484235.1 Verrucomicrobiales bacterium
CGAGCTCGGCTTCAAGGTCAGTCTCGGCCACACGAACGCGTCCGCCGGCCAGCTCCGCGCCGCCGTCGCCGCGGGTGCAACCGGTTTCACCCATCTGGGCAATGCCTGCCCGCAGTCGCTCGACCGTCACGACAACATCCTCTGGCGCGTGCTCGACACGCCGGGACTCGGTGTCAGCCTGATCCACGACACCCATCATGTCGCGCCCGCGCTCTTCCGGCTGATCCATCGCACGCTGAAACCGTTTCAGATCCTGCACACCACCGATGCCATGGCTGCGGCCGGTGCCGGGCCCGGGTTGTTTCCATTGGGAAGGCACCAGCTCGAAGTCGGCGTCGACGGGATCG
>DNDP01000130.1:6977-7247 GCA_003484235.1 Verrucomicrobiales bacterium
CCGGCAGCCGGGCAAAACCAACTTCGCCGGTTCGGCGTTGACCCCGATCGAGGGGGTTCGGCGGGCCACGCAGATGACCGGTAGGCCGTGGCAGGAAATGTGGCTGGCGTCCTCTCTGCGGCCGGCCGAGTTTATGGGCTGGACGAGCGAACTCAAGGCCGGTCAGCCGGCGGATTTCTGCGTGATCGACGCCAACGAATCCGGGCAGATCGAACGCGTGGAAACCCACGCAGCCGGTGTGTGAGACGAGGAGCGCGGACGGCCCGTCCG
>DNDP01000130.1:7495-8214 GCA_003484235.1 Verrucomicrobiales bacterium
AGGAGCGCGGACGGCCCGTCCGTCTGTAGTCCGTCGGTTGCTTTACCCCCACCAGCCGCACGCCTCCCGTTACTTGCCAGCCTCCGTCAATTTCGCTTCGAGCCCGGTCACGGTCAGCAATGGCAGGACGTGGTAGTGGCCATCGTCGTCATAAACGATCACAGACGAAGCCTTGGGCGGGAGTGAAAGGTAGTCCCGGTGCGGCTCACATATTCCTTGCCATCCGCCATGCGCAATTTGAACGGGGTCCCTCCCGCAACCGCAGACTCGATCTGGGCTCTGGTCATGAGAATGAAGGTGCCACGCGGCGGACAGGCCGCAAGCCTGGAACCGCATTCGAGACGGCGTGAAACCGCTTTGGCCTTTTTCCTGCCACTCCGCGTGCTGACCATCTCGGCAGAGTCCTACTCCTTGATCCGGTGCCGCCAAATCAGTTTCCTCAACGCGTCGAACGGCCGGCAGACAAACAGGTACGTGTCGGGATGTTTGTCTCCGTCTCGAAACTCCGTTCCCGGCGGTGACCTCCAATAGTCCTCCTTCCAGGAGAAGAAGACCGATCCGCGGAGCGAACCCCGAAAAGCCAGGGTGAGAAGCCGGTACCGCCATCATCGGCGATCCTCAACGCCCAAGGCATTCCCCATTCCTCGTGCCGTCGAGTGTGCTCCCACTCTGCCTGCACGCTTCCCTGCATCATCCCCCCAAGCAGGAGATGGAATCCT
>DNDP01000130.1:8493-8836 GCA_003484235.1 Verrucomicrobiales bacterium
GGGCAACCGGCATCGGAGTTCCTGCTCGAATGACTCCAGCTGGGTTGGATCAAGTGGAGGGTCGTATTATTTGACCAGGCCACGCCATGTCATGCTCATACGATTTGTCCGCCAATTCCGGTTCTCTTTCTAACGTTCAGGAAGTCTTCCGTCGGATCGCCACCATCGCCGACTTGGGAATCGCGTCCCCGCCTTCCGGAAAGTTGCTGGAGAGCGTCTTTAGGTCCGGGCTGTCGTCGCCGGGATGCTGGACGTTGACCCAAAGCTCCTGCCGATCGGGTGACAGCGTGGGTGAACAGAACTCGCCGCCCTTGGGCGTTACTGCGAACCGGATGACCTGGTT
>DNDP01000130.1:9160-9374 GCA_003484235.1 Verrucomicrobiales bacterium
AGGAAGTTGTTCCCGAATTCCCCCTGCGAGCTGTTCTTGTCCGGCTTGTTCTTGATCGCGTAGTCGGTCGCCACCAGCAGGTGGTTGGCATCGGTGAAAGCCATGTTGTCCGGCCACGCCAGTCCCGTTTCCTTCGAGCCGGGCACCATGATGTCGAACGTGAACCGCAACGCTCCCGCGTCGCCGCCCTTCTCGCGCAGCCGCCCGAGCGCCC
>DNDP01000130.1:9546-10112 GCA_003484235.1 Verrucomicrobiales bacterium
TCGCGCAGCCGCCCGAGCGCCCCGGCAATGTCCGGAAAATAATCCTCGTTTGTCTTGTCGATTCCGGTCGCCTGCCACGAGGTCAGCGCCACGTACACTTCGCCGGTGACGGGATGCACCTCGACGTCCTCCGGCCGGGCCTGCGGCGTGCCGCCCACCAGCTTGGCGGCGGTGCGAGTATTTACGCAGACGCGGGCGGCATCGAACTCCTCCCTCCGTAGTTTGCGGTTTCTTTCCGGGTCCAGCGCCAGCCAGCGACCGCGCTTGGTATCGGCCACGTAAAGGGTGCCGTGCTCGAGCAGCTTGCGGTTCGCCTTGCCGGCAGCGTGATTGTAACGGTCGCGCGAGACGAACTTGTAAAGGCACTGCTCGACGCGGTCGTCCGCCGTGTAGGCGACCAGCCGCCCGTCCTTGCTCAACGTGAACGCCACGTTCTCGTGGGCCATCCGCCCGAGTGACGTGTGCTTGAACAGCTCGCGCGTGTCGGGATCGATCTCACACAGGTAGCCGTAGTGTTCGGACGGGCGCCGGATGTGCTTGGTCGATTTCGGCTCCGCGTCATTCAT
>DNDP01000130.1:10266-10738 GCA_003484235.1 Verrucomicrobiales bacterium
TCGGGATCACCCCAGGTGTCCTTGAAGTTCTCCTCGGCGGTGAAAAACGTGCCCCACGGGGAGATGCCGCCGCCGCAGTTGCCGAGACTGCCAATCGCCTCGTCGGCACCGAACAACCAGTCGGAACCGGCGGCCGGCCCGGTGAACTTCAACCGGCTGCGCAAGCCGTCCACACGGAAGTTGTCCGGATGCGGCAGAACCGGCCGCCACGGACCACCGGGCGTCTTCTCGATGCGCACGACCGAGCCGCCCATGTTGCGCAGCCGCGTCTCGATGTATTTCATCGTGTCGTCTTTTTCGCCGGGCAGGAGGAACTTCATCGTGGCGTTCTCGTGATTGCTCCAGACCCAGCCGGTGGTCTCGTCGCGCTGGATGATGGCGAGATAATCGTTGTGATCGCCGTATTCCTCTCCCGCGGGATTGATGACGTCGCCCTGCTTGAGGAGGGTTTCGTACTCGAATTCCGGCGACA
>DNDP01000130.1:11021-11141 GCA_003484235.1 Verrucomicrobiales bacterium
GGTGAGATCACCTGAATGCGAAATGGCAGCCGGCGTAAAATCGAGATGGTCGAGCAGGGGCGTGACCTGCGGAGACGGCGTGCTGGCGCGGGTGACCAGCCAGTTGGGCATCAGGCGATG
>DNDP01000407.1:0-253 GCA_003484235.1 Verrucomicrobiales bacterium
GCGATGACGGAGAAAACGCGCGGACGCGGCCGTCCGCGCTCCTGACACCTGCCGAGCGTTGGGCGGTGACGCTCGAAGCGGCGAAGATGGTCGGGCGGCCGATCTTCTTCGCGATGGCGATCGTCATTCTGGCGTTCTTGCCGGTGTTCGTGCTGAGCGGGCAGGAGGGCAAGCTCTTCCATCCGCTGGCGTGGACGAAGACGTTCGCCGTCGTGGGCGCGACATTCCTCGCGGTGACGGTGGTGCCGGCGCT
>DNDP01000407.1:453-733 GCA_003484235.1 Verrucomicrobiales bacterium
CGGTGACGGTGGTGCCGGCGCTCTGCTCGCTGCTGATCCGCGGGCCGTTCCACCAGGAGGACCGCAACTGGATCATGCGCGGGATGATGGCGGTCTACGAACCGGTGCTCGACTGGGCGCTGCAGTGGCGCAAGACGGTGATCCTCGGAGCGTTGATGATTCTGATCGCGTCGCAGGTCGTCGCATGGGGATTGCCGCGTGAGTGGCAGAATTGGGTCCACAAGAAGTCGCCGCAGTTGGCCTCGGTCACCCAAGGCTTCGGCCGCGAATTCATGCCGCC
>DNDP01000407.1:936-12718 GCA_003484235.1 Verrucomicrobiales bacterium
GCCGCGAATTCATGCCGCCGCTGAACGAAGGTTCGCTGCTCTTCATGCCGGTGTTGTTGCCGTCCACGTCGCTCACCGAGGTGAAGCGGATCATGGCGTGGCAGGACACCGTCATCAGCCAGATTCCCGAGGTCGCCAGCGCCGCCGGCAAGCTTGGTCGCGCCGAGTCCGCCACCGATCCCGCGCCGGTCGAGATGATCGAGACCACAATAATGCTCAAACCCGAATCCGAGTGGCGCCCCGGCACCACGCTCGACTCGATCAAGGACGAGATCAACGAACGCACCGCACAGGTGCCGGGCTACGTGCCGGGAATTTTGCAGCCGATCGAGAATCGGATCCTCATGACCAGCACCGGCATTCGGGCCCAGGTGGGCGTGAAGATTCTCGGCGAGGATCTCGATGAGTTGCAGCGGTTGGCGTTCGACGTCGAACGGGTCGTCCGCGAAGTGCCCGGCGCCATTGGCGTCGCGCCATCGCGCATACAGGCGAAACCCTACCTCGAGATCGAGCCGGACCGCGTGGCGATCGCCCGCTACGGCCTCAGCGTCCGCGACGTGTTGGACGTCGTTGAAACCGGCATCGGGGGCATGAACCTCACCACGACGATCGAAGGCCGTGAGCGTTACCCAATTCAAGTCCGGCTCGAGCGCAGCGAACGCGATGACATCGAGCGGTTGAACGAAGTGCTGGTGCCGACGCCGGCGGGGGCGTTCATCCCGCTGGGACAGCTGGCGAAGATCAGCCGCGTCATCGGTCCGAGTGAGATCGCCAGCGAGAACGGGAGGTTGCGTGTGTTCGTCCAGGCGAACGTGCAGGGGCGCGACCTGGGCGGATTCGTGGACGACATCCGTGCGCGGGTAAACCGGTCGATCGTTCCCAACCTCCCGCTCGGTTACACCATCGAATACAGCGGCCAATACGAGAACCAGCTCCACGCCGAGAAGACGTTGCGGGTTATCGTGCCGGTGGTGATCCTGATCATCTTCATGCTTCTCTACCTCGTGTACCATTCGGTGAAGGAGGCGGCCCACGTGATCCTCGCGGTCCCGTTCGCGCTGAGCGGCGGCATCTTTCTACAGTGGTGGCTCGGCTACAACTTCAGCGTCGCGGTATGGGTCGGCTACATCGCGCTGTTCGGCATTGCGATCCAGACTGGTGTGGTGATGGTCGTTTACCTGGAGGAGTTCCTGGCGAAGAAAAAGGCCGAGCGCGGCGACGCCTTCACCCATGCCGATCTCATTCAGGCAGTCAAAGACGGTGCCAAGCTGCGACTGCGGCCCAAGGTCATGACCGTCGCGACCACGGTGGCCAGCCTGTTGCCGATCATGTGGAGCACCCGCACCGGCGCCGAGGTCATGCAGCCGCTCGCCGCGCCGGTCATCGGGGGGGCGCTCAGCAGCCTGATCCACATCCTGATCGTCACTCCCGTTCTATTTGCCTGGTTGCGGGAATCCGAGATTCGCGCAATAACTAACAAAACTCAGCACGACAAAATCGAATCCAAATGAAAAACATCAAATCCACATTCCTCGCCCTCGGCCTCGCGGCCGCCACCTCGTTCTTCCTCGCCGGCTGCGGCGAAGGGGACCATGCCGGCCACGATCACGACCACGACGGAGCCGGTCACGATCATGCCAGTGAAACGGGCAAGGCTGCCACGGACGCAGCGGGCAAACTTGCCGACGCCGCCGGCAGTGCGGTCGCGCTGGCCATCGTCGAGAAGCCCACCGCCGAGCAGTTGGCCGCCGCCAAGCCGTACACGCTCGAGACCTGCCTGGTCTCCGATGAGAAGCTTGGTGAAATGGGCGAGCCGCTGGTCCTCGTGGTTGGCAACCAGCAGGTCAAGCTCTGTTGCGACCACTGTCTGCCGGACCTCAAGAAGGACGCCGCCAAGCTCGTGGCCAAGCTGAACAAGTAGGCCCCGACCACCAGACACCGCTGTTTCAACGGGGCACCCCTGACGGGTGCCCCGTTGTGTTTCGACTTCAGGCCGGCTCCTGGTGGAAGTGTAATTGCGGGAGTGCATGCCCGTCAGCCTTGGTGAAATGGCCAACATCGAGTCTCATCTACTCAGTCATCTGGGCGAGTTCCTCGGCTTTGCCCGGGCACGGCTGCGCGATCCCGATCTGGCGGCCGACGCCGTGCAGGAGAGCCTGCTGAAAGCGCTGCAACGCGGCGGCCAGCTCCGCGACGACGAGCGCGCGCGGGCCTGGTTCTACCGCATCCTCCGCAACACGATCATCGACCTCCAGCGCCGCAGCCAGATTCGCGACCGCGCCGCCGACCAGCTCGCGGTCGAGTTCAGCGTCGCGGCCGACCAGGAGGCGGATCGTGCCGTGTGCCGGTGCCTGAACCACCTGCTGCCGTCGCTGAAGCCCGATTACGCCGACCTCATCCGCCGGATCGATCTGCAGGGCGAACTGCCGGAGGATCTGTCGGTGGAGCTCTCCGTCAGTCGCAGCGCGCTCACCGTGCGCCTGCACCGCGCCCGCAGGCAGCTCAAGGAGCGGCTCGAAGCCACGTGCCGCGTCTGCGCGAAGCACGGCTGCCTCGACTGCCATTGTGAACCGGAAACCCGCCCCGAGACGAACCGCGCATGAAGATCGATCCCATTTGCGGCATGGAGGTGGACGAGGCGAAGGCGTTGACGGTCGAACGCAAGGGCGAGATCCACCACTTCTGCTCGGACCATTGCCGGAAGAAGTTTCTCGACGACGGTGGGGCAACGAAAACGGAGCCACACGAGACCGGCAGTCGGCGCCGGTGTTGTGGAGGAGGGGAGGAGAAGGAATCCGTTTCGCCGAAACCGAAGTCGGCCCATTACTGCCCGATGTGCCCGGGCGTGGAGTCGGACAAGCCCGGAGATTGCCCAAAGTGCGGCATGGCGTTGGAGCGCAATCCGTCCATGTCCGCGAAGCGCAAGACGATCTGGACCTGCCCGATGCATCCGGAGATCGAGCAGGATCATCCCGGTGATTGCCCGAAGTGCGGGATGGATCTGGAACCCAAGTCGGTCGGAGACGGAGGCGACGAGGAGGCGGCGGCCACGCGCGCGCTGAGTCGAAAGTTCTGGATCGCGCTGGCGTTGACCGTGCCGGTGTTCCTTCTGGCGATGGGCAAGATGGTTCCCGGTTTGGTCCTCGAACAATGGATTCCCCACCGCGTCGGCAAGTGGCTGGAACTCCTGCTCAGTGCGCCGGTCGTGCTTTGGGCGGGTGGCATGTTCTTCCAGCGCGGCTGGAACTCGATCATCAACCGCAGCCCAAACATGTTCACGCTGATCGCCATCGGCGTGGGTGCGGCGTTCGGGTTCAGCGTCGTCGCCGTGCTCGCGCCGGGTGTGTTTCCGGAATCGTTCCGGCACCACGGCGAGGTCGGGCTCTACTTCGAGGCGGCAGCGGTGATCATCACGCTGGTGTTGCTCGGGCAGTTGCTGGAGGCGAAGGCCCGCAGTCGAACCGGCAAGGCCGTGCAGGCGTTGCTCGAACTTGGGGCGAAGACGGCGCACCGCGTCCGCGACGGCAAGGAGGAGGACGTAGCGATCGAGGACATTCAACCCGGTGACCAGCTCCGCGTGCGACCGGGCGAGAAAGTGCCGATCGACGGCAGGATCGTGGACGGTCGCAGCAACGTGGACGAATCGATGATCACCGGCGAACCGGTGCCGGTGGAGAAGCGGAGGGGCGACAAGGTCATCGGCGCAACGGTGAACCAGACCGGATCGTTTCTGATGAAGGCGGAGAAGGTCGGCGGCGAGACGTTGCTGGCGCAGATCATTCACATGGTATCAGAAGCCCAGCGCAGCCGCGCGCCGATCCAGAAGCTGGCCGACCAGGTGGCGGCGTGGTTTGTGCCCGCAGTTGTCGTGTCCGCGATCATCGCGTTCATCGTGTGGGCGGTTTGGGGGCCGGCACCGGCGTTCGCGTACGCACTGGTGAATGCCGTCGCGGTGTTGATCATCGCCTGTCCGTGTGCGTTGGGGCTGGCGACGCCGATGTCGATCATGGTGGGCGTCGGTCGCGCCGCGCAGTCGGGCATTCTGGTGAAGAACGCCGAGGCGATGGAGCGCGCGGAGAAGGTCACCCACCTGCTCACCGACAAGACCGGGACGTTGACGGCCGGCAAGCCGAAGGTGGTGGAGATTGTTCCCGCTGGTAGGAGCCGAAGTGAGGAGGTTCAGACTGAGAATCCCGAATCGAATCAAGGCTCGGCGGGAGCTTCGCCCTACCAGGATGACGAGAAGAAACTCCTCCGTCTCGCCGCCGCGCTCGAACAGCAGAGCGAACACCCGCTCGCCCGTGCGATCGTCGATGCCGCGGAGGAACAGGAACTGGACCTGCCATCGCCGGAGGATTTCGAGTCCACCACCGCTGGCGGAGTCGCGGGCAAGATCGATGGCAAGACGATCCGCGTCGGCAAACCGGACTTTCTCCGGGAACGCGGCGTTCGCCCACACAACGAACTGGAGAAGCATGCCGACGAACTGCAGCAGCAGGCGCGCACGGTGATCTGGGTTGCCCGGGAGAGCGAGGTCATCGGGCTCATCGCGGTCGCCGATCCGATCAAGAAATCCACGCCCGACGCCATCCGCCGGCTGCATGAACTGGGTATCAAGGTGATCATGTGTACCGGCGACAACGGACAGACCGCCCGCGCCGTGGCGAAGGAACTGGACATCGACGACGTCCATGCCGGCGTCACACCGGAGGACAAGCAGCGCATCGTGAAGGAACTGCAGAAGGACGGCGCGGTCGTCGCGATGGCCGGGGACGGCATCAACGACGCCCCGGCGCTGGCTGCGGCAGACGTGGGCATCGCGATGGGCACCGGCACGGACGTGGCCATCGAGAGCGCGGGCATCACGCTGGTGAAGGGCGATCTGTCCGGCATTCTCAAGGCGATCCAGCTCAGCCGCGAAGTGATGCGCAACATCCGGCAGAACCTGTTCTTCGCATTCGTTTACAACGCTGCCGGCATTCCGATTGCCGCCGGTCTGCTGTATCCGTTCTTCGGCCTGCTGCTCAACCCGATGATCGCCGGCGCGGCGATGAGCTTCAGCTCGGTCAGCGTAATCGGCAATGCGCTGCGACTGGGGAGCGTCAACGCAGGAACGGACGAGGAGTCCTAGCCGGCCCGGTGCGGTGCAGGAGGAGCGCCCGCATCTCGAGGGCCGTGTTCGGTGTCGCGACGAATACTCCTGGAGGCGGGCGGTGTTCCGTGCGGTGTGGTGTGGCGATTCGGGGTCGCCCGGAGGCGTCGCCGGGAACGCTCCGCTGTGCGCGGGAAGCGCCCGCTCCCCGGATCAACTGCATCGTTATGGCTTCGTTGTCGGCGGTTGGAGCCCGTCGGCCGGCTGGTTCCACAGGCGCCAGGGATCATGCAGCCGACGCATTTCGGAGAGGAGCAACGCCTCCATCTCCGCCAGTCTGGCGGAATAACGCGAATCTCCTGCGAGGTTGACCTGGTTTTCTGCGGGTGCGACGCCCGTCGTGGCCGCGACCGCAGGATCGTGGTGCTGCACGAGAAACTCGTGCGGGTTCTCCGCGAGATTGAACAATTGCTTCTCGCGCACCGCGCCATCCAGCACATCATACTGGATCAGCTTCCAGTCGCCGTGGCGGACGGCGCGCATGCCCGGCTTGGTGCCGCCGTTGTACACGCCGTAGAGGACTTCGCGTATCGTCGGCTGGCGCCCCTCGAGCACCGGGCGGAAGCTGAGTCCTTCGTTGGACGCCGGAGCCGCGATGCCGGCGAGGTCGCAGAGCGTGGCCAGCGTGTCGAGCAGGTAGATGTTCCCCGGCGCCCGCGACCCGGCGGCGATGCCCGGACCTTTCACCACGTACGGCACACGCCAGGTGTGCTCGTAGAGATTCTGTTTTCCCTGCAGGCCGTGCCGGCCGATCGCCATGCCGTGATCGGCCGTGTAGATGACGTAGGTGTTGTCCAGTTCGCCCATCGCCTCAAGCCTGTTCAGCACGCGGCCGACCTCGTGGTCGATGTTTTCACTGCAGGCAAACTCGCGTCCGAGCTCGTTGCGGATCGTTCGTTCGTCGCGGTTGGTCCAGACACCCGTGACGCTGACCTCGTCCCGCAGTCCGGGATGCCCGTCGGGGAACGGATGGGCGGGCAGGTAGTTCACCGGCAGGGGCGGCTGCTTCGGATCGGCGGGCGGCAGGGACGTCCTGTCCCGATGGTTCACCGCGCCGTAGCGGGCGAGCAGTTCGGGCCTGCCGTTGCGGGGGTCGTGCGGGTGCGAGAAGCCGAAGTAGATGAAGAACGGACGGCCATCCCGTTTCGACTCGCGCTCGTCGAGATAGTCCAGCACCTGCCGGCCGTGCCAGGTGCTGCCGCTTTCCTCGTCGCCACCACGTTTTGAGGCGTCACGCACAACCTCGAACTGCGCGTTCGCCGCCGGATAGCTGTTTCCGATCTTGCAGGTGCGCATGGTGGCATAGCCGGCGCGTTTGAAGACCGCGCCCAGGGTGTTCTGCTCCAGGTTTGCCGGGCTGTGCTCCCTCGCGTTGGGACTGATCGGCAGGTGCCACACCGTGCGGCCGCTCATGATCATGTGCCGGGACGGCGTGCAGACGGCGCCCATGAACGCCCCCATGTGATACGCGCCGTCGAGCACCATCCCCTCGGCGGCGAGCCGGTCAATGTGCGGCGACCTGAGCGTGGAGGCGGGGTTGTAGAACTTGAAGTCGAACGGCGACTGGTCATCCACCAGGATGAAGAGGAAGTTCGGGCGCTTGGTGGCGGCGGCCGCCGGAGCCGCCAGCAGCAATGCCAGCAACAGCAGGAATGCCTGTTTCATGGGACGGGAACCTATCAACACCGCTGCCGACACCAGAAGTCTGAATTCCCGTGGACGAGGAGATCATCGGGGACATCGAGGCCGGTTTGGCAAACTTCCGCGCCGTGGCGACCGCCTTGAATCGGACGGACGCGTAACGGAGCACGCGGAACCAATCGATCGCGACAGCTTCTCACAGGTGAACCGGCTGCGCTCCGGGGCTACCAGGTCGCCTGGCGGACTTTCACCAGGTCGGGATACTTGTCGTCGGTGTCGCCGATCTTTTCCTTCTCCGCGAGCAGCTTCGCCTTCAACTCCGCAAGCACGGTGGCGTAGTGCGGATCGTTGATGACGTTGTTCATCTCGTGGGGATCGCGGGTGAGATCGTAGAGTTCGAGCCAGGGTTCGGTCGGTTCGTTCTGGGCGCCGGGGGCGTCGAGCGGCAGGCCGTAGAAGAAGATCAGCTTGTGCTCGCGGGTGCGGAGGCCGTAGTGCGCCGGGTTGTCGTGGTGCGCCATGTGCATCCAGTAGCGGTAATAGGTCTGCCCTGGCCAGTCGCCGGGCGTGCGGCCTTCCATGTTCGCGACGAAGCTGCGTCCCTGAAACTGCCGCGGCATGTCAGCCGCCGGGATGCCGGCCAGTTCAAGCAGCGTGGGCGTGAAATCGACATTGTTCACGATGTCCTCAATGACGGTGCCCGCCTTGAAGCGCTTTGGGTAACGCACGATGAACGGCATCCGGAGCGTCTCCTCGTACATCCAGCGCTTGTCGATGTAGTCGTGCTCGCCCAGGTTGAAGCCCTGGTCGGCGGTGTAGATGATGACGGTGTTGTCGAGTTCGCCGGTCTTCTCCAGGTGCTCGATGAGCCGGAGAATGTTGTCGTCGATGCCGCGCACGCAGCGGAGGAACTTCTTGAGGTAACGCTGATACGCCTCGCGCTTGTATTCGGCGTCGCCGAGCGCGGGATCGACGAACATGTGGTGGCCCATGTTGCGCCGTTCGTTGCGCTTGCCGATGGAGGTCCCGTATTGCGGCCTGCCGACCGGACCGTGGTTGCCGCGCCGCCACAGGCTCTCCGGCTCGGGGATGTTGATGTCCTCGTAGAGCCAGTCGTAGCGCTCGGCGTTCTCGAAGTTGTCGTGGGGCGCCTTGAAGTGGTGCATGAGGAAGAAGGGCTTTGACTTGTCCTTCCGCTCGCGCAGCCATTTTAGGGAAATGTCGGTGATGGCATCGGAGGAATGTTTCGAGTCGTAGCCGCCCGTGCGGATCTCGTTCCTCGGCCACGGCTGGGGACCGCGCACCAGGAAGACGGGATTGAAGTAGCTGCCCTGACCGGGGAGCACTGTGTAGAAGTCAAAGGCCGCCGGTTCTTCCTGCAGGTGCCACTTCCCGATGACCGCCGTCTCATAGCCGGCCCGCTTCATTTCGATGGCCAGCGTCTGGTCGGCGGGTTTCACCACGCCGTTCAACGTGGTGACGCCGTTCCGGTGGCTGTGCAGGCCCGTCATGATGTTGGCGCGGCTCGGGGTGCAGATGGCGTTCACACAGAACGCGTTCTTCATCAGCACGCCTTCATGCGCGAGGCGGTCAAGCGTCGGCGTCGGATTCAACACCGCCAGGCGGCCGCCGTAGGCGCCGATTGCGTGGGCCGCGTGGTCGTCCGACATGATGAAGAGAATGTTCGGCTGGTCGGCGGCGTTCGTGGTGGAGACCGCGCCCACGACCAGCGCGCACGCCAGGGAGAAGATGGATTTCATGGCAGACACCGATTTTCGACGAGCCGGTGCGTGCTGTGAATGGCGGCCTTTGACAGGTCAATGCCGATTCTTGACCCGCCTGCCGCCGGTCGCCTTTGCCGGGCAACGACCTCAGGTGCCGGCCGGTTGAACGCCGGGGCGCATCTCCGTTTCCTCCAGCGCCTCGTCTTCAGTCTGGTCCCGTCGAGGACAAGGCGGCCGCGAAGTCGTGCAACGCAGCGTCGCGGCTCCCGAGATGACCGCGCCGTCAAAGCGGAAATGTAGACCGGTCGGCACGCTGGTGATGGACCGGAGGGGGAGACGCCGGTTCATGATTGGATTGATCCGCCAGCGACTCCCGAGCATGCCACCGACAAGATGCCGGAACGCACGGCCTCTGGGTCACGGCACGAACAGCGTCCGGTTGCTGTCGTCCATGGGATCGTCGGGACGCGGGTAGTCGCGCCACAGCCAGCGGAGCATTTCCGGCATCATGGCACCGCCCTGCTTGTTGGAGTGCGTGCCGATGCCCCAGCAGTAATTGACGTCGTAGCCCTTCTCCTCGAGCGCCGCGACCATCAGCCGGTTCTGCGCGTGCCAGTCCCACTTCGGGTCGTATTCTCCGCCGCGGCGGCGACCGCGGTTGTCGTTGAGGCCGTCCTGCAGGAAGATGCGGATCGGTTTCCGTTCGCCGGCGCGGACCATGTCCGGATAGGCATGCCCGCCGCGGATGTTCGTGAAGCTGCCGATGGTGCTGATAACCTTGCGGAACTGGTCGGGACGATGCCAGGCAACGGTGAAGGCGCAGATGGCTCCCGAGCTGGCGCCACCGATGGCGCGGTCTTCGGGGCGGTCGGAGATGTGGTAGTCCTTCTTCAGCGCCGGCAGCAGCTCGTTGACGATCATCTTTGCGTAGTTGTCATCCAGCTCGTTGTACTCGGTCGGCCGGTTGTTGATCCGATCACCCCAGTCGGAGGCGGAGGCTTCCTTCTGATCCGGTGTGCGGCCGGGATTGATGAACACCGCGATGGTCACGGGCATCTCGCGGCGGTAGATGAGGTTGTCGCAGACATTGGGAATCCGGTAGCTGCCGTCGAGCGCAACGAAGGCGTGGCCGTCCTGAAAGACCATCAACGAAGCCGGCTTGCCTGCATCGTATTGGGCCGGCACGTAAACCCAGTAGTGCCGGGTGGTGTTGGGGAACACCTCGCTGGCGAGCGTCAGCGGGCCGATGACTTTGCCCTTGGGAACGCCCTCCTGGGGGAGCGAATCCGGGCCGAGCAGATAGACATCGTCGGTGGGGGCGGCCGGCAGGCTGGAAGCCGCCAACAGGAGCGCGGCGGAAAGCGCCGGCAGGAACGGCGCCCGGTGGAGCCGAAAAGGAAGAGGAATGGTATTCATCGGTTTCTTCGAGGGTGGTCGGTTGTCAGACGTTTTGAAAGTCCCGCGGGATTCACTTTTGAGGGCGGACATGTCTACGGGATGGGGGTTGTTAACAACGTGCGAACTAACGGTGAGCTGTGGGTCGATGAGTTTTGCGATTTCGCCTTTGAGTGAACCGCTCAACCAAGGTACCACTGCCGGCCATGATCGATTCAGCCAGTCCGGACCCGGGCAGCGGTGGTTCCACGACGTCCACCGACTTCAAGAAATCTCGTCGTCGCAAGCCGGCCGAGGGGTCCGCCGTGCTCGTCCCCGACCGTTTGCCGCCGCATTCGCTCGAGGCCGAGCAGGGGGTGCTGGGCTGCATTCTGCTCGACCCGCCGCACTGCCTCGGCGAGTGCATCGAAAAGTGCAAGAGCGGCGGGGAGGTCTTCTACGACCTGAAACACCAGGTGATCTATGAGGCGCTGGTCGAGATGAACACGGCCGGCGAGGCGATCGATGTCATCACCCTGCAGCAGCACCTGAAGGACAACAAGCAGCTCGACGCGGTGGGCGGCATTGCGTACCTGATGTCCCTGGCCGACGCCGTGCCCTCGCCGGCCAATCTGCGGTTCTACCTGGACATCGTCCTCGACAAGCACATTCTCCGGCGGATCATCCGGGTCTCATCGGAGGTGGTGGCCGATTCCTACGAATACGAGGGGCAGGTGGACATGCTGCTCGACAACGTGGAGACCAAGATCCTGCGGCTGAGCGAGGAGCGGGTCGAGGGGCAGTCGATGGTCATGAAGGACCTGGTGCACAAGGCGATCAACACCATCGAGGACTACTACAAGCGCGAGGGCAACATCACCGGGGTGGGAACGGGTTTTCCGGACTTCGACAAGATGACCACCGGACTGCACGAGGGGGAAATGATCGTCATCGCCGCGCGCCCCTCCATGGGCAAGACCTCGCTGGCGATGAACATCGCCGAACACGCGGCGCTGGAGCAGAACGTGCCGGTGGGGGTGTTCAGCCTGGAAATGTCCGCCGAGTCGCTCGTGCTCCGCATGCTGTGCTCGCGGGCACGGGTGAACCTGCGGAGCATCCGCGAGGGTTTTCTGGCCGAACGGGACTTCCCCAAGCTGACCAACGCAGCCAGCCGGATGGGCAAGGCACCGCTCTACATCGACGACACGGCGGGGCTTTCGATCCTGCAGTTGCGGGCCAAGGCGCGGCGCATGCACAGCCAGCATGGGATCGGCCTTTTCGTCATTGACTACCTCCAGCTGCTTCATTCTACTTCGCGCCGTTCCGCGGACAACCGGCAGCAGGAAATCGCCGAGATTTCCAGCGGCATCAAGGCGCTGGCCAAGGAACTGAAAGTTCCGGTCATCGTCCTCGCCCAGTTGAACCGCGACGTCGAAAAGCGGCCGAAGGCCACTCCCATGCTCTCCGACCTGCGTGAATCCGGGGCGATTGAACAGGATGCCGATCTCGTCGGTCTTCTCTACAAGCCCAGCCGGAACGAGAGCGAAGACCGGGACGATGCCGAGCAGGACGGCGACGACCCCAACGACGCGCAGCGGGTGAACCTGTTGATCGCCAAGCAGCGCAACGGTCCCACCGGCGACGTCGAGCTGGTATTCCTGAAGGGCTTCACGCGCTACGAAAGCCTTTCGAAGGTCGGACCCGAAGACGTGCCTGCGGCAAGCTAAAGCATGAATCCATTGAAACGAGCCGGCCTGTTGCTGGTGTTGGCCCTCGCCCTGATGGCGCCGCGCGCGGGCGCGCAGGATGCCTTCAACGTGTACGAGGTGGTCATCCAGCACGTCGGCCCTCCGGCCGTCAGCGACTCCCTCATCCTGGCCAACATCCGCGT
>DNDP01000407.1:13011-14647 GCA_003484235.1 Verrucomicrobiales bacterium
TACGCCATCCAGGTGCTCGACAGCTACGATCCCGCCCAGGGCTACAAGCTGATCTACATGGTCCAGGGCAATCCCCTGGTGACGGACATCCGGTTCGAGGGCAACAACAAGTACCGTGATGCCAAGCTGACCCGCACCATCAGCTCGAAGGTCGGCCGTCCCATGAACGGCCGGCTGCTGTTCGAGGACGCCCAGGCCATCAAGAAGCTCTACCAGAAGGCCGGCTATCCGGGAACGACCGTCGAGGCGCTGCCGAGCATCGACGAGCAGGCCGGCCGGGCGACGGTCACCTTCCAGATCGAGGAGAAGGAGAAGGTCCGGATTGTGGATGTCATCTTCGAGGGGGCGACCGCCTTCCCGCAGAGCGGGCTGAAGTCCTGGTTCGGCCGGGGCCTGCAGTGGAAGATCAAGACCCGCGAGTGGTGGTGGTTTTCCTGGCTGACGGGCAGCGGCAGCTTCAAGGAGGACCAGTTCGAGGAGGACAAGGACAAGCTGACCGACTTTTACCGGGGCGAGGGGTACCTGGACTTTGAGATCAAGGACGTGAAGTTCGACCGGCCCGAGCCCAACCGGATGATCATCCGGTTCCAGGTGTACGAGGGGAAGCAGTACCAGGTGGGCTCGGTGGCCTTCAACGGAGTCACGCTGATCGACACCAACGCCATTCTGCAAAACCTCAAGATGCCCGCCGGCGAGGTGTTCACCCCCAAGGGCCTGTATGACGACATCGAGGCGATCGAAGATTCCTACGGCATCCTCGGCCACATCGACGCCCGGGCCGACCCGAGGCGCAACGCCAACGTCGAGACCGGCAACATGGACCTCGTGTACGACATCACCGAGGGGGAGAAGATCTACATCGAGAAGATCGAGATCCGCGGGAACACCAAGACCAAGGACCGCGTGCTCCGGCGCGAGCTGCTGGTGAATCCGGGCGAGCCTTTCAACAAGGTGCTGGTGAAGTACAGCACCAACCGCCTCGGGCTGCTCAATTACTTCGAGAAGATCGGCTGGCTCGACGAGGAAACCGAGGTGCCCAACCGCCGCAATCTGGTCATCAACGTCGATGAGAAGAGCACCGGCAACATCCAGCTCGGCGCCGGCCTGAGCACGATCGACAGCCTGGTGGGCTTTGCCGAGATCAGCCAGAGCAACTTCGACCTGTTCAATCCGCCGTACTTCACGGGCGGCGGCCAGAAGGTGATCCTCCGCGTGCAGATGGGCACCCAGCGGCAGGACTACGTGCTCTCCTTCCAGGAACCGTGGCTCTTCGGGCGCAAGCTGATCTTCAGCCAGGATCTCTACCACCGGGAACTCAGCTTCAACAGCACGCTGTACAACGAGCGCCGCACCGGCTCGAGCACCGCATTCACGCGGCCGATCGGGCGCGAGTGGCTCAAGGGCACGCTGAGCTACACGATCGAGAATGTCGGCCTGCTCGACGTCAGCCCGAACGCCTCCCCGGCCATCAAGGAGGAGGAGGGCACCAAGCTCATCTCCGAGGTCGGGCTGCGGTTTGACTATGACCGCCGCACGGGCAGCGGTCCTCTGGCGGATGGCGGCTATCGCACGGTGCTGGACACGGGCATCGCCGGCGGGCCGTTGGGTGGCGACACCGACTTCTACCGGCTGGAGC
>DNDP01000407.1:14836-16495 GCA_003484235.1 Verrucomicrobiales bacterium
CCGACTTCTACCGGCTGGAGCTCCGGCATGGCCAGTACTTCAAGGGACTCGGCGAGGGACACATCATCGAGATTCTGGGACGCGTGGGCGTGATCAACTCATACGGCCGGTCCGACTCGGTGCCGCTGTTCAACCGCTGGTTCCTCGGCGGCGCGTTCAACATGCGCGGCTTCGACTACCGGGATGTCGGCCCGAAGGACAGCACCGGCGAGCCGGTCGGCGGCAGCACCTACTGGTTCGGGTCCGTGGAATACAGCATTCCGCTGATTGACCGCGTCCGGATGGCCGCCTTTTACGACATCGGCATGGTCTTTCAGGATCCCTTCTCCTTCGACTCGCGGGTGTTCGACCGCAACGGCAACTTCGTGATCGACACCGGCTCCTACAACGACAACTTCGGTCTCGGCATCAGATTGAACCTTCCCATCGGTCCGCTGGTCTTTGATTACGGCATCCCGATCACCAGCGATTCGCGGAACGAAAGCAGCGGCAAGTTCCAGTTCCGCGCCGGTTACCAGCGGGATTTCTAGCAACTGGCATTATGAAACGCACCCTGACGACCCTCCTCCTGACCGTCCTGTTCGCGGGCTTTTCCGCCTCCACCGCCCTCGCCCAGGGCAAGATCGGCTTCGTGAAGCTCCGCTCGTTGTTCGACGGCTATTACAAGACCAAGCTGGCGGATGCCAAGATCAAGGAACGCGCCGGCGAACTCGACAAGGACATGGAGGATCTCACCAACCGCTACAAGGCGCTCGAACAGGAACAGAAGGACGCCGCGCAGGGCGCGGAGGACCTGGCGGCCTCGAAGGAGGAACGCGACCGCCGCCGGGCCGTGGCCGAAGCGAAGCTCATCGACATGAAACAGCTCGAGGCGGAGATCGTGAAGTACCGCCGCCAGGCCGAGGTGACTCTGCGCGAACAGCAGACCCGGATGCGTTCCCGCGTGCTGGATGAGATCCAGGCGGAGATCGACGCCCAGGCGAAGGCCGGCGGTTACTTCCTGATCATCAACAAGGATGCCGAAGATCGGAACGAAACCAAGCTCATCATGTTTCACTCGGGCGAGAACGACCTGACCGAGTCCGTCCTGGGCCGGTTGAACGCGGGCGCGCCCGCCACGCTCGAGGCGGTGTCGGAACCGAAGCCATGAGCTGACCCGCACGGTTTTTCTGGAAAGCAACGCCGCGACCGGTTCGACCGGTCGCGGCGTTTGGCTTTTCAGGGAAACCCAGATTTCGAGGCCCGTCGTGGCTGTGACATTTGACCCCAGATCGAAGTTGGATGGGTGAGACAGATGGTCGCTATTCCAGCGACGTGCGGAAAGCCGTCAGGTGTTCACCCCCGGTTTCTTGGGCGAATTTCGCCCGGAACGGGTCGCATCAGTCTGGAATCGGTTGGCAGGGAGCCTTCTATCAATGCCCCATGCAATTGGACAAGTTCACGACCAAAGCGCAGTCGGCTCTTCAGGAAGCGCAGGCGATTGCGAGGGAGTTCAGCCACCAGGCGCTGGACGGCGAACATCTGCTGCTGGCCCTGCTGCGGCAGACCGACGGCCTGGTGCTGCCCCTGGTGCAGCGGTTGGGGGTCGCACCGGCGGCGATCACCGCGGCCGTCGAGACACAGCTCGGCTCGCGCCCGAAGGTCTCGGGCGTCAGCAGC
>DNDP01000076.1:0-221 GCA_003484235.1 Verrucomicrobiales bacterium
GGCGACATGATGGACGACTACTACAACCACCGCCGGCACGACATCAACTACCTGCGCGAGAACGGACAGGAGATTACGGCGGAGGGGCACGCAACGGATCTGTTCTCGGATTGGGCGGCCGACTTCATCCGCAACGAAAGATCCGACCGCCGGCCGTGGTTTCTCTATCTCGCCTACAATGCGCCGCACACGCCCATCCAGCCGCCGGAAGACTGGTTCGC
>DNDP01000076.1:490-695 GCA_003484235.1 Verrucomicrobiales bacterium
TGGACGATCGCCGCGCGAAGCTCGTGGCGCTGATCGAACACATGGATGACGGCATCGGCCGGGTGCTCGCGGCACTGCGCAGTTCCGGGCAGGCGGAGCGCACCCTCGTGCTGTTCAGCAGCGACAACGGCGGACAGGTGAACGTCGGGGGTTTCAACGGACCGTATCGCGGCGGCAAGCAGGACGCCTACGAGGGCGGCCTGCG
>DNDP01000076.1:920-4628 GCA_003484235.1 Verrucomicrobiales bacterium
TTCTTCGCCGCGTGGCCCGGCGTCATCAAGCCGGGCACGGAAGCGGACGCGGTCGCACTGACCATGGACCTTTATGCCACCCTGTGCGAAGTCGCGGGCGTCGAGGTGCGGCACGAGATCGACGGGCTCTCGGTGATGGGCGTGTTGACGGGCAAGACGGCGGCGTTGAAGGAACGGGACCTGGTCTGGATGCGCCGCGAGGGCGGTCTCAATTATGGCGGACAGTGCTACTACGCCATTCGTCGGGGCGCGTGGAAGCTCCTGCAGAACACGCCTTACTCGCCGCTGGAGCTCTACAACCTCGAAGCCGATCCCGGCGAGGAGACGGACCTGCTGGACGACGAGCGCAAGGTGGCGAATGAACTTTCCGCGGCGCTGCGCCGGCACATCCAGAAGGCGGGAGCCATCCCATGGCAGCAGCCTGGCCGGTGATTGGCGAATGGCGGCCTTCGTGCGCTCCTGGCATACGGTGAGGCCGGGATGGTTTGGGCCTCACGGTTCACGTTTTACGCCGGCCACCGCCAGCCAACCCCATCCCACCAGGAACGTCACCCCGCCCAATGGCGTGATGGCGCCCAGCCAGCGGAGGTTCGTCAGCGACAGCACGTAGAGCGATCCCGAGAAGATCACGATGCCGGCGAGGAAGATGACCCAGGGTCCCCGGGCGAATGGTTCGCGGGCGGCAAGCAGCGCCATCATCAGGACGTGCACAAAATGGTAGAGCACCGCGGTCTCCCAGGTGTCGACGCGGTCGTGGCGGCGGAGCACTTCCTCCAGGCCGTGCGCGCCGAAAGCTCCCAGCGCGACCGCCACGAAGCCAAGCGCCGCCGAAATTCGGAATGCCAGTCGCGAAGTCATGGGTGCAGAATAGCGACGCGACCGGTTCTGCCGCCACTGCGAAGTACTGCCGTGAGGTGCCGCAACAACAGCTAGCTGATCCGTCTTCGCGCCCAGCGCAGGGCGGCACTGGCGGCCACCGCCATCACGGCGGCGAGCCCGTTGAACAACATGTCCTGGGGGTCGAACACCCGGCTTGGCAGAAAGCCCTGGATGCATTCGTCGATTGCGCCGATCAATGACGTTGCCACGATGGCGAGCAGGCCGCGCGCGGGTACTTTGCGGCCCCGATTCGCCCGCTCCGTGAGCGATTCATGGATGAAGATTGCCACCACGCTGTATTCGATGAGGTGGCTGCGTTCGAGGAGTGCCATCCGGAAGAAGACCATGAAGTAGACGGCCGTCACTCCCAGTGCGACCGCGATTTCGGCACCACCGGGGCGCTTCTTCAGGCCATTCGTCAACACGGTCAGCGCCACCAGGAGCATCCCGGTGAGGAAGCCAATCGCTGCCAGGTCGTCGTTCATGCCCCGCGCGCGCAGCGTCTCGGCCAGGATCGACGCCAGTCCCAGTGTGGAATAGATCGTCACCACGATGATCAGTGTCCACATCCAGAGGCGTCGCTCCCGTGGGGATGAAAAAAGGGAAGCAGGTTCACTCATCGCGCCATGAGGATGACCACCCGGTCCGGCTCGTTCCGGCTTCGGTGGTGGAGGACAATGTCCTGCTTGCCATCGAGGTTCATGTCCGCCAGTCGTGCATCGCGCTCATCCCTCGGCAAAAGGACGTTTACCGCCACGGGCTTTTTGCCGAGCAGTTCGGGACCGGCCACGCCTGGATACAGGTGCAACTTCTCCGGGTCCCGTCCTGCCACCAGGTCCGTTCGCCCGTCTCCGTTCACATCGCCGGTCATCACGGGTGGGAAGAAGATGTTGTCCGCTCCGGCGAAGGGGGAAAAACGCCGGAGTTTGCGCCGCGCGGCCGGTTTGGTGCGAAAGACGCCTTCTTGCATGGAAAAAATTTCCAGGTCGATCGCCACCGACTTGCCGATGAGGGCGAGAAGCATGCCGCCGAAGTCGACCTTCACCTGCCTGAACAGCATGTCGGTACGGCCGTCCCCGTCGAAGTCCTCAAACGACTGCGAGGCGTAGCCCCATGGCTGCATGCCGCCCGCCTTTCCGCGTGGACGGAAGGTGGCATCCGGGTTGGCCTCGAACCGGAGACCATCTGACGAGGATTTGCCGAAATGCACGGCATACTGACTGCGCTGCTTGGTGATGCTTCGCCCCCTCAGGGTCAACAGTACCAGATCAGCCGCCCCATCTCCGTTCAGGTCGCGGAACGAGTGCAGCACCGTCCGCTCGGTCTTTTTACCGATACCGAACAGCAGCGCGAAGATTCCCTGGTCCGTGTAGTCGGCGGCGCGCGAGTAAACTCCGTCAAAGTCGAAGGGGACGCGGATGTTCGCCCGGGTTGCAGCGGGCGTGAACTCCGCCGTGTCGGTCTGAAGGTGAATTGCGAAGTGATCACGGTTCCAGAAAGCGAGGTCGATTCGGCCGTCCTGGTCGTAGTCCAGTTGATGGATTCGGTTCAGATACAGCGGGACGGTTGCCGCCGTGATGCCGACGTCACCATAGGTGGTGCCCTTCTTCAAGGCGCCTTCCTCGAGGTCGAAACCGCTCACCGGAGTATCGGCAAATGGTTCGGCCGGCCCATACCTGCTGAACGGTGCGAACGAGCCATCATCCCGCTGGACCGAGATCCAGAATCCGTCGACTCCCGGCATCACCAGGTCGTCGCGGCCGTCGCGGTTCAAATCCCTCGTGAGGTCGACGTGCGGGATGCGATCCCGCGTCGTCGGGCGGAACGTGCCCTCGACCTCGATCAGGAGCTGTTCCTTCATGGTCTCGGGATTTAACCAGTTGAAACGACCCGGTTCGTACGTGATGAGGCGCTCGTGCCCGCCGATTGCCGCGATGTCGACGAACAGCACCTCCGCGCCCAGCGTCGCGCTGAGCCGTGGCCGCCAGGCACTGCCGTCATAAGCATGGATCTCCAGCCGGCGAATGCCCTGTTCGTCGACGCTGACAAAAGCAAAGTCCGCCACCGGACCGCCGAGCAGAGATCCCGTCAGAACCGTCTGCTCCTTGTTGCTGCCAGCCGTCATCTCATGCCGGTCGAAAAGGAACGGTGGTGAACCGTACGGATCCCCGGGAGCCTTTCGCGCCGTGGTGCATCCCGAAACGAATGCGATCAACACCGCCATGGTGGAGAGCTGGACCCGGCGCGCTGGCATGCGGGCAGCCTTCGAATCCAGTGGGACTGGGATTGGCGTGGCCATGTGAAACGTCCCAACCGGTGCCGCGTCACGGTTGGTCGCCCAAACCGGCACACGTTGCGGGACTCCCGAACCTAGCATGATCGCCCCGATGCGCTCAGCGGAAAATGAGCGGGCGCCGATTGGCCTGACATGGTTTACCGAGCCTGGCGCCGGAGCGGTCCTCCGCCACCCTATCGCATCACGCCGGCCACGATGTCGCGTTCACCGAGCTTGAGGTCAAACGGCTCCAATGGCATCGGTTCATCGTGGTCAAGGAACTCCGTGCAGATGCGGAAGTACTCGGCCGCCGTGGTCGCCCGGCGCATCGCGTGCAGGAAGCCGGCCTCCGGGTCGATGCCCACACCCACGTAGTTCAGATATTTCTTCATGTGGGTGACGTGGCCGCGCTCCTCGTAGTTCTCGAGCTTGGTCGATTCGAAGAGGTCGTGCAGATAAGCCAGCACGTCGCGTCCTGTCGGCAGCGTCACGGGGTTGCCGGCGAGGTGGTCGCGGATCTGCCCGAAGAGCCACGGATTGCGGATCGCGCCGCG
>DNDP01000076.1:4789-5603 GCA_003484235.1 Verrucomicrobiales bacterium
CCGCGGCCGATCATCAGGCCCCTCGCGCCGGTCCACCCCAGCACCTGCGCGGCGTGCGCGGCGGAATGTACATTGCCGTTGGCCAGCACCGGGCACGGGACCGCAGCCACCGCCCGGGCGATGTAGTCGTAGTGAACGGCGCTACGATACATCTCCTTCACCGTGCGACCATGAACCGTGAGCAGGTCGAGCGAATGTTTGGCGAAGATCGGCAGCAGCTCGTCGAACACCGCCGGATCGTCGAACCCGATCCGCGTCTTGACCGTGAACCGGGTCGGGATCGCTTCCCGCAGCGCGCCGAGGATGCGGTCGACCCGTGCCGGCTCGCGGAGGAGGCCGCCGCCGGCGCATTTGCGGTACACGATCGGTGCCGGGCAGCCGAGGTTGAGATCGATGGCGGAAACCGGATACTGCAGCAGCTCGCGGGCGGTGCGGACCAGCGCGGCCACGTCGTTGCCGATCATCTGCGCGATCGCCGGCCGGCCGGTGGGATTGTCGGTCAGCGACCGCAGGATCGGTTTCTCAAGGTTCGAGGTGGCATGAACCCGGAAGTATTCCGTGAAGTAGACGTCGGGTCCGCCGTAGCGGGACATGAGTTCCCAGAAACTCAGATCCGTCACGTCCTGCATCGGCGCCAGTGCCAGTACGGGCGCCGGATCCTGGAAACGGCGGTCGAATGAATCCACGGGCGTCATTTCGTCGGCCGGCCAATGTGCCTGATCGGCGCGTGATTGCAATCCGGAGCGTGCCCGAAGTTTGTCACGGCTGCCGTGGATGATGATTGTCCGAAGCCTCGGAACTGGGGTTCACACCG
>DNDP01000076.1:5771-6696 GCA_003484235.1 Verrucomicrobiales bacterium
CGGAACTGGGGTTCACACCGCCGTGCATGCCGTGATGGGTTCTCGGCAAAAACTGGTGAGCGCCGGCTGCAGGCTGCGTCGAAGCTTCAACACACGAAGCCGGCACTGTGGGCCCCCGCCGAAACTGCCCGCGACGAACGCGGTATTTGCTCCGGCGCCATTAGGTGCGAAAGTAACCGGAATCTGGCGGTTGTCCGCCGGAGGAGGGGAACCGGAGCACGACGGCCGGCAGACAAATCGTGCGCCAAACGGAGCGTCCCGTCTTGATGGCTCCCATGGCGCCTCAACCCGGGTTTGCGGAACCCGGCAGGAAAGGGAAACCGAAATGAATCTTGATGAGAAACCCTCCGAACAGCCTGAACCATTCACGCCGGGAGTGACCATGGGCATGGTGCGCGCGCACGCCTTCGAGCTATACCGCGACCGTCTTCCTGATCGCCCGCTGACGCTCCAGGACTGGGTGTTGGCCGAGAAAGATCTGGTCCAGAAACGCCAGGAAGCGGAAGCCTGAACCGGGGACCGCGACAAGGTGACCGAACGCTCGGCTTGGGCGCCGGGTCGGCGGCGGTACGGCATCCCTGCCATCGGATCGGGAGTCTGCTTGTCGCCCGTCTTCGCGCCGACTTAGGCTCGCGGCGATGCCTCCACCGCCACTGTCGGTCGTCATGCCGGTTCGCAATGCCGGGGCAACCGTGGATCGCGCGGTTCATTCTGTTCTCGCGAGCACCTTCGCCGACTTCGAGTTCATCATCGTCGACGACGGTTCGATCGACACTTCCGCCGCGGTCGTCGAAGCCCTTGGCGATCCGCGCATCCGGCTGTTTCGCCGACCGGCGGAAGGCATTGTCGCGGCGCTGAACTTTGGCCTCGCCCAATGCCGCGGTGAACACATCGCCCGCATGGACGCCGACGACTTCTCGTACCC
>DNDP01000076.1:6826-8898 GCA_003484235.1 Verrucomicrobiales bacterium
ACCACCGCCACCATCGTCGGCGGTCGCGTGCGGATCGTCGATGCCGCGGGCGCGCCGGTGGCAAGCTGGCAACGCTACGAACGCTGGATTAACGAGCACCTGGACGCCGTAAGCATCCGGGCGTTGCGCTTTGTCGAAAGCCCGCTGGTCAACCCGAGCACGATGGCGAGCCGCGCGGTGTACGAAGCGGGCTTCCGCGAGGGTGACTTTCCCGAGGACTACGATTTCTGGCTGCGCGCCTTCGCGGCCGGTCACCAGGCGGTGAAGGTGCCGGAAGTCGTGCTCGACTGGACTGACGGCGAAACGCGGCTGACCCGCACCCATCCGCGCTACTCGGCCGAGGCCTTCGACCGCTGCCGCCGTGAACATTTGCTCGCCTGTCCGCTGCGCGGGGTGAAGCAGGTCGATCTCTGGGGCGCCGGACAGACCGGCAAGCCGTGGCTGCGTTGGTTGCAGGAAACCGGTTTCGAAGTGCGCCGGCTGGTCGACGTCGCGCCGGCCAAGATCGGGGAACTCATCCACGGCGTGAAGGTCATCGAACCGGGCGCCCTGCCGCCACCCGACGGTACGCCGATGATCGTCGCCGTCGGAGCCGAAGGCGCCCGCGAACTCATCACCGCCCACCTGGAACCACTCGGCTACCGCATCGGCAAAGAAGTGTGGTTCGTCGCCTGACACGCGTATTGGAAAGTCTCGTGCCCCTCGAAAGCGGCGTAGCACCGCCGCGCTCCATGACGGGGCGGACCACCACTCGCACCCGTGGACGCGTGCGTCTCGGAATGCGCATGCTTCCCCTCTCTGACGGTGGTCACCCGTTTCGGAGGTGCAGGAGCATGGTCCCTGAGGAGCGATCATAGAGAACGAACAATCCATTGAACGGGCGGTCATCGAAATGCCGGCGGAACTGCAGGGTATCGGCGAAATCAGGAAGCCCGGCCACCCATTCGACGTGCTTCACCAGCGACCCCTGCCGGACCTGTTTCAGGATTTCGATCTTTTCCTCCACCTTGAGCCCGCCTTCCCGGCAGTAGTCCAGGAACGCCGTTTCATCAATCTGGCAGACGGCCACCCATTCCATCATGGTAATCCCCGTAACGCCGGTGACCCGGATGTTTGTTGCAGACGGCAGCTCTGCCTGCGCGATCCATTGCAACCGCTGCGCCGGCAAACTCATCCATGCTGCGTGGCCGACGAGCAGCAACGCAATCAACCAGGCAGGACCGCAGAGCCTGAGCCTTCAATGGCGGCTAAGGTTTGTGGTTAAGTGGTGCCAGTCCCTGCCCTATATCGCGTACAAACGCCAAGGTCGCCATTTCGCCAAACTTAGCCTGTGTATTCATGACTTGCTTGTTGATGGGAAATCTTAGGGCTAGGCGATCGTTAATGGTGAAAACGACCTCACCGCCTTCGAGAAGCGTTCCTAGGGGAATACTGCTCTGCTTAAAAACGATCTGTATGTATTCGGCATCATTCAAACTCCGTATCGGTTTCCCAATGTACTGGTTCAGCGTGAAACGCCGGTTGGGCGAAGGAGCTAACGCACTTTTGCCGGCGGTTTTTGGTTTTGGTTTGGTGGGGCAACGACTCGGGGACGCTGTCCCCGAACCCCTGGGATTTTTCGCTTTGGAATCGAACCCGCAGGAGGCCGGCCTGGGCGATCCCGCCAGGGCGGGACGCCCAAGCCTGCGGTATTCGAGTCCACCGCGGCGCTCGGGTTGCTTCCCAGCAGAGCCCTATCCTCCGGGTGGACATCGGTGAGCTTAGCGGCCACCGGCCGCTTGCCAAGGTCGGGTTGTTCACAAGGTGAACTCCGGGTTGGCCCGACGTTGTCGGCGCGCTTCGCGGGCGGCCTCCAGCTTCTGATCTCTGCGGGCATGGATCTCCGTGTGCCGGCCGGCCAGCCGGTCCTGAGGACTCACGTAGCCCAGGGCGCTGTGGAGCCGCACTGTGTTGTAGTGGTCGACAAACTCGCCCACCACCCGCCGTGCATCCTCCAGCGTCAAGGGCGTCTTGGGGCGGATGGCCTGTTCCTTGAGCGTCCGGTGATAGCGCTCCAGCTTGCCGTTGCTCTG
>DNDP01000184.1 GCA_003484235.1 Verrucomicrobiales bacterium
CGCTCAACGCTCAACGCTCAACCAAGGAGGGTGGCGGGGTCAGGCGCGGGTGTTGAAGCCGGGGGCGGGATCGTCCTTTTCGAGGGATAAAAGCTTGTGGTGTTCGTCAAACCGGAGGCGGAAGCGGCCGTGGATGCCGTCCTTGGTGATGTGGCGTTGCAGGGCGGAGGCGGGGAAGTCGACGGTCTGGCCGTTGGTGGCGATCGCGTGAACGGTACGGGCGGTGCCGCGGTAGTATTCTAGCAATTCGTCGGCGCTGATCTTCAGGTCGATCGTGAGGTGGGGCATGGCCGGACGTGGATTAGCACGGGGTTGCCAGGCCAGGCGAGCCCGGTCTGCGGGGCGGGGCGGAGAGGGTGCCGGCCAATTGGCGAGCAGGGGAGAGCAGCAAATGTTGAGTGCGGTGCGGGGCCGGGATGCGAGGTTGTTGGCGTTGGTTGAACGTGCTAGAAACAGACAACCTGAACCCGGAGTCCACCATGGCCGCCCTGAGTCCCATCGCCTTTCTCGTCTTCCTGATCGCCGCCGGCATCGTGGCGACCTTCATCTTCACGGTGCACAAGTTCCTCAAGGACGCGAAGTGAGCCGCCGCCGGGTCACCACCTGAAGATCGGCAGGAGGCTGGAGCGCGCGTCGGTCCACGGCTCGATGGCGGGGCGGTTTTCGAGGGGGATGCGGTTGGGATCGGCGACGAGTCCGCGCAGGTCCCCCTCGCTGCGCGCCAGCAGGACCCACAGGGACTGTTCCTTGCCGTCGGCGAGATCGAGCGAGCCGTCGATCCAGCTCAGCCCGGAGTAACCCTTCTTCTGCGCCAGCCCGGAGATGACCTGTTCCAGATCGAGAAACCGGTTGGACAGGTGCATTGCCACCCAGCCGCCTGGGGCGACGCGGTCGAAGTACAGCTCCACCGCCTCCTCGGTGAGCAGATGAACCGGGATGGCATCCGAGCTGAACGCGTCGAGGAGCAGGAGGCCATAGCGGCCGCCGGGAGCGCGCGAAAGCTGCAGGCGGCCGTCGCCGAGGATCACGCGGGGTTCCACGGCGCTGCAGCGGGCGAAGTAGGAGAACAGCGCCGGCGTGCGGGCGATCCGGACAACCAACGGATCGATCTCGTAGATGTCCCAATGCTGGCCGGGCTGGGAATATGCCAGGGCGGCGCCCGCGCCGAGACCGATGAGCCCGACGATGGGGGCGGTGTTGGTGCGGTTGAACTCGGCGAAGATCGTTCCCAGCGGACCGGTGCGATGGTAGTAGGCCAGCGGTTCGCAGGCGCGGGCGGGGTCGAGGAACTGGCGGCCGTGGGTGGTGTTGCCGTGATCGAGCTGGTGGAAGCGGCCGCCCCGGGTCCGGGTGACGCGCGAGACGCCGAAGAAGCTGCGATCCAGGAAAACGGTGCGCTTGTTCAGCTCGACGTAGGTCTGGGAGGCGGCCATCACCAGGGCCAGGGCGGAGGCGAAGCGAAACGGCGCGCGGGCGAGCCCAAAGCACAGCACCACCGGGACCCCGAAAATGAGGGCGTTGGTCGCCACGCCCAGCGAGAGTCCCAACCGGCCGGCCAGCAGCGACAACCCGAAGGCGAGTCCACCCAGCGCCAGCACCGGTGCCCACCGAAGCAGCCATGCGGGCCGATGCGCGTTGTTCGCCGGCAGGCCGAGGTACAGCGCCGCGGCGGCGAGGATGGCGAGGGGATACTCGTAAACGTCCCGGAACAGCAGCGGCGCCAGCACGCCGTTGAAGAATCCGCCGAGCGCACCGCCAATGGACATCCACAGGTAATACTCCGTCAGACCGCCAGGGGCGGGACGGTCCTGCGCGAGCCGGCCGTGGCAGACCATGGCGGCCACGAAGAAGAAGACGAGATGGATGGTGAGCAGGAACCAGGTGGGATCGCTGGCCCGGCTGATCATGGTGAAGATGAGGATGACGGTGACCGCCGGCATCGCGCGATGCAGCAGCTTCGCTGGCACCAGCTGGCGCCGGGCAAAGACCAGGACGAACGAGAGGAGATAGAGCGAGAGCGGAATGACCCAGAGGAGCGGGATGCTCGCGATGTCGGTGCCGAGATAGCTGGTCACGCCGAGCATCAGGCTGCTCGGGACAAAGGCGAGCATCACCCAGCGCAGCCGGCGCGACCATGAGAGCGCCCGGCCGGAGAGCGGCGACACCGGCGCGTTGCCGGCCTGCTTCGAGCGCCTCACCAGCGCCACACCGCACGCGAGGACAAGAACGATCAGGCTGAAAAACATCCAACGCCAGAGATTGGCCTGGGCTGCAAGATCCCATCGCGTTTCGAGCCAGACCGGATAGGCGGCGAGGGCGAGCAGGCTGCCGAGGTTGCTCGCGCTGTAGAGGAAATAGGGATCGCCCGATTCATCATCGTGCAGTCGCGAGAACCACCTCTGCAGCAGCGGACCGGTGGTGGAGGTGATGAAGAACGGGAGGCCGGCCACGGCCAGGAGGGTGGCCAGCAGCCAGGCGATGGGCTCGGCGCCCTCTTCGAGCTTCGCGATGGCCGAATCCGTCATGCCAAACGGCAGCAGCGCAAAGGCGGCGGCCAGCAACGCGAACTGAAGGACGACCTGAGCCGGCACCTTCAGGCAGCGGCTGACGAAGTGGGCGTAGAGGTAGCCGAGCAGCAGGGTGCCTTGGTAGAAGACCATGCACGTTGTCCAGACGGCCGGCGCGCCACCCAAGAGTGGCAGGAGGAACCTGGCGATCATCGGCTGCACGGCGAAGAGCAGCGCGGCACTCACGAAGAGGGTGATCGCGAACAGCAACGGCATGGTCAGGATGCCGCGGAGTGAACCACCGCGGGGGCCGGCATTCAACACCGGAGCCGTGGGGCGGCGGCGACCATGCCTACGGGCCTGAAGGACCCCGGCCGATGCCGGCGGTTCTTTGAATTTGTCAGGCCATGGTTTCCCGCTAAGGTCACGGCGAAGCCATGTTCGAAACAGCGACTCTTCGTGTCCTTTCCCTGCGCCTTGCGCTGATCGCGTGCTGCGCCGGGCCGCTGACGTTGTCCGCCAGCACCGCCCGGCAGCTGGAGTTTTTTGAAAGCCGCATCCGGCCGGTGCTGGTCCAGGAATGCTACGAATGCCACCGCAGCGAAGGGAAACGGAAGGGCGGGCTCGCGCTGGACCATCGCGAGGCGCTGCGGCGGGGGGGCGATTCGGGGCCGGCGATAGTGCCGGGCAACCCCGATGGCAGCCTGCTGTTGAAGGCGATCCGCCACGAGAACGAGGACCTGCAGATGCCGAAGTCCGGCGCAAAACTGGGCGATGCGGCGATTGCGGATTTCGCGGAGTGGATCCGCTCGGGCGCGGCCGATCCGCGGGACCACCCGCCGACGGAGGAGGAGATCGCCCGGGACAGCGACTGGCCGGCCGTGCGCGAACGCCGCAAGCTTTGGTGGAGTTTCCAGCCGATCCAGGCCCATGAACCGCCTCCCGCGGCCGCCGGTGCCTCGCGTCATCCAGTCGACCGCTTCATCAACGCGCGGCTGCAGGAGCAGGGGCTTCCCGCCGCGCCGCCCGCCAGCCGCGAGGTCTTGATCCGCCGGCTGAGCTACCAACTCCGGGGCCTGCCGCCGACTCCGGAGGAGATCGCCACCTTCGTCGCCGACACCGATCCGGCCGCCTACGAGAAACTGGTCGACCGTTACCTCGCCTCGCCGCAGTTTGGCGAACGCTGGGCGCGGCACTGGATGGACTGGCTCCGCTACGCCGAGTCCCACGGCAGCGAAGGGGATCCGATGATTCCCTACGCGTGGCGGTATCGCGACTATCTGATCCGCGCGCTGAACGCCGACGTGCCGTACGACCAGCTCGTGAAGGAGCATCTTGCCGGCGACCTGCTGCCCGCGCCGCGGCTCAACGGGGAACTGGGCCTGAACGAGTCGGCGATCGGGCCGGCCCACCTGCGGATGGTCTTCCACGGGTTCGCGCCGACCGACGCGCTCGACGAGCTGGTGCGGTTCACCGACGACCAGATCAACGTGGTGTCGAAGGCGTTCCTCGGCCTCACCGTTTCTTGTGCGCGCTGCCACGACCACAAGTTCG
>DNDP01000341.1:0-10365 GCA_003484235.1 Verrucomicrobiales bacterium
GCCGTCTACTGGCCGATCATGCTCAAGGCGATCGGCCTGCCACTGCCGAAACAGATCGTCGTGCACGGCTGGTGGCAGAAGGAAGGGGCGAAGATCAGCAAGAGCACGGGCAACATCGTGGATCCGGTCGCGGTCATCGACGAGTGGGGCGTGGACGCCTTCCGCTACTACGTCGTGCGGGAACTGGCCGTGGGTCCGGATGGCAACTGGACGGACGCCGGCTTCGAGGCGCGTTACAACGCCGAACTGGCGAACGGTCTGGGCAATCTGGTGAACCGGTCGCTCTCGATGCTCAAGCGTTACCGGGAGAGCCGGCTGGCCGGACCTTCCGAGGAACTGGCGGAACAGGCAATGGCGGCGATCAACCGCACCGTGGAAGCCCTCGGGACCAACGGTCTGCAGGAGGCGCTCCGCGCAATCTGGGAATTCATCACGGCCGTGAACGGCTACATTGATCGCACGGCGCCCTTCAAGCTGGCAAAGGATCCGGCGCAGGCCGGGCGCCTGGATGAAGTGCTCTACAATTTGGTTGAGAGCTGCCGCGTGATCGCGGTCCTGCTCTGGCCCTTCCTGCCCGCAACCGCCGACAGAATCTTTTCCCAGCTCAACCTGCAGCAGACCCCGGCGCAGCTTGCCGGCTTGGCATGGGGCGGCCTGAAAGCCGGCCATGTCTGCGGCGACCCGCAGCCGCTGTTTCCAAGGAAGGATCTGGCAAAGCCGGCGGCCTAGTGGGGCCGGCGGTGCACCGGAATGAGGCGGCAATCCTTCAGTGCAGCCGCCGCCGGAGCACGTGCAGGAGGGATTTCACCGCAAGCTCCATGAAGTGAAACGGCTTGCCAATGAAGTCGGTGCCACCGCTCAGCGTGGACTTGGCCCGGGTCTGCAGGTCAGTATGGCTGGTGACGAAGATGACGGGAGTCTTGGCGTTGCCCGAAGTCTTCCGGATGGTGGAACACAGCTCGTCTCCCTTCACCTCCGGCATGTCCACGTCCAGGAAGATCAGGTCGAAGCCCTGGCTCTTGGCCTGGTCGATCGCCTTCCACACGGTCCCGCATTCGGTGCCCGCCTGCTTGATCCGGCCGAGCGAGGCCTGGATGGCTCTGCGGGAGATGGCATCGTCATCGACAATGAGGACCGAGAACTCCGTCTCGGCTCCGGCGGAATAGGCTCGCGCCGGATCGAACTGCTCGAACAGGAAATCCACGGACTGGGATATCGTTCGAAGGCTGGAGGCCGTAATCCGATCCGGTTGCTCGGTGAGATCTGCCAGCAGCGCTTCCAGGGCTTCGCTGAAATAGGCGTGGGTTTTCAGGTCCAAAGCCGCGGCGCACCCGGTCAGCTGCCGGACGGCCGTACGCAATGAACGGAGGCGGGGGACGCGAAAGTCGTTGCCCGTTTCATGGCTGACCTCGGCCATCGTCTTCCGGCATTGTGAGAGCAGGGCATTCAGCTGCATTTCGAGGGTGTGATGCTCGGCTTCGCTGGCGGCCTTCGCCGTTTCCTGCGGGGTGGCGCCTCCTGCGTTGCCATTGAGCACTTCGTCGATGATCTGCAGCACATCGCGGGGCACAAACTTGGACTTGGTCAGAATGCGCCTGGCACCGATCCGTTCAACCTGCTGAATCACCTCCTGCTTGAACGAATTCGTGAAGACGATGACAGGAATGTCCTGCACCTCGGGCGTCGTGCGGAACATCTGGAGCAGTTCCACGCCGGAAATCTTGGGCAGCACGATGTCGAGCATGATCAGGTCGGGCCGGGCGCTCTGGAGCGCGCTGAGCCCCGCTTCGCCATCCGTCGCACGGTTGACGGCGTAGCCGGCATTCTTCAGCTGCGACTCATAGAGCGGCCCCAGAATGGGATCGTCTTCGATAAACAGAATGTTCTTCATTTGAGCTTGAGGTTTGCAGGTTCCACCGCCACACCGAATCTGCTCCGACCGACCACCGCTGGCGAACCATTTCTTGATGCGGAAGTCCTACGCCGCAGCGATCACTTCGTTCGTGAGGAAGTCCCGGGTCAGGTTGAACTGTTCTTCCGCCTTTGCGATCGCGTCTTCGACGCCATCGATGCGACCATCGGTCAGTCGATGCTCTATCAGCCTGAAGGTTTCACCGATCGGGGCCATGCCGCAGGTGAAGCTTCCACCAGCACAGCTGTGCGCTATCCGGCGGGCTTCCTCATTCCGGCCATCCATGAAGCTGGCGCGCAGTCGGCCGATCTGGGCCGAAGTTTGTTCGACATAAAGGATCGCGAGTTCCCGCATGGCAGTTTCATCGTAGGCGGAAAACTCGCGCAGCCGGTCCATGTCCACCGGCGGCTGATCCTCCGACCCGGGAGGGGCCGATTCCGCTGATTTTGAAGTCTCCGTCGTGGCGACCGGCGTTTCCTGAACTGCGGCGGCCCGGCGGACTTCACCCCACCGCTGCAGCATTTCCTGCATGGTCTCAGGACGTACAGGCTTGGAGAGGTAGTCATCCATTCCTGCCGCGATGCACTTCTCGCGATCCCCCAACATGGCGTTGGCCGTCATGGCGATGATTGTCACCGGCGGCTGACCTCCTCCACGTAGGCGTTCCTTCTCGCGGATCTTGCGGGATGCCTCGATGCCGTCCATCTCCGGCATTTGAACGTCCATGAAAATGATGTCGTAGGGCTGTGCTTCAAGCGCCTTGAGCGCTTCCTTGCCATTGCCGGCAACATCCGCGACGTAGCCCATCTGCTTCAACAGGCGTGCGGCGACCTTCTGGTTGATGGGATTGTCGTCGGCCAGGAGCATTCGCAGCGGGAGACGGTCGGCCAGTTTGCAGTCGAGGCGCTGGGTTTCCGGACCGGTCGAAGTCGGCGGGCGGGCTGAGGAGGACAACGCCCGCTGGATTGCGCCGGTCAGCTCGGCCTTGCGTACCGGCTTGGAGATGTAAACGGTATGCGGCAGCTGGGTCTGTGTGTGAGCGGAACCGCGTTCGGCGAACGAATTGAGGATGATGGCGGGGATGGCCCGCTGCGGAGAGCGCATCCGAATCTGCTTCAGCCACCGATGATCACACATCTCGGGGAGACCGCGATCGAGAATGAGGATGCCCGGCGATTCACCGGCGGCGATGGCCCGGTCAAGCTCGGCAATCGTGCCCGATGCGCGCACGTCGCAGCCCAGCTGGACGAGGATTCTGCGAAGAGCCAATGCCAGATGCGCATTGTCCTCGGCAATCCATGCAACCAACGGTTCGCGGGCATCCCGCAGCGGTGCAGGCCGGAACACCGTGTCCGTGGCTTCGCGGGCGGGAATCGTGAAATGAAAGATCGATCCGCGCCCCGGCTGGCTCTCCACCCACATCGAGCCGCCGAGCATCTCCGCGAGGCGCTTGCTGATTGCCAGCCCCAATCCGGTGCCGCCGAACCGGCGGGTTACCGAGGCATCGACCTGCGAAAAGGACTGAAACAGGCGGTTCACCTTGTCCGCTGGAATTCCGATGCCGGTGTCCCGGACGGAAAAATGCAGGACGGACTGTCCGGCTCCGAGTTCGATGACCGAGGAGGGTTTGCCGAGCGAAACCGTCACCATCACCTCGCCCTGGCTGGTGAACTTCACGCCATTGCCGACAAGGTTGACCAGTATCTGGCGGATGCGTGTGCCGTCGCTTACGATTGCAAGAGGAACGTCATCCGCCAGGTCACAGATCAACTCCACTCCCTTTTCTGCGGCCTTCGCGGCGAGCAGGTCCAGCGCATCCTCGACACAGTGGCGCAGGTCGAAGCCGTGGTTCTCGATCTCGATCTTGCCCGACTCGATCTTCGAGAAGTCGAGAATGTCATTGATGATGTCCAGCAGCGAATCACCGCTGGTGCGGATGGTCTCCACCAGTTCCCGTTGCTCGCGGGTCAGGGGCGATTCCAACAGCAGGCCGGTCATCGCTATCACGCCGTTCATCGGTGTGCGGATCTCGTGACTCATGTTGGCCACGAACTCCGATTTGGCGCGTGCCGCGGCCTCCGCGGCCTCGCGTGCCGCCGCCAGCTCCACGTTGGCCAGTGAGAGCTCGTCCTGCAGCCGCTTGGACCGGAGCAGGGAGCGCATCCGGGCGCGCAGTTCGGCGACCTCAAACGGCTTGGTGAGGTAGTCTGCAGCGCCCAGTTCGAATCCCATCAGCTTGTCGCGGGTGGCGTTCAGGGCGGTGATGATGAGCACCGGCGTGCCCGCCGTCCGCGGAGCACACTTCAACTGGCGCAGGACCTCGAATCCGTTGAGATCCGGCAGGCCCAGATCGAGAATGATGAGGTCGAACTCCTGTTCCTCAACCTGGGCCAATGCCTTGCGCCCGGTCCGCGACCAGTTGAGATCCACGCCGTCCTCCAGCAGGAGGACGGAAAGCATCTCCCATATGTCAACGTCATCCTCGACAAGGAGGACGGTGAAGCGGCTGGAACTGGAGTCATTCATGCAAATGAATCATGCGGGCGCGCAGTGGCGCCCTGGGCGAGCCGGCATGGCGTCGCAGGCATTCGTGCTTATCGGCGGCTGGCCGGAGTTGCTGAAGCCCTCAAATGCCTGGCCGAGAGCAGCCACGAGGTCATCCTTGCGCAGCGGCTTCACCAGGCAGTCATTCATGCCGGCCTGCTGACAGGCATCGAATACGCCTTCGTCGAGTTCGGCAGCCAGCCCGATGATGTGACTGGATCGCACGCCTGAACCCTGCCGGCAGACTACTTCGAGGTCCCTGATCAGCCGGGTTGCGTCCCAGCCGTCCATAACCGGGGTCTGGCAATCCATCAGAACCACCGGGTAGTGGGCCCGTTTGAAGGCCTCCACCGCCTCATGGCCGTTGGCAACGGCATCAACCGGGTAGCCGAGCCGCTGCAGCATGACCTGGGCAAGCTTCTGGTTGCTCGAATTGTCTTCGACCAGGAGAACGCGGGCGGATGTCGGTTCGGCTGTAACCTGGTGTGGACCGACGCCAACGCTTGCGTGGGTGCGCTGTGCGCGAATCAGCTTTTCTGCCTCCTCAAGGCAGGCGTGCAGGCGGCTGGCCTTGATGGGCACGGGCAGGCAACCGGCAAGTCCTGACTCAGCGACCGCCAGCGGATCGAGCATTTGACCCCTCGGACAGAGCACGAACGTTGGCGGTGACGGCCTGCCTCGGCCATTCCGCCTCAGCAGGAAGTCCAGGCCGGCTCCACTCCAAAGACCCTTGTCCACGAAGATCAGCTTCGGGTCGCCGGAAGGATCGGCTTGCGCGAGAAGCCAGGTCTCAATGGTTTGCCGATCTGTCAATCGCTGGACGCTGTAGCCAATATCGGCCAGCAGATCAGAGAGACTGCCCGCGGTGACACCGGGCTCCATCGCCAGCAGAATGTCCAGTCGACCGGGACAATTCATCGGTGTTCCCTCCCATTCGGTGGTTTCATGAGAGACCGACTTGGCCACGAATGAAAACCAAAACTCCGATCCTTTGCCCGGCTCGCTCTTCAAGCCAATCTCTCCTCCCATCAGTTCGACGAACTGACGGCAGATGGCGAGTCCGAGCCCGGTGCCCCCAAAGTGTCTCGTGGTTGAAGGGTCGCCCTGTGTAAAAGGGGTGAACAATCTCTGCTGCAGCGCCCGGTCGATGCCAATGCCCGTATCCCGGATGCGAAACTTCAGCGAAAGCGTGCCATCCGAGGCGGCGAGGGCTTCGGCAACGATCGTCACTGAACCGGAGGCGGTGAACTTGAGCGCGTTCCCGACCAGGTTGACGAGAATCTGGCGGATCTTGCCCGGGTCTGCTGACGCCCGTGAAATCGATCGTGGCAGAAACCTGGCTGCCAATTCGATCTGCTTCGTCTGGGCCCGATCGGTGAAGAGATCCACCACCGATTCGATGAGTTCGTTGACATCGAAAGGCACGGATTCCAGCTGCATCCTGCCGGCCTCAAGCTTCGAGTAGTCGAGCACTTCGTTGATGATCTCAAGGAGATTCTCCGCGCTGGTTTCCACCGTCGACAGAATGTCCCTTTGATCTTCGCTGAGCGGCGTGGTCCCCAGCAGGGAAGCCATGCCAATGATGCCATTGAGCGGGGTTCTCAGTTCGTGGCTCATGTTGGCCAGGAATGTGGACTTCGTCCGGGCAAGCTCTATGGCCGCGTCACGGGCCCGGGACATTTCCTGTTCGGCCTGCTTCTGATCGGTGATGTCCCAAAAGATGGACTGCAGTCCGATGACATTGCCTCCGGAATCCTGGAGCGGTTGCTTGATGTACTGCAGATGGCGGCCCGCACCTTCGTGTGTGTGGCTCGTTTGAAAGCCTTCCGCCGGGGTGCCGGCATTCATGATGTCGAGATCCTCCGAATGATTGTCCTGCCAGGGCGAGCTGCCGGGAGCTTCGTCCTCCGTCCGCCCGAGAACTGCAAACGGCGAGCAGTTTTGAATGCGGCAAAAGTTGGGACTGGCAAAGGTGAACCGGCCATTGCGATCCTTGCGGTAGATGGCCTGCGGCAGGTTGGCAACGAGGGACTGATAGAGCGATTCCGAGAGTCGCAGGGATTCCGCGTTGCGGCGCGGTTCGGTAATGTCCTCCATCGTGTTCAGATAGAAGAGCAATCGACCACTCAGGTCGCGGATGGGGCGGCAGGTTTCCGTGATCCAAAGCTTCTCTCCCTGCTGATTCCACACCTCCGATTCGAAGTGGATCAACGCGCTGTGGGACCCGAGCAGCTGGAGGAACTCCAGTTTACGTCCCTCCGCCGCGTAAAAGCCGTTGGCAGACCGATTCCACGCCCGGAAGAATTCACCAATTGTCGAAAAGCCAAACAATTGGGCGGCCGCCTTGTTGGCGGAGATTAGCCCTCCGTCCGGCTGCAATTGCAGGATGCCGGCATCGAGATTGTTCATCAACTGAAGGTACTTCTCTTCAGCGTGCCAGAGCGCGGCTCCCGTATGTTGCAATTGTTCCGAGGCCTTTTGGAGC
Source organism: Verrucomicrobiales bacterium (assembly GCA_003484235.1). Lineage (GTDB taxonomy): Bacteria > Verrucomicrobiota > Verrucomicrobiia > Limisphaerales > RI-55 > RI-55. Next base: position 6,942 of record DNDP01000341.1, read on the forward strand.
TGGCTGTTGACCTCCGATATGACGGAGACTTGTGCCAGCAGCAGTCGCAGAGTATCGAGGACGGGGGTGCTCGCATCCGGACGAACCGAGGACAGGAGAATCAGGTATGCCGATTCCGTTGCTTTTTCTTCCGTCACGATCAGGGCGTGACTCAGAGCGTCGGGCAGATGGACAAACAACTCCGGTTGTTTAAGACGCTGCACGTAGCCCGTCCTTCCTGGCAAAGGATGGTGAAAAAGGTATTCGCTGAATCCGACCAAGTCCTCGCGGTTGACGCCGAACGCTACTATTCCGTGATGGTCGGAACCGGAGCTGCGCACCAATCCTGCCGCTGAAACCGATGCAACGCCGACGGCGGCCGACAGCACCCGCAGGCAATGATCTTCAACCCGAGCGATTGTCAGGGGAGATGTCGCATGGCGCGGCTCGCTTGAACTGCAACTGCCGGGCTGGAAGTCGGGATTCACAAACACACGCACGCCGGTGATTTCATTTCACCGGCGCTGTGCTGAAGCAGAAAGCGAGCCCGCGGGGTTGAATTGTGGATCTGAAACCGGTTGAAGCCGAAAAACTTGGCACCGGCGAGGGGGCCTGCCGGCCGGTCCTTCCAAGCCATGGCTCTACTTTGAACCCTTGGGAATGGTGAATCGCTCCTGCAGCCAGGCAATGTCCGGATTATTAGGCGAGGGAATTGCTCGGAAAGAAGCACCCTGATACTTGACATCCACGAGCGTCCGGTTGTCCGCCCATTTCCGTCGTTCAGCGTGCCCATCCGCAAATGTCAGCGTTCCCGAACCGTTGTGATTGGCAGAGGGAACGTCTAGAAACTGCGCTTTGCCTCCCGTTTCAAGGCCCATGTGAAAATGGGGATCGGCGACGTAATCCGGATGTTGATCGATGAAAACAAACAGATTGGCAGGCTGAGGGCTAGTGATCTCGGCAAACTTTCTGAAAACCTTGATGTCAGTGGTCTTTTCGGACGCCAGTGCCCAGTTCATTCCATAACTGCGAACGCGGGAGTGCCACTCGTTGTTGATTCGGACGGCACTTCTGTCGGATGGACATCGATAGATCGCCGGTGACCGCAAATACCGGGCAAAGGCGGAGATGCTAGGGTCCAAGAAGATTGCTGAGTTGGTGTTCATCGGGTTGGTCGGCTGATAGTCCAAACGACCCTGAACCCATGAATACCTGCTTGGATGAGGATTTCCGTAGAAGAAGATGTTTGGCGCCAGACGTCCCTCGTGGTCGTCGGAATACATCGTCCACGCGAGATTGAGCTGCCGGAGGTTATTCAGACAGGAAGTGACGTGCCCGGAGTTCTTTGCCCGCGAGAGAGCCGGCAGCAGGAGCCCCGCGAGGATCCCCATGATGGCGATGACCACCAGCAACTCGATCAGCGTAAAACCGTTGCAGTTTGACGCCGACTCCTTGGATTGCTTTTCCCGATTTGTTGTCATCCTGTTTGGACCCGCTTTCGCGCGGGATCGTAGTCGATCAATTCGACTGCACCATTCTTAAGATTTAAGTGCCTCTATCTGAACGTTTTAATTGATACCCGCTTCCATCGCCCATGTGAAGCAAAAACTCCCGGAGTTTCCGGCACATACTCCACGCGAGCCGACGGACCTCGCCCACCTCGACGCGACGAAATCCTGACCTGCCAGGATACAACATCCGGAAGTACCCATCCGAATGACAGAACCGTGACAATGATCCTTTCCGTTCATGGTGCCTCGAATTAATTTTAAAAACCGGTGAAATACTGTTCCAGCGAGTCGACTGTCCTTTCATTCTCAATCTTGAACAGTCTGTCCAATTTCAACACAGTAGCAACGCTCGTGCCTCTCCGGTTTGCGAGCTAAGCCCAGGTCTCGTTCTGGTCCCATCCATTGTTTGCCGTCGATAGGGTCACGATTCAGCAAACCAAACAGCACCTAGCAGATGTGGGCGCTGAATCAGATGGGCGGGCCGAATGTTTTCGCATGGAACCGGCCATGAGGGGCCTGGGATCAACCCAATTCCCCGCTTGTGAGAGCTCCCAATGATCGCTTTACTCGGGCTACCATGAGTCGGGAGAAGTGCGGACAGCCGGTAGGTTGGGCAACACCGACGTGCCGAAGTTCCTTGGACCGCGACTGAGCGCGATGATCCACCAATTGGGAGATATCTCCGTTGGGATTGTCCACAGAATCTTAATCAGATGCGAAAGACTGCAATGAACCAAACGCGATACAAAGCTGAACAAAGGGCGGCGCTGCTGGATCTGCTCATACTGGGAATGTATGCCGACGCCCATCTGGCGCTCGCAGAGGACCAGCGACTCAATCAGGTCCTTCTCGATCTCGGCGTTGATGAGCCTACAGAGAGGCGGGAGTTGCTGAACGCCGCGGTGACCCGGGTGCGCAGCAGCCCACTCGGACGCAGCGAGTTGCTTGGTGAGTTGTGCACCCGCTTTTCAGGCCCAACGGAATGCATGTCCGCGTTGGGTGCCCTGCAGCAGGTGCTCGCAGCGGACGGCCGCATCGGTCAACGAGAACGAGCCTTCCTTGCTGACGTGGAGAAGTTGCTGTCATGATGGATCCAATCGAGTTTGGTGTGATCGGCAAGTTTGACATCAACCCGTGCGGTCTGCCCGAATTCCCGACCAACTTGGCGAAGAATGTTGGCTGGCCTAGGGTGATCAACGATTGCCCCAACAAGGAGGGGAGTGGGAGCCGTGCCATGATCATTTGGCATCGAGCCACCTCAATCGAAACCCATATCCGCCTTTTCGCTCGACGGCCTGGACATATCGCACTTTGTCTTGGGAGGTGAAATCCAATGCTCAGCCCGACGCTGCTCCTGATTGCCGCAATCGGAACCGTGGTGTTCTTTTGGAGGATCGGCGAGGCCGAGTATGACGGCAGCCCGATCCCTGCAATCATCAGCTTTGTGCTCTGGCTGCTTGGACTATTGGTGCTGAAATTTGGCCTCCTGACCAATCTGGTCTTGCAGGCTGCGCTGTTCCTTTGCTTGACGCTCTACAACATCCATCGTGGACCGCGTGGTTGAATCCGTGATTGCCATGAACCCGATTAAGGATAGCTCCCAATCTCCGGTTCACCGGGCGGCCAGACGCTGCACAGCGGATGGAACCCGCCTGTGGAACCAGGTGGTGTCAGGGGTGGGAGTCTTCGGTTGCCCGACCTGTGGTGGGCTCTGGCTTCCCGCAAAAAGTTGGCGGCAAATATGCCGTCTCGCGGGCCGGTCCGTTGCAGTCGTTGCTCGTCCTTCCAAATCCCGGCAGACCTCACGCCGAGGATGCCCCGATTGTGGTTCTCCCGATCCTTCGATCCTGCTTGCAGGGAGCGTGGAGGTGGATCAGTGCCCTCAATGTCTTGGGGTTTGGCTGGACCATGGCGAGATCGACCGATTGGCACAT
>DNDP01000341.1:10605-13330 GCA_003484235.1 Verrucomicrobiales bacterium
AGATTCCTCCGCGAAGAGAATCGGACGGCTTCACCGAGGCAGTGAAAGAAAGCGCCAGTGAGGCGGTGGTGGAGGGCATTGCAGGCCTACTCGGTCATTCTGGCGGTTCAACCGCCGATTGGGGCGAGAGTTTGATTGAAGCAATCATTTCAGGAATTGGCACGGCATAGTAGGCTCCTGGGGAATGAAATTGCTGGACGCCATTCTGAAGCGAAACCGGACGGATCGCCCGCTCGGGTCCGCTCCAAGTCTCCATGTTGAGGAACTTGCCGGCTCGCTCCCCCTGGCGGTGGTTGCCTGCATCGATCCCCGCGTGAACCGGTTCCTGCCCGGGGCATTTGGCCTGCCGGATACGCAGGTGATCTGGATTCGAAACGCCGGCGGAGTCGTCTCAAACCCCTTGGGCGACACCATGCGATCGTTGGCGGTTGCCTGCACGCTGGAAGGTGCGCGTGAAATTGTCATCGTCGGCCACACCGACTGTCGGGTCGCTCTTATGGATGGTTTCGCGCACGGGGCCCGGAATGACGATGATCCCGATTTTGTCCCTTCATCCGATTGCCCACGGATCCGCATCGATGAACGGCGAGTCGTTGCCAGCTCAGTGGCCGTTGCACGCAGGAGTCCGCTGATCGACACATCGATCCCCGTCCATGGGCTGCTGATGAACATCGTCGACGGCAGTCTCGCCTGCTTGGCGAACGGCTATGAACGATCATTGGATACGGCGGGCGAAGCGGGTGATTCCAGCCTTTCCCGGGAGTCGGGGGAGGATGTTGTCAAACGGCAAGCTCCGGATGGTGCCGTCGGTGTTGAATTGATCGATCAGGCCAAGGGCTGGCTGGCTCGGCTGAAGGCCGAACCTGGCACCACCCTAAAAAAGACCGTGCTGGACGTCGGCAGGGCGTCCGCGATTGGGCTGCGCGAACTGGCTCAGCTGATCGACCACCACCGCACCTACCATGTCATCGGAATCGACGACAAGGAGTATGGCCCCATTCCGGGATACAAGCTGGTAAAGTGGTTGATGGAGGATCGCATCACCGCCGAAACGCCGGTGCGGCCCGATGGCGAGGGCTGGCAGCCGCTCGGCAAGGTGCTCAAGGAAATCGCGAAGCGGCAGGTCGGGGTCACTCCCGAAATGGAGGCAGCCGCGGGGAAGGTCGCCCGCGCGGTAAAGGAGGAGTCCTGAAAGTTTTGCGGAACCCTCGGCGGCCACTCGTTCAAACCCTGTTGAGGGCGCCGAGCACCGCCTTGATCGAGGCCAGCTCGATGTTCGTGTCTTCAGCGGCCCCCCAGCGGGTCCGTCCGTCGGGCAGTTTGATCTGAATGTAGGCGATCGCGCTGGCCTCCTCGCCCGCGCTCAAGGCGTGCTCTTTGTAGTAGGCGACCTCGAACTTTGGCGCACCCGCCTTCGTGAGGGCGTGAACAAACGCAGCAATCGGTCCGTTGCCTTCACCGGTCAAGGACATAGCCTCGCCATTGCGACGCACGCTTGCGCGGCACTGGAAGACCCCTCCCGAACCGTCCGCATGGAAATGCACCAACGACCACGGGTTGCTGCGTTCAACGTACTCCTTCCAAAACATCTCCTTCAGCTCAGCGGCCCGAACCTCGCGTCCCAGGGCATCCACCAGATCGTTGGCGATGGGGCCGAACTCGCGCTGCAGGTCCTTGGGCAGTTCGATGCCAAACTCGGACTCGAGCAGATAGGCCACGCCTCCCTTGCCCGACTGGCTGTTCACCCGGATGACCTCACGGTACTCGCGGCCGACATCGGAGGGATCAATCGTGAGATAGGGAACGTCCCAGTGCTCGCGGCCTCCGGCGGCCCATTCCGCGAGCCCCTTCTTGATGGCGTCCTGATGCGAACCGCTGAACGCGGTAAACACCAGTTCACCGCCGTACGGATGGCGGGCCGGCACGGTCATGCCCGTGCACCGTTCGTAAATTTCCCGGAGCGCGTTGAGATCGGAAAACTCCAACTGCGGATCGATGCCCTGCATGTAGAGGTTCAGCGCGACGGTGATGATGTCCAGATTGCCGGTCCGCTCGCCATTGCCGAAGAGCGTGCCTTCCACCCGGTCCGCTCCGGCCAGCAGGCCCAACTCAGTCGCCGCGGTGCCGGTGCTGCGGTCATTGTGGGTGTGCAGGCTGATGATCAGGGATTCCCGGTCGCGGATGTTGCGGCAGATCCATTCAATCTGGTCCGCATACACGTTCGGCATCGCCACCTCCACGGTATCTGGCAGGTTGAGGATCATTCTCCTGTTCGGGGTCGGCTGCCAGACCTCCATCACGGCCTCGGAGACTTCCTTGGCAAACTCCACCTCGGTGGCTGAAAAGCTCTCGGGCGAATACTGCAGCGTCACACCCGTTCCCGCCAGGCGCGGCAGCCGTTCCTGAATCCATTTCGCGCCCTGCACCGCCACGGCGCGGATCTCGTCCTTGGACTTGCCGAACACCACCCGGCGTTGCGCCGGCGACGTGGAGTTGTAGAGATGGATGATGGCCCGTTTTGCGCCCACCAGCGACTGGACCGTCCTCTCGATCAGGTCCTCGCGCGCCTGCACGAGCACCTGGATGGTGACGTCGTCCGGAATGCGGCTGCCCTCGATCAGCCGGCGGTTGAAGGCGAATTCCGTGTTTGAGGCGGACGGGAATCCGACCTCGATCTCCTTGAAACCGCACTTCACCAGGGCGTCGAACAGCTCGAGCTTCTGCG
>DNDP01000268.1:0-2153 GCA_003484235.1 Verrucomicrobiales bacterium
TCAGCCTGGGGCCCCAGGCGGCCGTGGTGGCTCCGCTGCTGGAGGAGAACGGCATCGACGCGTGCGAGGGGGATCAGCTGCTGGTGCGCCGCGCCTTCACCGCCGCCGGCACGAACCGCCAGTTCGTCAACGGTTCCCCGACCACCATCGCGGTGCTCAAGCAGCTGGGCGAGCTGCTGGTGGACATCCACGGCCCGCACGATCATCAGTCGCTGCTGCATCCGGCCCGTCAGCTGGCCATCCTCGACGCCTTCGGCGGGCTGGAAGAGCGGCGCGGCAGGGTGGCGGAGCTGGTCCGGACGCGGGCCAAACTGGAGGCGGCCAAGGCCGGGCTGATCATCGACGAAAAGACCCACGCCCAGAAGCTGGAGCTCTTGCGCCACCAGTCGTCGGAGATTGCCGCCGCGAGATTTCAACCGGGGGAGGAATCGGAACTGGAAGCCGAGCACACCCGGGCCAGCAACTCGGCGCGGTTGCAGGAGCTCACCCAGGCGGCACTCGGCGCGCTCGGCGAGTCCGAGTCTTCGCTGCTGGACCAGGCCGGAGAGCTGGGGCGCACCCTGCACGACCTGACGCGAACCGATCCGGGTGCGGAGCCGATCGAGGCCCTGCACCGCCAGGCGCTGGAGAATCTGCGGGAGTTGCAGGGCGAACTCAACCGCTACGCCGACCGGGTGGAGGTGAATCCCGAACGGCTGGCGGAACTCGACGAACGGCTGAACCTTCTCCAGTCGATGAAGCGCAAGTACGGAGCGACCATCGAGGAGATCAACGCGTTCGGGGAGGAGGCGGCCCGGCAGTTGGCGGCCCTGGAGTCACGCGAGACGGAGCTGGTGCGGCTGAATGCGGAGGAGAAGCGGCTGCAGAAGGAGCTGGCGGCGGCGGCCAACGAACTTTCCGCCGCGCGGAGGAAACTTCTGCCCAAGCTCGGCGCCGCCGTCACCGCCCAGCTGCAGGAGCTCGGGTTCGCCCGCAGCCATTTCGAGGTCACGTTGTCGAGCGGCGACGAAATCACCGCCACCGGTTGGGACCACTGTGAGTTTCAGTTCGCGCCGAACGTGGGCGAGCCGCCCCACCCACTGCGGGCGATCGCCTCCTCGGGTGAGATGTCGCGCGTGATGCTGGCGTTGAAGACGGTGCTGGCGGCGCAGGACGAGGTTCCCGTGCTGGTCTTCGACGAGATCGACGCCAACGTGGGCGGCGAGACCGCCACGGTGGTGGGGCGCAAGATGGCGGAGATCGGCGCGCGCCGACAGGTGCTCTGCATCACCCACCTGCCGGCGGTCGCGGCGGCCGCCGCGACGCATCTGGAGGTGCGCAAGCAGGTGAAGGACGGCCGCACTCTCTCTTCGATTCTGCGACTGGAGGGCCGGGCCCGCAGCCAGGAGATCGCCCGCATGCTCGGCGGGGTTTCGGACGCCGCCCTCAAGCATGCCGAGGCGCTACTGGATGGCGGCCGGACGAAGGCGAAAACGCGAAGTTCCCGCTGAGAGACGCGAACTTTGAGAAGTGCGGTGGTGATTTCCCGCCCGGTTGGCCGGTCCGACCATCAGCGCGCCCAGGCCACGTTCGTGGTTTTCCCGTTGTCGCTCTGGTTGCCGCCGATCGTGTGCAGCGTCAGCTCTACACCGCCCCGACGAAACCGGGCGTCCACCCACCCCACGGGATCCTCGTCGCGAAAGTTGTAGCCGACGGCCGGGAGGTTGATGAGCTTCACGCCGTCCCGCTCGCCGATGTCCCAGACGTGGGAATGGCCGTAAAAGAGCGCCTTCACCTTCCGCTGGGGCCGCAGGATGTCGAACAGCCGGTCCACATCCAACAGGTCGCCGTCGCCGTCGGATAACGTGTGATGGACGAACAGGGCCACCGGCCGTTCATCCGCATCGTCCAGATAGGCGGCCAGCCATTTGCGTTGTTCGCGGCCGAGCAGACCGGCCACCTTGTCCACATAGAGCAGCGAGTCGAGCTGCACCACGCGCACCGCCGGATGTTCGATGATGGTGACGTGTTTACCGGCGACCTCCGCAAGCCGTCCCGGACGATCCGCAAAGGCCTTCACGAAATTGACGCGGTCGTCGTGGTTGCCCATGCCGATGTACACGGGTGCGACGGCGGCAACCGGTTCCAGCAGGCCGCGCAGCTGCACGTAGTCT
>DNDP01000268.1:2390-6181 GCA_003484235.1 Verrucomicrobiales bacterium
CCGGTCAGCCGGGCGGCATCACCGTTGATGATCACGCCGGCCGGCCGGGCCGCGACCACCTGCGGCGCGACCTGACGCAGGTTGTTCCACGGTTTGAATCCCCGGTACTCATTGGCGGGATCCGCCGGCACGTGGGTGTCGGAGAGCAGTGCCAGGTGAAGCTCGCCGGCATCGGCGCGGACGCCGCGGGTCGTCGAACAGCCGGCCAGCGCCACGGTGGCGCCGGCGAGGGACACGTGGCGCAGAAAGGTCCGTCGATCGGAAGTGAGTGAGAAAATTTCGGGCATGGCTTTCCTTCGAATTGCCACCGGTGCGTGGCGGGGTTGGCGTTGGGTTCGAGAAACAACTTCTTGTACCGTCCCGACTGCGCCCTGTTAAGTACTTTCAGAAAGGCGTTCAGGGGCAATCCATTTTTGCCGATGACGTTGAATGAAGCAGCCCGTTCGAGCAGTGCGCGTACCGGGATTTGCTTGAGCTTTCCACGCATCGTTTTAACATCATCGCGAATGGCACAGGGCTTACATCTATCTCAGCGGCTGGCGATGTCGCAGGTGCTGGCTCCCCAGCTGCAACAGTCCCTCGCGCTGCTGCAGGCGCCGACCCTCGAGCTGCGGGCGCTGGTCGAGCAGGAACTGCAGCAGAACATCGCCCTCGAGGAAGTTTCGGTGCAGGAAATGGAGCAGCAGGACAAGGAGGAAAGGGACGGCGAGCGCCAGCCCGACATGTCCGACCCCACCGAACCGCCGGCCGATCTCTACAAGGATCCGGCGACGGCGAAGGACAACGGCGAGCCGGTGGATGATTTTCAGGCGGAGTTCGAGAAGCTCACGCAGATGGATCAGGAGTGGCGGGATTATTACAACCAGACCAACATCCCGATGCGGTCCACTGAGGACGACGAGGAGCGCCGTCAGTTCATGTTCGATTCCCTGACCAGCAACGGCTCGCTGCAGGAATCGCTGCTTGAGCAGATCCGGATGTCCGACCTGCCGGAGGTGGACCACCAGATCGCCGAACTGCTGGTGGGCAACATCGACGACAAGGGCTTTCTCCAGACGTCACTGCAGGACATGGCGATGGTCACCAGCCTGTCGGTTGAGCGGATCGAGGAAGTGCTCAAGAGCCTGCAGCAGATGTTTCATCCGGCGGGCATCGGTGCGCGGGATCTCCGCGAGTGCCTGATGCTCCAGCTGGAACGGCAGGGACGCCAGTCGGCCATCGAGTACAAGATTCTGGACGAGCATTTCGATGCCCTGGGCAAGCGGCGCGTGCCGGAGATCGCCCGCGGGCTGGGCATCTCCACCGACCACGTGCAGGAGGCGATGGCCCGGATCGCGAATCTCGACCCCCGCCCCGGCAACACCTACCAGCCGGAGAACCAGGTGTACATCGTTCCCGAGGTCTTCGTGGAAAAGAAGAACGAGGAGTGGGTCGTCTCGACCAACAACGACCACATCCCCCGGCTGCGGATCAGCAACGTTTACAAGGACCTGATGGCGCAGGCCGATTCCTCGCCCGAGATCCGCGACTACATCCGCGACAAGATCCGGGCGGGCAAGTTCCTCATCAAGAGCATCCATCAGCGCCAGCAGACGATCACCAACATCGCCAAGGAGATCCTCAAGCGGCAGCAGGAGTTTTTCGAGAAGGGCGTCACGCACCTCAAGCCGCTGACCATGGTCCAGGTGGCGGAGGTCGTGGGCGTGCATGAAACCACCGTGAGCCGCGCGGTCTCCGGCAAGTACATGCAGACGCCGCAGGGCATCTTCGAGATGAAGTATTTCTTCACGTCGGGCATCCAGACCGAGGATGGTGCCGGCGTTTCCAACACGAGCGTCAAGGACATGGTGGCCGAGATGTTCGGGAAGGAGGATCAGACCAAGCCGTTGTCCGACCAGGAGGTGGTGGCGATGCTCAAGGAAAAGGGCATCAACATCGCACGGCGCACCGTGGCCAAATACCGGTCCGAGTTGAACATCCTCCCCTCGAATCTCCGCAAGGTGTATTGAGGCCGTCGTCCGCATGGCAAACGTGCCGTTGACTGAACGCCAGCTCTGGCTCCAGGTCGTCCAGAAATGTGGCGCCGTGCTGGTCATTTCCTTCCTCATCTGGCTGCTGAGCCTGGTGTTCCTCGATGAACCGCTCCATCACATCGTGGCGATGATCCTGTTGCTGGGCGGCATGGCGACCGGAGTCTTCGATAATTCCCGTTTTCCGACCCGACAACCACGACTGCTCAAGGGCGGCATCACCGCGTTTTTTTTCGCCCTGGCCGTATGGAACTGGCTCCCACCCCGCCCCGAGGCCGACATGGAGTGGCAGCCGTACTCCGTCGCCGCCCTGGAAAACGCAGCCCGCGAAGGCCGGCCGGTGATCATCGACTTCTACGCGGACTGGTGCCCGCCCTGTCGCGAACTGGACCAACGGGTCTTCAGCCGCAAGATTGTGGTGGACGAGGCCCAGCGCTTTGTCCGGCTGCGGGCCGACCTGACCGACCAAAACTCACCCGTCAACGCGGCAATCTCCGAGCGGCACGCCGTGATGGCCTTTCCCACCGTGGCCTTGATCGGCAGCGACGGCCGGGAACGCACGTCCATGCGGCTCCTCGGTTACGAGCCGGCCAGCCGGTTTGTCGCCCGCCTGAAAGCCATCCCGTGACTCCGGTCACGGCGGCAGCAGGCCTTGCCGGTGTGCATTGAAACGCACACCCCCTTCCCCACGTGGCAGGCGTGGAAAACGGGCGTTTGACGGTTCTCAGCCCAAGTAATGATTTGCCGGATGGGAGCGGGTCGATTAATCATTTTCGATTCCCAAATCGATGCCCCGGCTCATGTCGTTCGCGAAAGCTTTATGAATCCTCGCCACCTTGTTGTGCGTCCTCTTCGTCTAATCGCCACCAACCAATCCAACAAAACCACTTTGCATATGAAATCCATCCTCCTTGGGCTGGGCGTGATGCTGCTCGGCCTGAATCTGATGATCCGGCCACTGGCGGCAGCCGAACCTGAATTTCTGTTCGAAGGCGGCCTGCTGGATGGCGGCAGCCCCGCCACCGGCACCTACGACATGATCTTTGCCCTGTTCAACTCGGAAGCGGGCGGCGCACCACACGGATTCTTCACCAACAGTTCCGTGCAGGTGTCGAATGGAAACTATGAGCTGCTGCTGCAGTTTCCGGCCGCGTCGCTGAACTTCACCAATGTCTGGATCGAGGTGCTCGCGCGCACGAACGGCAGCCCCGACCTCTACACCAGGCTTTCCCCCCGCAGCTTTCTGGCAGCCGTGCCCTACAGCGTCCGTGCGGCCCTGGCCGACGGCGTGAATCCGGGCAGCATTGGCACCAGTGAACTTCAGCCGGGCGCCGTCACCACGGATCGGCTGGCAGCCGGAGCCGTCACTCTCGAGAAGCTGAACACCGCGGGCGCCGCGGAAGGACAGACGATTGTCCGACGTGGATCGGGACTCGACTGGGAAAGCCTCTCGTTCTGGAGCCTCACCGGCAACGCCGGCACCGTGCCGGGCACAAGCTACATCGGCACCAGCGACAACCAGCCGCTCGAATTCCGGGCGAACAACCAGCGAGTCCTGCTCATCACGCCCGATCCGTTCGGGCCGAACATCATCGCCGGGGCGCCGGACAACGTGGTGAGCCCCGGGCGCATCGGCTCCACCATCAGCGGCGGTCTGGGCAACGTGGTCGGCGGCTCGGTGGCCACCATCTCCGGCGGCCAGGGCAACGCCGCCGCCGGGCTGGCCGCCCTCGGGAAACTCATTCCAGCAGCGGTCAGTTA
>DNDP01000475.1:0-2815 GCA_003484235.1 Verrucomicrobiales bacterium
TGGCCGACGGCCTGCGCCGCGCGTGGGACGACACGGTGCGCAAACCGGTCACCGCTTCGGAGGTGGACTGGAGCGTGGACGCGGTGCCCCTGCCACCGGCAAAGCACCTTTCAATCGCGGAGTTTGAAGCGCAGCTGAAGGCGCGCGAAGGGACTTTCATGGCCCGCGAAGGCGCCACCCGGCTGGCGTGGCTGCGGCGCTGCCGGGACGGGCACCGGATCGAGGTGGCGGCGCTTCGATTGGGCGACGTTCGCATCCTGCACCTGCCCGGAGAGCTCTTCGTCGAGTATCAGCTCGCGGCCAAGGCGCTGCGTCCCGACCTGTTCGTGGCGATGGCGGCCTATGGCGACTACGCTCCCTGGTATATTGGCACTGCCCGGGCCTATGAGGAGGGCGGCTACGAAACCGAACCGCGGTCGTCCAACGTCGCGCCGGAAGTCGAGGAGGTGTTGATGGGCGCCATCCGGCGGCTGCTGACGGATTGAGATCCGGCCACCTCGTTCCGGCCGCGGCCTGTCAAGGTTTCACCGGATGCTTCGCGGGAATCAGCGGCTGCGTCCAGGCCACTTCCACCTCGCCCTCCACATAGGGATTCGCCTTGGTTTTGGTCGAAATGATCTTTGCCCGGACGTAGAGCTCGTCTCCCTTCAACGCGTAGGACGCGCTGGTGCCGCGAACCTCCGCCAACACCTCGCCGACTTCGTCGCTGTAGCGATGAGTGACGCGCATCGCCTCACCGGCCGCGTTGCGCCGCGGTTCGTTCGTCTGATCGAATCCCCGGCGCGTGCCGATGAACTGGGTGGTGTAGCTGACGCCCGTTTCGGGTTCAACCTCGATGGCCAGGGTGTCGCCGGCCCGTTTCAAATCCTTCAACACGATTCCGCTGCTGGCGTAGAAATCGCCCGCTTCGAGCGCGCGGATCAGGTGTTCGGGCGTGAGGAAGGGCGCGCGGACCATCACCCAGCCGCGGCCGGTGTTGCTCTTGCCGACGGCCTGCACGTGGTAGTTGTGTGAATCGTCGGTGGCCAGGCCGAACATCGGCTCCATGCCCAGCACGGCCAGCCGCCAGGTCAGGACGATGTCCCACATCCGCTCGGTGCTCGCGTGATGGGCGTCCCCTTGGTTGCGGACTTCAGGATGGCCGTTGTAGACCTCGAAGAACCGCTCACCCTGAACGCGCATCAGTTCCTCGGCGGTGATGCCCCAGACGAAGTTGGGATGGTTGAGGTGCGGAATCATCGGCTGGCCGGTTCGCTCCCGCTGGGCCAGGACGGCACGGACGTTGTTCTGCATCACCTCGAGGACGTTGCTGCCGCCCTGGGCCGGAATGAAGTCGCGCAGGTTGGTGGCGTTGATGTGAACCGGGGCGGTAAGGTGGCGGTCCGTGATTTCTTCGCCCGCCATCAGCAGGAAGCGCCCCGGCTCCTCAAAGAGGTGGCGGAACTCGCCCAGCGGCTTGAGCCGGACCTGCGTCTTGTCCGCCACGCGGCGCTGCTCGACCCAGTCGGGACCGAACCGGTTGACGTAGCGCTCCAGCCCGCGGACGCCGCCGGCGTTGTTCGTGGCGTCGATCCACTTCTGCCCTTCCAGCACGATGTTGTGGTCCGACAGCGCCAGAAAGTGGTAGCCGTGCTCCCGGTACCATTCGACGATCATCTCGGGATAGTCATCGCCGTCGCTCCAGAGCGAGTGGGTGTGGAGATTGCCCTTCCACCAGCGCGGACCATCGGCGGCCAGGCCGAGGTTTGAGCCGGCCAAAAAAATCAGACTGGCGGCGGTTGCGGTTGCGGTTGCCAACAGGAGGCGGGGTCGACGGGAGGAGCACGGTTTTGAATACTTCATGGGCGAGGACGGAGCATGGCAATAGGCCGGCCGGCGATCAATCACCCATTCCGGTGATGCCACGTTTTTGTTGGCCAAAGATTCCCGCATCAGAACAATCCGGCGCATGCCAGCGTCACCCATCGGGCGGCTTCGCAAAATCGGCAAGATCGAAGGCCTGTCGTTTCTCCTGCTGCTGTTCGTGGCAATGCCCCTCAAGTACCTGGCGGATCAGGCCTGGGCGGTGAAGGTCGTCGGATGGGCGCACGGAGTGTTGTTCGTCTGGTTTTGCTGGGTGCTCTTCAAGGCGTGGAAGGATCGCCTGCCGTGGTTGCCGGCGGCCTATGCGTTCATCGCTTCGCTGGTGCCGTTCGGTCCGTTCATCATCGACCGCTGGCTGGAACACTTCGAACAAGGTGCCGATCCGGCCCGGCGTGAGGCGACCCACCGGCTGCTGAAGCGCCTTTGCCGGGGCGGTGTTGCAGCCGTCGTGCTGCTGATGGTTCTGGCGCTGGCTGCAAGGACAGTTTTCTTCTCGGGCCCGTATCGTCCACCCGAGGAACTCACGGACCGCCCCGTGATCGACCTGCATTGCCACGTGGCGGGCGTCGGTGCGGGGGACAGCGGCTGCTTCATTTCGCCGGCGTTGCGCGGAAACTTCCGCTTCGGCATCTACCTGAAGGGATTTGGAGTCACCCAGCAGGAACTGGAGAAACAGGGAGACCAGCTCGTGATCGACCACATCGCGGAGCGGATCACCGCCAGCGAGCAAGTGGACCAGGCAGTGGTGCTGGCGATCGACGGAGTCTATGACCGGAACGGCGAGTTGGATCGGACGCGGACGGAGTTCTATGTGCCCAACGAATTCGTCGCCCGCGAAGTGGCCCGTCACACCAATCTGCTGTTTGGCGCGAGCGTGAATCCGCACCGCGGCGATGCGCTGGAGCAGCTGGCGTGGGCGAAGGCCAACGGCGCCGTGCTGGTGAAATGGATA
>DNDP01000475.1:2984-6174 GCA_003484235.1 Verrucomicrobiales bacterium
GTGCTGGTGAAATGGATCCCGTCGATCATGCTGATCGATCCGGCCGACGAGACGCTGCGGAAGTTCTATCAGAAGCTGGTTGAACTCGATCTGCCGCTCCTCACCCACGGCGGGCAGGAGAAGTCTTTCACGCACGCGCGCGACGACCTTGCCGATCCCACCCGGCTGAAGCTTCCCTTGGAAATGGGTGTCCGGGTGGTCGTCGCCCACGTGGCTTCGACGGGTGCCAACGACGGTGTTGAGGACTTCGAACGGCTGCTGCCCATGTTCGAGCAGCATCCCAATCTCTACACCGAGATCAGTTCACTGACGCAGGCGAACAAGCTCGGCTACCTGCGCCGCACCCTGGCCGACCCGCGACTGAAGGGACGTCTGCTCTACGGCACGGATTATCCTCTGATCAACACGCCGCTGGTGTCGCCGTGGTTTTTCCCGCTGAACCTGACGCGCGAGCAGATGAGCGCAATCGGTGAGCTCGACAATCTTTTTGACCGGGACATTGCCTTGAAGAAGGCTCTGGGCGTTCCCGCCGATGTTTTCGCCCGTACGGCCTCGTTCCTGGACCGGTAGGCCTCCGCAGACGGGCAATGCCGGGCTTGCCCGATCAGCGGGCAACGGGAAGACTGAACTCCGCGTCAGGATCACGGATTTGACAGGCGGGCGTCCAGCGGTCGTTTACCAGCAAATCACCATGGGCATCTACGATCGCGACTACATGCGGCAGGAATCGGCGCCGCCGGCCCAGGGCATCATCCTGTTGATCCGCGCGTTGGGCGTGATCGGCTCCGTCGTCGTCCTGTTCATCCTTCTCCGCATTCCCCTGCCGCTGCCCGCCAAGCTGGTGCTGCTCGCGGCCGTTGTATTCGGCTTCCGCTGGTTGCTTGTGCTGCTGCCCCGACGCATCGAGGGGGACTTCCTGTTCGAACGCGGCCGGCACCACGAACGGAACGGCGACAAGGAGCGGGCGGTGGCCGACTACGAACAGGCGCTGCTGCGGCTCCCGGGTGAGAGCTCCATCCTGCTCCGGCTGCTGGCGGCCTACGATTCGGCATTGCACGTCCAAAAGGCCAAGGAACTGATCACCCGCCTGGACGGACGCAGCTTTGCAGAGCGCGAAGTCGAGGAACTGGAAGCCCTGATCACCCCGTATCGCGAAGTGACTTTCGAGCGGAAGGGCTCAAGGCACATCGTCCGGCTGGGTGCGCGCAAGGTTCGCGCCGAGGAAACGGGAGACGGGTGAACCGGCGTGCAGAAAGGGAGAGACGTGAGGAGTGGTGCGCTTAGCAGGACTTGAACCTGCACGGGTTACCCCACTACCACCTCAAGGTAGCGCGTCTGCCAATTCCGCCATAAGCGCAGCGGGCGGTCATTGAACCACGGTCGCCGGCGGGTGCAAGCCCGATTTTCGGCCGGTTACGGATTTCATCGGGCGCCTTCGAGACAACGCCGCTTTGAGCCGGACATTCCGGGAATTCCGCTTTGACAGCCCCATGGGCCGTTGGCATCGTTCGCCCTCAATTTTTTGCAGCAAATCAAGTTGTGGTCCGGTTTTCCGGCCGCGGGCAAGCAATCGCATTTATGGCACATCTAGCAGGCAATCTCCTCGTCGCCCAGTCCGGCGGCCCCACCGTCGTCATCAACGCCAGCATCGCCGGGGTCATCACCGAGGCGGGCAAGCATGACTGCATCGAGGAATTCTACGGTGGCGCCAACGGCATCCTGGGCATCCTCAACGAGGAACTGATTGATCTGCAGGATGAAAAGGCCCGGGCGATCGAGGGCCTGCGCTACACTCCGGCCGCCGCGCTGGGCACCTGCCGCTACAAGATCGACTTCAAGAAGAACCCCGAGGCCGCCTCGCGGGACATGGACCGTCTGTTCGAGGTTTTCAAGGCTCACAACATCCGCTACTTCTTCTACGCGGGCGGCAACGACTCCCAGGACACCGCCCACAAGGTACACGAACAGGCCCTCGCCCGCGGCTGGGAAATGCGCGTCATCGGAGTGCCGAAGACCATCGACAACGACCTGCCGCACACCGACCACTGCCCCGGCTACGGCTCGGTGATCAAGTACAACGCCGCAACGGTCATGGAAGTCGCGTTCGACGTCAGCAGCATGGCCACCGACGACGGTTCGTGCTGCCTGATCGAGGTGATGGGCCGCGCCGCCGGCTGGATCGCCGCCGGCACCGTCCTGGCCAAGCGCAGCGAGGCCGACGCGCCCCACGTCATACTGCTCCCGGAAATCCCGCTCGATGAGGAAGCCTTCCTCAACCGCGTTAAGGAAACCGTTGACCAGCTCGGCTACTGCGTCGTGGTGGTGGGCGAAGGCCTGAAGAACGCGGCCGGTCAGGAGCTCGGCGCCGACAAGTCCCGCCTGGATGCCTTTGGTCATCCGGTACTCTCCGGCGCCGCTGACGCCCTCAAGGAAATCATCCAGCACAAGCTCGAGCTCAAGACCCGCACGGTCAAACTGGGCTACGCCCAGCGCGCCGCCGCCCATTACGGCAGCCAGACCGACGCGGAGGAAGCGTTCGCCTGCGGGGAAGCGGCCGTCCGCGCCGCCGTCGAAGGCAAGAGCGGGTTCATGGTGAAGCTGGTCCGCACCTCGCGCGATCCCTACCGGTGGGACACCGGGCTGCAGCCGCTGGGCGACATCGCCAACGTCGAGCACTTCCTGCCGCGGGACTGGATCAGCGAGGACGGCTTCCTGCCGAACGAGAAGTTCATCCAGTATGCGCGGCCGCTCATCCAGGGCGAGACCGTGGTGCCGCACGAGGACGGGCTGCCGAAGTATGTCGTGCTGGAAAAGAACCGCGTGGAAAAACAGCTGCCACCCCGCGCCTGAGCCGGCATTCCGACACTTTCATTTGAATTGAAGTCAGGGCGGCTCACGGCCGCCTTTTTTCTGCAAACTGCCATGACGCCAGAACAGCTAGCCAAAGCAAAGTCGCTGGGGTTTTCCGACCGCCAGATCGCTCACCTGACGGGCCGGTCGGAGGACGAAATCCGCGCACAGCGCAAGCAGTCCGGCCTGGTGCCCAGCTACCGCCTGGTGGACACCTGTGCCGCCGAATTCGAGGCCTACACGCCCTACTATTACTCGACCTACGACCGCGGGGACGACGAGGTGAAGCCGTCCGGCAAGCGGAAGGTGATGATTCTGGGCGGCGGCCCGAACCGCATCG
>DNDP01000475.1:6438-14856 GCA_003484235.1 Verrucomicrobiales bacterium
GCATCGAGTTCGACTACTGCTGTGTGCACGCAGCGTTTGCGCTGAAGGAGGAGGGCTTCGAGACGCTGATGGTGAACTCCAATCCGGAGACGGTCTCCACCGACTATGACACCAGCGACAAGCTTTTCTTCGAGCCGCTGACACTCGAGGACGTCCTCCACATCTACGAGCGGGAGAAGTGCTGGGGTGCGATTGCGCAGTTCGGCGGGCAGACGCCGCTGAACCTCGCCCTCGGCCTGCAGCAGAACGGCGTCAACATCATCGGCACCAGCCCGCAGAGCATCGAGGTGGCGGAAGACCGCAAGCTCTTCGCCGCCATGCTCCGCAAGCTCGACATCCCACAGCCGAACAACGGCCTGGCGACGAACGAGGCGGAGGCGCTGGAAGTCTCCAAGCGCCTCGGCTACCCGGTGCTGGTGCGCCCCTCGTTCGTGCTCGGCGGCCGCGCCATGCAGATCGTCTATTCGGACAACGAGCTGCAGCATTACATGCGCTTTGCCGTCGAGGCGTCCCCCGAGCGCCCCGTGCTGGTGGATCAGTTCCTCGAGGACGCCACCGAGGTGGATGTCGATTGCATCGCCGACGTCGGCCTGCACGCCGATCCGGCCGCGGCCACGATCGTCATCGGCGGCATGCTCGAGCACATCGAGTTTGCCGGCGTCCATTCCGGCGATGCGGCGATGGTGCTGCCGCCCCACACGCTTTCCAAGCAGGTCATCCAGACCATCCGGGACTACACCCATGCGATGGCGCGCGAACTCAAGGTCACGGGATTGATGAACGTGCAGTATGCGGTGAAGGACGAGATCGTCTACGTGCTGGAGGTGAACCCCCGAGCCTCCCGGACCGTGCCCTTTGTCAGCAAGGCCATTGGCCGGCCGCTCGCCAAGCTGGCCGCCAAGGTGATGGCCGGCAAGACGCTCAAGGAACTGGGCTTCACCGAGGAGATCTGGCCCGCCTACTGGGCCGTGAAGGAATCGGTCTTTCCCTTCAACAAGTTTCACGGGCAGGACATCCTGTTGTCCCCCGAAATGCGTTCGACCGGAGAGGTGATGGGTCTGGACGAGAATCTCGGCATCGCCTACGCCAAGTCACAGATGGCGGCCAACAGCCCGCTCCCGTTGGGCGGAGCGGTCTTCATCAGCGTCAACGACCGGGACAAGCCCAAGATTGTCGAGGTGGCCAGACAGTTCGCGGAACTCGGGTTCAGCCTCGTCTCAACCAGCGGCACCGCCACGGTGCTGGAAGCCGCCGGACTCAAGGTGCAGCGGGTGTTCAAGTTGAGCGAAGGCCGCCCCAACGCGCTCGACTTGCTGAAGAACCGCGAGATGCAGCTGGTGATCAACACGCCAAGCGGCGCGGCGCCCCGATCGGACGAGGTTAAGATCCGCACGACGGCTGTTTACACGGGCACGCCGATCATGACGACGGTGAGCAGCGCCAAGGCCGCCGCCCAGGGGATCGCCGCGTTGAAGGAACGCGGCTACCAGGTGAAGACGGTGCAGGAGTATCACTGACCGTTCGGGCACTTTCGCCTTTCGGGCGAATTGTGCATCTTTTAGGGAGCAAATCATGAATGCGCGGTGGCTGCTTCTACCGCCGGCTTGCGGAGCGGCGTGGCTATTTGCGGGTCTCGCAGGCGCACTCCTGTATGAACTGGTCGATTCTGTTTGTCCCGAAGATCAACGGATTTCCGGGCTTTGTGTCGCTCCCTGGTATCCACTGGCAGAATCCGCTGTTCGCTGCTTTACCGCGGGACTTTCCGCCGTGTTGGTGGTGCTGACGGCATGCTGGGCCGCGCCCACCAGGCGAATTCTGGCCGCCTCTGCAGTCCTCAATGTCGGGATACTAACCGCACTTTGGCTGGCGTTCCAAATAGACGCCTGGCCGGAGTTTGCAGCGGCCGGAGCGGGCGGCATTCTGACCCTGGTTCTACTCAGCAGAGTCGCCGGCCGAGGCAAAGGCACGATTGATTCCCGTCGAACCTCTGACAGCTTTCGCCCATGAGTCTGCAGGACCTCAAACATGAGGTGGAGCGACTGCTGCCGAAGGAGCGGCGAGAGCTCGCGGCCTTTCTGGTGCCGCTCAGCCATCGCGACGATGAGGAATTCACGAAGGAACTCGGCAGGTGAATTGACGACGTCGACCCTGCAAGATGGTTGTCACTGGAGGATATGGATCGCCGCCTAGGCAGCTAGCCCATGAACTACCGCCTCCCGATCGCCATCGAGGTGGTCGAATTCATCGAGGGGCTGCCAATCCGTATGCAAACACCCATTCGAAGAGCCATGATCGCATTGGCCGGGATGCGGCCGGCTGTTCCGATGCTACCGGAGTCGATGACACAGGAAGGGCCGTCCGCATTCATGTTATGGGCGGTCAAGCGCTGATCTACCGGGGCGATGACGCGGACAAGCAAATCAATATCCCGGAAATTCAGGCCGCCGATCGGTGATGCCCTGCGGCGAAACGATTGATTCCGGATGAGTCACCTTCAAAGCTGGCCGCCCTTTGCCGGAAGCCACTGCAGCTCGCGGCCATGCCGCTTGAGCCAGGCTTCGGCGATTCGGTAATCAGGACACCACGCTGCCACCTGCTTCCAATAACGCGGCGAGTGGTCCATGAAGCGCAGATGCGCGAGTTCGTGAATGAGGATGTAGTCGGAGACTGAGGGCGGCATCTGCACGAGCCGCCAGTTCAGCGACAGGGTGCCGCTCCGCGAACACGATCCCCAGCGCGAGCGCTGGTTGCGGACGGTTACCCGCGAGACCTTCACCTCGAAACTGCCGGCCAGTTCGGCCACCCGCGCCGGCAATTCCGCGCGGGCAAGCTGCTGCAGATGAAGCTCGATCACCGGGCGAAGATCCTCGCCCGCGATGTCAGCAACCAGCAGCACTTCGCCGAACCGGATTTCGCGCACCGAAGCCCGCTCGTGCACCTCGATCGTTGTGCGTTCGCCCCGGAAAAGAATCTCCGAGCCGTGCCGCCAAACCGGGTCGTGACCGGCCTCCGCACGCCGCTTGAGCAGCTGGCGCCGGATCCAGTCGCCATGCCGCTGCGCCACTTCAATGGCTTCACGTTTGGAGCCGCCTCTCGGGACGGTGACGCGCAGCACGCCGTTTTGAGCCAGCCGCAGGACATAGCGCCGCGCCCGGGAATTCCGGACAAACCGAAGAGGCAACATTTCTGAATCCACCTGCAGGGTGGCGCCGACCGGCTGGCTTGCCGGTCCGGGATCGAGCTGGAAATCGAGCTGCACGGGCAGAGTTAATCGCGCGCCGCACTGGTTGGCAATGCGGGGCGCCGCCCAATTCTCCGATGAGACCGCGTCAGATTCTGCGCCGGATCTGGATGAAGCCCGTCAACGTCTTCCACGCCAGCAGCGCCGAAACGGTCCAGAGCAGCAGATCGAGGGAGGGCCGCCAGAGGTAGATCGAAACCGGGATGCAGAGATAGACGAAGAATCGCGGGCGCACCAGCCACGAATAGGGAATCGCCAGGGCATTCCTGACGAACGCAAAGACGACCACCATCGTGTAGAAGAAGAGATACAGGACGCCGGGCCACAGCGCCGCCAGACCGACGTGGATGAGCGTCAGCGTACTGAAGGTGACCACCACCTGGTCCGCCATGGTGTCGGTGAACGACCCGCGGTTGGAGGCGCGCCCGAGGTGCCGCGCCAGCGGGCCATCCAGCCCGTCACTGATCACGTGCAGCAGCAGCAATGTCATGGCCGCAAGCTCGTCACCCCAGATGAGCGCCGGACAGAAAGCAACGCCGAGCAACAGGGAAACCAGCGTCACATGCCCAGGTCGGACCCGGAGCCGTTCCAGCAGCAGGAGCAACGGGCGCAGCCAGCGACCGCGCTGTTCCTGCGACCGGCGCATCATCCTCTGCTCGCCGTCCGAGTAGCAGGTGATCTTGGCCGGTTCCGGATCGTTCACGAGTTTCCCTCCCCGTTGAACCTGCCGACATCTGAACCGTAGACCGCAAACCTGAGCGGCCGGAACTCCATGCCGTGAATCGCCGAGCCCGTGTTGTGGTAGGTGACGCCTTCGTGGAGGAAATCGCTGAACGGTTCGTGCGTGTGGCCGAAATAGCAGTGCCGGATGTTGGCGCGCCAGTTCACGAGCGCATCGTCCAGGTGATGCGTCAACCTTCTCAGCGTGCGCCCGCGCGGAAAATGACACCGATGCACCAGTCGGGTGAGGCCAAGATGATCGGCCATCCGGTAGGCGGAGCTGGCCGCTCGTCCCCGTCGGTCCGCACGGCTCCACGCGTCCCGGTAGGCCTCCATATCGGCCAGGCTCATCCGGCGCTGGGTGCAGTCACCATGAAGGAAGAGCGTGTGACCCAGCCGAAGCGTCAGCCGGTGCCAGTGAAACCGCCCGCACTCCCGGCCAAGCGATTCCAGCTCCTCGGAATAGCCGAACAGACAGTCGTGATTCCCGAGGACGTAGTGGACCTCGCAATCAGGCAGACTGGCGAGCAATCGTCCCAGCCAGGCCCGCGCACACCGGCCGGTTTCGGCATGTCCGGAAAGCGTGCTCCAGCGGAAGTCGACGATGTCTCCGTTCAACACCAGCAGCCGGGCGCCGCGAAGCTGCGGAAGCAGGGCTTCCATCAGTAGCTCGCCTTCCGAACGACGGGCGAACAAGTGCAGGTCGGAGACCACCCACCCATCGCCAGGAGATCTTGCTCGGTCGCTCACACGCGGAGTGTGACACCAGCGGCCGGAAATCGTTGAACCATTTTTTCCGCCGCTGCAGGGCATCCGCACTCACCGGCAGGTTTCGTCATCGGACCGATCGGACTAGAAGTTGACGCTCCTCGATCCGGTCGCCTTTGGCCAGCCCCCACAATCCCTTCCTGAGTGGCGCGCCCGGAGCCAGCAGGGTGACCTCGCGTCGTCCCACTTTGACGCTGAGCCCGCCCGCACAGGGTGCAAGCAGGAACCACTCACGCTCTCCGCCAATGTCGGCTTCGACCAGCGCTCCCTCGCCGATGGGATCCCCGGATCGATAAGGAAGAAAAGGCTCGGCATTCAGCTTCTGAATGGCCAACGCGAGGTCCTCGGCCCGGTCCGCCTGGCCGGCGGCGAGGTAGGAGGCTTCGAGTCCCTGCGTGTCATACTTGCTCCGGGCGCGGCTTTCCTCGTCCGTGGCATCCTCGCGGGCGGTGTCGGAGGCGCGCTTGAGCAGCTCAAACTGCCGGCGCAGTTCTTCGCGGACCGCGTTTATGACCTGTCGTTTGTTCACCCGGCCAACAAGCCTTCGGCGGGGACGGCCTGTCAAGGTCCGGCTGACCCGACGCCCAGCGGCCAAAAAGGTTTACAAAGCCGCGCTGCCGGATATTTTCGCCGCCGGGTCGCCCCCATAGCTCAAATGGATAGAGCGGCGGTTTCCTAAACCGTTGATCCCTGTTCAATTCAGGGTGGGGGTACCAATCACGGCAATGGGGCTCCTGATGATTGTTCGCTGGTTCTCGCGAATCCGGCCGGGGTAACCAACCCATTTCCCGGCCGCAGTTCAGTTCATGAACTAAAGCCCATCGCGACGGTCCGCTCGAACACCGAATCCAGTCCGGTTCCATTTCGTCGACTCACACAATGATTCATCCCGATCGCAACAGCCCCTGTCCCGCTCGCGCATGGTCGCTGCTCGTCCTGCTGGCCCTGCTGCCGGCGTCCCTGCCGGCCCATGTGGGGGAACATCCCTCCGTTCACGATACGGTGGCCGGCATCACCGAGCGCCTGCGCGACCAACTGGATGAATCCAGCCTGACGAATCTGACTCCCTACAAGATCGAGCAACTGCTCACCGAAACGGAGCGCGACGTCCTGGGCACGGGACACATCCGGTTCAAGGTCGATGTGCCGGTCGAAATCACCATCCTGCGCGATCGGGCGTTCAAGTCCGAGCCGTTCTGGCTGCGGGAGACGTTTGCGTTGAGCGGTTTGATCCTGGAATTTGAGGGCAAGGATTTCGACGTCTGGAAGAAGCGGCACGAAGCCGGCGAGATTGGCCTGGGCATCAATTCGCTTTCCGGCGGCGGCATCCACTACGCGGTCCTGGTGAAACCGGCGACTCCCGGGACCGCGGTCAACATCACGGAGCTGTATCCGGGACCGCTGCGCGCCGAGCGCTACACCCCGGGCATGATGTCCAACGTGGACCGGGACGACACCCTGCTGACGCTCCCGGAGGAACTCGCCGATTGCTGGGTGATCCGCACGGAGAACGACAGCCGCGACGACGCCAAGCTCGTGAACCTGTTCCGCTGGACACAATACCCGGCCGGCCCCGCGCCCGATCAGGTCGTGCTCACGTGGAGTAACGACCCGAAAACCACGCAGGCCATCCAGTGGCGCACCAGCACCGCGATCAAACAGGGAAGGCTCGTTTATCGAAAGGGAGCGGCGGGCGACGATTTCGCGCCGGAGGCGCTGACTCCGGTGGACGCGACGACGACGTCGCTCGAAACGTCCAACATTCTGAACGATCCCAGAGTTCACCGTCACGTCGTCGAGTTGAAGGGACTCGAGCCGGGCACCACCTACACCTACGCGCTGGGCGATCATACGGGCGAGCACTGGTCACCGCCGGCGGAGTTCACCACCGCACCGGCGCAGATCCAGCCGTTCAGCTTCATCTACATGGGCGACGCGCAGAACGGACTCGATCAATGGGGTGTGCTGGTCAACAACGCCTTTCGCGCCCGTCCGGACGCCGCCTTCTACATCATGGCCGGTGACCTGGTGGATAGGGGCAACGACCGCGACGACTGGGACAGTTTTTTCCATAACGCCGCCGCCATCTACGACCGGCGCCAGCTCGTGCCTGCCATCGGCAACCACGAGAATCAGGGCGGGCATCCGCGCCTCTATCTCGAACAATTCACGCTTCCCGGCAACGGACCCGAGCAGATCGAGCGGGAGCGCGCCTACTGGTTCAACTACGGCAATGCGCTGTTTGTCATCCTCGATACCACCCTCAGCCCTGCCGACCAGGCGCCGTGGCTGGACCAGGTGCTTGGGGGGAGCAACGCCACCTGGAAATTTGTCGCCTACCATCATCCCGCCTATTCCTCCGCGGCGAACCGCGACAACAAAAGCGTCCGCGAACACTGGATCCCGATTTTCGACAAGCATCACGTCGATCTGGCGTTGCAGGGTCACGATCACGCCTACCTGCGGACGTATCCGATGAAGGGCGGCGAGCGCGTGGCCAGTCCGGCGGAAGGCACGATTTACATCGTGTCCGTCTCGGGCACGAAAATGTATGAGCTGGCCGAACGGGAATACACCGAGTTCGGGATGACGAAGGTCTCCACCTACCAGGTGCTCGACATCCAGATCAACGGCGACCGGCTGGTCTATCGCTCCTACGACGTGGACGGCAAACTGCGCGACGAGTTCGTGATCCAGAAGTGACGGGTGGTCGGCAGGCAGTTGCAGGCAACTGAGTTGAGCCCGCTCGGCAACGTCGGCATTTCAACGACCGACGGGTGTGAGCGGCATCCCGATGCAAAATATGCGATTGAATCGTATATATTGCACGCCGGCTCGAATTCGGCATAAACAGCACACTTATCGGCGATGTTCGGGACGCGAGGATCAACCATGAGTATTCCCGAGGGTAACGCGATTCGTGAAGGTAGTTTGCAGTCAGTCTTTGGGCTGATCATTGGACTGCTGTTGATCGCATGGGCGGCGTGGTGGTTCGCGAACTGGTTCCGAAAAGGAGACAAGCGCGAGCCATTGCGTTGGGGTAACAGCAGGCGACCGGGTCCTCCAATGAGCCGGTTCGGAGAGCTGGACATGATCTCCATACTCGTCGCTGTGGGTCTCTTGTTCGTTCTCGGCGGATACCTTGGCAAAGTGAGTTCCAACCAGATTCCAATGCTCATGGGCCCTCCGTTTGCCCTGGCGTTGGTAGCGTTGGCATTCGACTCGGTGGTGGAGATCATCCGGCGAAGGAGAGATCCCGAACGACTCCGTGTGCTTCAGGCCACGACCAAGCCGTTCAAGAAACGGGCGCACGCTTACACCGTTGCGGCGGCGACGTTCGGCTTTCTGGCGTTCTTGTTGATCAAAGTATCGATGGACAACTGGAACCGGTTTCCACCGCGGTTTTTTGAGGGCGATGGAAACAATCTGATCAATGCCTGGTTGCCAGCCATTTGTGGAATCATTGAATTGTTCCCGATCATCCAAGCGATTCGGTATTGGATCACCGAACTGGCGCAACCGCCTGGAGCAGACTATCTGGAGTATCCGGAAGACGATTCTGACGGCTAGCAAGCCTGCCCTGCCGAGCCGCGCCTTCACGCAACCAGCCGATACCAGTTGTCCCGCTGGCGCGCCTCGAAGCCGAGGTCTTCGATGAGGCGCTTCATTTCGCCGGTGGTCATGCGGAA
>DNDP01000212.1:0-237 GCA_003484235.1 Verrucomicrobiales bacterium
CCGGAAATAGGCGGTGCTGTCGGGCGGCTCGGTGCTGATGACGCTCGACGCCTCCGGCCTCACCGTCAACGGCGTGCTGGTCAGCAGCAGCGACCGCCAGCTCAAGGAGAACTTCAGGCCGTTGGACGGCCTCGCCGTGCTGGAAAAGGTCGCGGCGTTGCCCTTGAGCGAGTGGAACTACAAACAGGATCCGGCCACGCGTCACGTCGGTCCGATGGCCCAGGATTTCCACGCCGC
>DNDP01000212.1:468-3337 GCA_003484235.1 Verrucomicrobiales bacterium
GCGATCCAGGGGCTGAATCAGAAAGTGGAAATCCAATCCACCGAAGCTGGAGAACGGCTGGAGCGGTTGGAGGCCGAGAACGCGCGGTTGCGCCGGGCATTGGATGAACTGAGCCGGCAGCTTGGTTCACTGCAGGAACAGGTGGCAAAGACCCGGCATTGAAGAGGACCGCAGCCGCAACCGAGCGTGGAGATGGGTGGTCAGCACGCCGCGGGCAGGCAGGCGATGGCACCCGGTCCGGCCTGAGGCGGGTTCGCTGCTTGTTGATCGGCCGCGAGGGCGAACTTGAAATCAGTTTCGAGGGGTTCACAGCTCCCCGCCGATATGGCAGAATCACTGCAAGTTCTTCCCCCCATCGTCATGAAAACTCCCCTTGCTCACCATGTCCTGGCGGCGCTGCTCGGCGTCGTATTCACCGCCGAACTGCACGCCCAGTCAACCGCCTTCACCTACCAGGGGCGACTAAACGCCGACGGGACGCCCTATACCGGGCTGGCAGAAATGCAGTTCGGTCTGTGGTCGGCCGCCGCCGACGGCAGCCAGGTCGGCAACACCGTTGCCACAGGGGCGGTGGCCGTGACCAACGGACTGTTCAGCGTCCCGCTCGACTTCGGTGACCAGTTCCCGGGCGCGGACCGCTGGCTTGAGATCGCGGTGAGACCGGGCGGAAGCACCAATTCCTTCGACACTCTCTCGCCGCGGCAGCCGTTGACACCAGTCCCTTATGCACTCCACGCAAGGACCGCCGCCTCGGCTGGATCGGCCACATCAGCGGCCACGTTGTCCGGCAACTCCACCCTGAGGGGCACGATCACTTTCGATCCGTCGGCCGGACCGCCCTTTGTCGTGACCAGTTCGCGGACGGTGACGGACCTCGATGCCGACACCGTGGACGGGCGGCACGCCGACGCGTTCTGGCAATTGAACGGCAATGCCGGCACCACGGCGGGAACCGATTTTGTGGGAACGACCGATGACGTCCCGCTCGAGTTGCGGGCGAACAACGAGCCCATCATCCGGCTCTCGCAAAGGACTCGCACCGATGGCGGCATCATTGGCGACACAACCTACACGGGCGCCAATATTCTCTCCGGGCATCCGGCCAACGCGATTGCCGATCCGGTGATGGGCGCGACGGTGTTGGGTGGGGGCTACCGCGCCGATGGTCTGGGGTCGATCACTTCTTCGAACCGCGTGACCGATGACCTTGCCCTGGTGGCGGGCGGGGCGGGGAACACGGCCGGCAACGACAACAACGTTTACACCGACGCCGCCGCCGCCGCGGTCCTGGGAGGCATCGGGAACCACGCCCAAAGCGCGCAGTCCCTCGTCGCGGGCGGAAGCGGCAACCGGGTTGAAGGTGCCGCGCCTCAGGCATTCCTCGGAGGCGGGCTTCAGAACATCATCCAGTCCGGAGCTCCCTTCTCCGCGATCGTCGGTGGCAGCCAGAACACCAATCGGGCGCCCTACGCCATGGTGGCCGGCGGCGAGAAGAACGAGGCGGCTGGCAGCCACAGCTTCGCCGCCGGGCAGCAGGCGAAGGCCCTGCATCCGGGTGCGTGGGTTTGGGCGGACCGGCAGGACACTCCATTCGCCTCCACCGCCGACAATCAGTTCCTCATCCGGGCGGGCGGCGGAGTGGGAATCGGCACGAACAATCCGACTGCGGCGTTGGAGGTGGCGGGCGGGGTCAAGGCGTCGGAGGTGGAGGCGACTGGAACAGTGATGGCCACCGACATCGAGGCGGCGGGCACGGTCAAGGCCGCCGCGTTCGAGGGCCCCATGGGCATGCTGCCTCTCACCGCGCCGGTTGACGAACCGTTGGAGGTGAAAGTCAACGGCGCCCGCGTTCTGAGCCTTGCGCCCTTCGGCACCAATGACGCGGTCAACCTCATCGCCGGTTCCCAGTGGAACACCATCTCGGATGGTTTGGACGGGCCCGTGGAGGGGGCCACCATTGCCGGGGGCGGCGAGTTTTCCGAACGCCAGAGAATAAGCGCCAACTACGCGACCATCGGCGGCGGCCATGGCAATACTGTTCGAGCCCATGAAGCGGTCATCGGAGGAGGGGTGGATAATGAAATCAGCTACAACGCTTTTTACTCGACCATTGGAGGGGGCAAGGACAACCGGGTGGGCAACGGCGCCTATGGAGCTTCCATCTCCGGAGGAACCGGCAACCTGATCGAGTTTCTCAGTCAGTTCGCCACCATCGGCGGTGGCTCAGGACATGAAATCAGCGATCGGAGCCTGGGCGGCTTCATCGGCGGAGGAACGGCGAACCTGATCAGGAACGGAAGTGACAACAGTACCATTGCCGGCGGCAGGCTGAATTCCATTACGAACGATTCATACCGATCGTTCATCGGCGGTGGGAAAGAGAACGACATTCATTCCGCGGCGAACGCGATGATCCCGGGTGGCGAGAAAAACCTGGTGACCGGTGACTGGAGCCTGGCGGCGGGGCGGCGCGCCCAGGCCCTGCACGACGGGACATTTGTCTGGGCGGACGACACCGACGAGGACTTTGCCTCCACCAGCGCAGGGCAGTTTCTGATCCGGGCGGCCAATGGCGTGGGCATCAACAAGACCAATCCCGCCACGTCGCTGGACGTGAACGGGACCGTGACGGCCGACGGAGTGACGCTCACCGGAGGCAGCCGGCTGCGAGCGGACTCGGGCAGTGCGGCGGCCCCTTCCCTGACGTTCAACGGGGACACCGACATGGGCATTTATCGGGGCGGCAACAACGTGCTCGGGTTTTCCGCCCTGGGACAGCAAATCGCCTGGATCAATTCCATCGGACTCCATTTGAGCCCGTCCGAGGATCTGTTTTTTGGCGCCCAGACCCGGCAGATGATCAACCTCT
>DNDP01000213.1:0-3154 GCA_003484235.1 Verrucomicrobiales bacterium
GCCGAATGCCGGCAGCTGCTTGCGGGCGCGGAAGGGCGTCCCGATCTGTCGGTGCTCGAGGAAAGCGCGACCGAGCGGTTCTCCTGGCGGCTGTTTGGCGTGCGGATCGACCGCCGGTTCACGCGGTCGATCTGGAAGGATGTTGCACTGGTCGATCACGAAAAATGCGGCTGGCTCATGGATCGCAGCGCGCTGCGCCTGAGCCGCGGCGCTTTCCACGCCTGGTACGGCCACCGCGGAGCCGAACGGATGATCTGCTGCCAGTCGGGCATTTATCGCGGCGAATCCGTCGTGAATGCGCCCCGACCGACGCCGGTGTGCTTCACCTTCCCGGTGGTGGCCCTGCGACGCGCGGTGGACGCCCTTGAAGCCACGCAGGGAACCGGGACACCTTGAACCGCGGGAGGCCGCTGGAACGGCAGGCCAACTTTTCCCGTAAACGTCGTAACGGCCCGCGATGGGCGCTGTCACCAACGATGAACCTCGCAGATTTCCGCACTATGAAAACCTATTCATCCTCCTGCCTTGCCCTGCTTGCGCTTTCCCTGGTGTTCTGCAGTTCCTGCTCGAAGTCCGAACCCGATCCGTCGGCGAAGGGCCCGCCGGCAGTTCCAGCCACCGCTTCCAGCCCGGCTGCCGGGCACTGGGAGGGGGCAATCATTCTACCGGGCACCGAACTCGCGATCCGCGTCGATCTCGCACAACCGCAGGGCGCCTGGCAGGGAACCATCGACATACCGGTGCAGGGCCTGCGGGGATTTCAGTTGGGAGACATCACCGTCAACGACCGCTCGGTCACTTTCAATATGCCGAACATTCCGGGCGATCCGGCCTTCGACGGCACGCTCGCCGAGGACGGGGAATCCATCGCCGGGAACTTCTCGCAGGCGGGCCAGACCCACACCTTCAAGCTCGCGCGCACGGAGAAGAAGCCCGAAAAGGGTGAAACGCCGTCCAAGGGAACTCCCGGCGAAGGATTCGCCGGCGTCTGGCAGGGATCGCTCCGCGTGAACATCGTGGAGCTGCGGCTGCTGTTCAAGATTCAGGAGGAGGGCGGAGCCCTGTCGGGAACGGTGGACAGCATCGACCAGAACGCCAACGGCATCGCCATCACCAAGGCCACCTCGGCCGGCGGCGGAAGGAAACTGCACCTGGAAGTGAGCTCGATCGGCGGCACGTTTGACGGCGAGCTGAGCGCCGACGGATCGGAGATCGTCGGAGAATGGAAGCAGGGCGGCAACACGCTGCCCCTCACCATCCGCCGGCTGGAGAAGGCGCCCGACCTCAGCCGCCCGCAGGATCCGAAGCAACCCGTTCCCTACCTGGAGGAGGAGGTGGCGTTCGAGAACCGGTCCGCGGGCATCAAGCTCGCCGGCACCTTCACGTCGCCGAAGTCGGCCGGCCCGCATCCGGCCGTGGTGCTCATCAGCGGCTCCGGGGCGCAGGACCGGGACGAGGCAATCATGGGGCATCGTCCGTTCCTCGTGCTGGCCGATCATCTCACCCGCCACGGCATCGCCGTGCTGCGGTTCGACGACCGCGGCGTGGGCAAGTCGGAGGGAAGCTTCTCCAAGGCGACCACCAAGGACTTCGCGACGGACGCCCTGGCCGCCGTCGAGCATCTCAAGACGCGGTCCAATGTGGATGCAAAGAACATCGGTCTCATCGGTCACAGCGAGGGCGGAATCGTCGCCCCGATGGCGGCGGTCCAGTCGCAGGATGTTGCGTTCATCGTCCTGCTCGCGGGTGTAGGCGTTCCGATGGAGGAGCTGCTGGTCCGGCAGGGTCAGGATCTCCTGCGGGTAATGGGCGGAAGCGACGAGATGATCACAAGCCAGAGCGCCACCCAGCGCGAGGTGTTCCGCATCGTCCGGGAATTCGGAGGCACTCCACTCGCGGAGCAGAAGGCACGGGAGGCCATGGATAAGGCGCTCAAGGAGTTCAAACCGGAGCAGCTGGAGGCCATGGGCTGGAATGAGGCCCAGATGGACGGGCAGATCAAGATGGTGCTCAGCCCGTGGTTCCGGGAACTGCTGGCGCTGGATCCGCGACCGACGCTGGAGAAGGTTCGCTGCCCCGTGCTTGCGCTGAATGGCGAGAAAGACATCCAGGTGGCGGCGAAGGAAAACCTCGAGGCCATCGAGTCTGCCCTCAAACGCGGAGGCAACACGCGGGTCACGGTCAGGGAATTCCCCGGCCTCAATCACCTTTTCCAGACGTGCACCACCGGCGCCATCGCCGAGTACGGACTGATCGAGGAAACCTTCAACCCGAAGGCGCTGACCGCGATCTCGGACTGGATCCGCTCAACGACCGGCCTGCAGTGATCCCGCACGTCACGGCCCGGTGGAATAGTAGAACCGCCGGGGAAACTGGAACGCGTTCGGGTCGGTGAACAGGAAGTTGCCGCTTGAATCGGCGGTCGAGGTGCCGAGCAGCTGCCAGCTGTTGGTAGGCACGTCCGGCGAAGCGTAGATCGAGTAGATCGCGCCGTTGGTTCCCAGCCCGCGCACCTCGAACTGACCTCCCGGCAGCAGACGCCGGCCCGTCAACTTCACCCCGCCGTCATCGCGTACGATCGCGAGGTCGTTGCCCGACCCCTCGGCGTAGCGGATGCGGAAGAGCTGCAGATTGCTCGCGAACAACGCCGCCTCCGGTTTGCCGCTGAACGTGCCGGTGATCGTGTCCGTGCTGTCGTTCGTGATGACCAGCAGCTTCGTGCCAATGGGAATCGGGCCGGTGGCGGTGAACTGCAGCACGGTGTTGGTGATGCTCACGGTTCCCTGCACTTCCAGCTGATCGTAGCCCGTGCGCGGCTCCGGGCCCGACGCGTCGAGGGCGACCGTCACCGCTTCGCCCAGCTGCAGCCCGGAGTGGAATGTGATGCTCCCCGGACCGTTGAGACCCGGACTGATCGTGCCGCCGACGAATTGACTGCCGCCAAATCCGCCGGTGCCCTCGAGCCTGCCGCCCAGCACCGTGATCGTGGGAATGGCGGTCAGTGTGCCAGACGAGAGCCGCAGTGTGCCCTCGCTGTGAACATAGCCGTTGGGCAGACGTATGGTGCCGCCCGATCCCTGAATTACCCCGGTGGCCGTGTTGGTCAGCCCGATGTTGTTGATCTGGGCCAGACCGTTGCCGGCAGACTTCCGGA
>DNDP01000213.1:3385-3965 GCA_003484235.1 Verrucomicrobiales bacterium
CCGGTGTTGACCCAGCGGGATTGAGGCCCGCCGATGCCCTGGCTGAAGGTGAGGTCGCCCTGGATGTCCCAGAGGCCGGTGTTGGTGATGACGGTGGCGGGGGTGGCGCCGTGGTGGAGTGACCCGTCCTGATGTCGGACGGTGCCGTGGTTGACGAGGGTGAGCGAGTAGATGGACTTGGAAGCACCGCTGGCGAACCGCAGTTCGCCCGGTGCTTCGACGGTGAGTTTACCGGTGAGGCCGCCGCCGTTGACGGTCAGTAACCCGCTGCCCACGCGGTGGTCGGGTCCGTTGAGGGTGCTGCCGTCGAGGGTGAGGTTGGTGATGGCACCGGCCTGTTGGAACTGCGGCCCCAGCACGACGGTGCCGCCGGTGTGCCTGAGGCCGGCGAGGATGTTCGTGTTCAGGGTGAGTGTG
The DNA here is from genome assembly GCA_003484235.1 of Verrucomicrobiales bacterium. Taxonomy (GTDB): domain Bacteria; phylum Verrucomicrobiota; class Verrucomicrobiia; order Limisphaerales; family RI-55; genus RI-55. Next base: position 3,803 of record DNDP01000213.1, read on the forward strand.
CCGCCGCTGAACTGGCTGCTGCCCGCGCCCCCAAAGGTCCCGCCCGCGTCGGTGAAGTTGCCGTTGTTGAAGTCCAGCACCGCCCCGTTGCTGACGGTCGCCGTGGCGCCGAGGGAGCGGATGCCGGCGCCGGCCAACCGCACTGTGCCGGCCTGCACTTCGA
>DNDP01000040.1:0-7065 GCA_003484235.1 Verrucomicrobiales bacterium
CCAAGCTCCAGATAAGTATCAATTCACAAGCGCCAAGGAGGCGAGCACTCCCGCGCCATGTTCCGCAGGGGTCAGTCCCGCGTTCCCCGGCTATGGCTGGCAGTAAATGAACAATTGGGAGCCCGGATCGTAACTCCCACCGCCGGGATAGACGTTTGTGTCGGAAAAAGCCGTCCCTCCGAAAATGATCATTCGGGTTCCGGTCCAGACGGCCGAGTGGTATTCCCGCACGGGCGGCGCCAAAAGATCGCTCGTCGGCTCCCAGCGATCCCTGATCGGATCGTATCGGCCGCCCGTCGCGAGAGCGTCCCAGTCTGAGTCCCTCCCGCCCCACACGATCATTTCCCGTCCGGTCCAGACGGCCGTAAACCGGGTCCGCCCTTCGGGAGACCCGGAAGCGGTCATCGCGGACCAATCATCCGTCGCAGGGTCGTAACGGCCCCCGGCGAGAGGATAGTTCAAGATCGTATTGTTGATACCTCCCCAAACCAGCATCTCAGATCCTGTCCAGACAGCTTGATGGTCAAGACGCCGTTCAGGAGCTTCATAGAGCGTGACGGACACCCAAATGTTGGATTCAGGATTGTAACGGCCACCCGTATTCAAGGCGCTCGGATTGTTTCCTCCCCAGACAATCATCTCAGTTCCGGTCCATACGGCGCTGGCGTTCCTCCGCGCCTCCGGTGCTCCGGTGGTCGAGATCAGAGACCAGCCGTCCGTATCCGGATCGTAGCGCCCGCCACCGGCGGCATAGGACGAATTGCCGGCACCCCCCCAGATCAGCATGTGTGTTCCGCTCCAGACGGCCACATGGTTTCTGCGCGCCTCCGGCGTTCCTCGACCAGTGGAGATCGGGGTCCACGTATCGCTGACTGGATCGTAGCGTCCACCGGAATCCATGGAGCCCCCGATTTCCTCGGCGGCACCCCCCCAAATGATCATTTCGGAACCTGTCCAGACGGCGGTGTGGTCGATCCGCGGGGAGGGGGCGTTGACCGTGGACAATTCTCGCCAGGTACCCGTCGCCGGATTGTAGCGCCCCCCGTCGTTGTAATAGTCGATCGGCGATTGCCCGCCCCAGACGATGACTTCCGTCCCCGTCCAGATGGCGGTGTGCTGGTAACGCGGCCTGGGCGACTCCCCACCCTTGATCGGGATCCATGAATCTGTCGCGGGATTGTAGCGACTGCCAGACATGGACTTCTGGCCAAAGCCGGCCAGTGAACCGCCCCAGACGATGACCTCCGCGCCGGTCCACACGGCGGAATGCCGGCTCCGTCGATAGGGAGCGCCGTTGGTCGCGAGCGGCGTCCATGTATTGGTCGTCGGAGAATAGCGTGCGCCGTCATTCACATAGGTCGAGCTGTTCTCCTCCAAACCGCCCCAGACGACCATCTCGTCCCCGGTCCAGACGGCGCCCGTTTGAATCCGCGGAGTAGGTGCCTGGGTGGTCGGAAGCGGCAACCAAGTATTGGTGTCAGGGTCATAGCGACCACCGTCGTTACGATACTGCGCCCCGTCTTCGCCCCCCCAGATGAGCATTTCTGTCCCCGTCCAGAACGCATAGTGATCAAAGCGGGCATCCGGTGCCCCGCTGAACGGGAGTGCCGCCCACGTGTCGGTCGTCGGATCGTAGCGCGCCCCGTTGCTTTGGGCACCGAATCCATCATTGTATCCGCCCCAAATGAGCATTTCAGACCCGGTCCAGACGCCGGACTGGCGAAACCGTGCGGTGGGCGCGTTGACGGTGGAAAGCGGAGACCAACTGTCGCTCACCGGATCGTATCGGGCGCCGGAATTCGCGGCTGGCCCGAAAAACTCTCCGCCACCCCAGATGACCATCTCCGTCCCTGTCCAGACGGCGGAGTGCAAATGTCGCGCTGAGGGAGCGTTGATCGAACTGATCGGAGTCCACGTATCGGTGAGCGGATCATAACGGGCCCCATCTCCCGTTTCGTCAAAATCGACTATCCCACCCCAAACCAGCATCTCCGACCCCGTCCAGACGGCCGAATGAGAGCGCCTTGGGCTGGGTGCGTTGACGAGCGCCATCGGTGCCCACGTCCCCGCCGATGGATCATAGCGCCACCCGCGCCCGCCTTCTTCGTCAAGGCCTCCCCAGAGAAGCATCTGTGTCCCGGTCCAAACTGCGGTGTGATCGGATCGCGGGCTGGAGCCAAGGGGACTACCAACCGGCAAATCTGCCCACCCGTCGTCCGTGACGAATGATCCAAGCTTGATGTAGCCCGCCTCTTCGAGTTCCTCGTTGTGGTCTTTCGTCAGGACAACGCCGCCGATGCCGGCCAGTCCTCCTGCGACTGCATCGGGCGCCAATGCCTCCACCCCGACCGCCCCGGGGGCAATCTTTTCACTCGTCACAGCGTCTGGGGCGAGGTTCCCGCTGGTGATGGACTGGGCGGGGACTCCGGCGGCCATCATCGCATAGCCTACCGCCGCGATGCGTTGGTCCGGCGTTAGTTGCTGCACCCCGTGCACGCCATCGTCGAACCAAACGCGCAGGAACACTTCCTCGTTTTCGAACACCGTCGCCGGCACGGATGTCATGTGTGGAAGAGATGCATCACCAAGCAGAACTGAATAAAGACCGCCCCTGACTGTGAGTTCGACGGCGTTGATGGGCATGCTGCCGGCGGTGCTCGTGTTGTCGTTGCTCCAGTAGGTGGTCGCTCCCGTGGCATCAACGAGGGCGAAACGAAAAAAGCCAGGGCCATCGAAGACGATTTCCTCGACCGTGACCTGGCCTTGATAATGAATGAGTTGCGGCACCTGCGCCGAAAGGGGGACTGGCGCCCCGGCGGCGATCCCCAGCAAGGCAAGCGTCTGGAGCATCCTTCGCCCGGTGCACTTCGAAGACAAAAGTGATAAACGGGACATCGCGGGCATTATAGGAAGTGATTCTCGTCGAACCAGTGCGTTTTGCATCGGCACAAACTCGCCATAGTCAGAGCCTCTCCCGTCCAGCTGGCCGTATTGCTCGGTTCTCGAATCTCTCATCGTGGCGCCGAACAATTTCGCGACGGTCCCTCCCGGGGTGCGGCCCCTTTATCGCAGTGACTACTGACAACTCTGATCCTTTTCGCAGCCAAAAGTGGTTCCGCAATACATTGCTTTCGACAGCGGATATCCAGATCACGAGATTCCCGCACACCGAATTTTCAGCTAACGGCTTTCGGTCTCAACAGTTACCCGAGCCCCATTGAGTGCAGGTGCTCGACCATCTCAAGGAGCGCGGGCTGCGACAGGACACGATCGTGATCTTCCAGTCGGACCACGGGCATTCGACCGAGGAACGGGCGCATTTCGGCGGGGGCAGTGCTGGGCCGTACCGCGGCGAGAAGTTCAGCCTGTTCGAGGGCGGCATCCGCGTGCCGGCGATCATCTCGTGGCCGGCAACGTTGCCCGCCGGCGAAACGCGCGACCAGTTCGCGACCGGCTGCGACTGGTTTCCGACGATCCTGCAATTGACCCACACGCGTCCGGGCCGGGAGGCGATCGATGGCCAAAGCCTGTTTCCAGTCCTCTGGGCGGAGACGGCGCCAAGTCCACACCGGGTGTTTCACTGGGCATCGGGCGGCGGCCGCGACAACCGGCAATGGGCCGTCCGCGAAGGCGACTGGAAACTCGTGGTGAACGGTCGCGGAACGGAGGCGGGCGACAAGGTGTTCCTCAGCAACCTCGCGGAGTCGGTGACGGAAAAGGTGAACGTCGCCGCCGGGCACCCCGACATGGTCGAGCGCCTGACAAAGCTGCACGAGGAATGGGCCGCCGAGTTGGGGGAGTAGGCGCCACGTCCTGCGGATTGCCGGCACCCCAAGAGAAGGCTTCCCATGCCCCGGGCGCTTGTTTAATTTTTCGCCTCGCATCCATTGAGTTCAACCGCCTAAAGACGCCCTATGAGCCAAGCAACGCATTCCTCCCCGAAACTTCACAACGCCATGTGGCCCGGCCTCGTCGGCAAGGGCGACGGCGAAGGCCAGGAACCGCCGATCAGCCTCGAGAAGATGCTCGACCTGACCGCCGCGGCGAACGTCAACGGCCGGAAGTTCGAGGGCATCGATTACTTCCTCTTCCTTCCGCATACCGACCCCAACGCCAGCGACGACGAACTCAAGAAGATCGCCGACTTGATCGCCGCCAAGGGGTTTGCGGTTGGTTCTCTCGTGGCGCCCGTCTGGCCCGGCACGGTGGGAGATTCGGCGATGGGCGACGACGCGCAACGGAAGAAGTTTCTCGACGCCGTGAAGGTCGGCTGCCGGATCGCGAAGGTCTTCAACGCCCACGGCGTGCGGAAGTACGGCGTGATCCGCATCGACTCCGCCGAGTTTGGCGTGGCGAAGTGGCGCGAAGACGCCAAGGCGAACACCGCGAAGATCGTTTCCACGTTCAAGGAGGCCGCAAAGATCGCCGCCGACCACGGCGAGCGTCTCGCCGCCGAGGGCGAGATCTGCTGGGCGGGCATGCATTCGTGGAAGGACATGCTCGACGTGCTGGAAGGCGTCGGCATGCCGGAAGCGCTGGGGTTTCAGGCGGACCTCGCACACACCTATCTCTACCTCATGGGCTACAACGCCCCCGAGCACGCCCTCCTCAAGCCCGGTTACAGCGACGCCGAGTTCTGGGCCGCCTACGAGAAGATGACCGACAAGCTGCGCCCATGGACGATCGACTTCCACGTCGCGCAGAACGACGGCAACGTCCACGGCGCCGGGGCGCACGACAAGACCGGCAAGCATTGTCCGGCGGACGATCCAAACGGCAAGCTCGACATCGTCAAATGCGCAGATTACTGGCTCAAGGATGCCCCCAAACGCGGCATCAAGCACATCTGCTGGGACGGTTGCATGTTCCCGAACGCGATGCTCGAAACGCCCGCCACCTGGAACACCATCCTCGGCAAGATGATCGAAGTCCGCAACGCGCACGGGTGGTGAGGATTGGCCACGATAAGGCACAAGGAACACAAAACGGAGGAGCCATGGACATATTCCAACTATGTGATGTGGTGCGGGAGGCGGGTTTTGCGGCGCGGCGGTTTCTGAGAAGCGGGCATCTGGAAAAAATCTACGAAAACTCGCTCGCCAATCGATTGCGCAAGGCCGGCATCTCCGTCCGCCAACAGCATCCGTTGCAGGTTCTTGACGAGGACGGTGCGATTCTCGGCGACTTCTATGCCGATCTGTTCGTTGACGACAGATTGATCATCGAACTGAAAGCAGTCCGCACATTGGCGGACGAGCATATTGCTCAGTTGCTGGGTTACCTCCGTGCGTCGCGCGTCGAGCACGGATTGCTGATCAACTTCGGCGCGCCCAAGTATCAAATCCGAAAGTTCATCCTCAACGACGCCATTCAAGGCAACCACCGGGGACTTGATTTGTAATCCCCCTGTGGATTTTGTGCCTTCTTGTGGCCTAACAGAAAACTATGCCAAAGAAACAAATCCGCATTGGTCTCATCGGCTACAGCTTCATGGGCCGCGCCCATAGCAATGCCTTCCACCAGGTCAACCACTTCTTCCCCTCGAAGTACGAACTCGTCCCGCAGGCGGTCTGCGGCCGCGACGCGAAGAAAGTGAAGGAATTCGCCGACCGCTGGGGCTATGCCTCGACCGAGACCGACTGGAAGAAGCTCATCGCCCGCGACGACATCGACCTCATCGACGTCGCCACGCCGAACAACCTGCACCACGACCAGGTGATCGCCGCGGCCCAGGCCGGCAAGATGATCTGGTGCGAGAAACCGCTCGCCCGCACCGGCAAGGAAGCCGAGGACATGGTCAAGGCCGTCGCCAAGGCGAAGGTGCCGAACATGGTCTGGTACAATTACCGGCGTTGCCCGGCAGTCACGCTCGCGAAGCAGATCATCGACTCCGGCAAGCTCGGGAAGATCTTTCATTACCGCGCGAACTTCCTGCAGGACTGGACGATCAGCCCCGAACTGCCGCAGGGCGGCACCGGCTTGTGGCGCCTCGATGCCAAGGTCGCCGGTTCCGGCGTCACCGGCGATCTGCTTGCCCACTGCATCGACACCGCGCTCTGGCTGAACGGCGACATCGCGGACGTCACCGCGATGACCGAGACGTTCATCAAGGAGCGCACCCACAGCGAGACCGGCAAGAAGCAGAAGGTCTCGATCGACGACGCGTGCTCGTTCATGTGCCGTTTCAAGAACGGCTCGCTCGGCCTGTTTGAATCGACCCGCTACGCGCGCGGCCACAAGGCGCTCTACACGTTCGAGATCAACGGCGAACACATGTCGCTCAAGTGGGACCTCCACGATCTCCATCGTCTGCAGATCTTCGATCACAAGGACGACGGCACCGAGCGCGGCTGGAAGAGCGTCCACGTCAGCGACGGCGATCATCCCTACTGCGGCAACTGGTGGGTGCCCGGCCTGCAGCTCGGCTACGAACACAGCTTCACGCACGCGATCGTCGAGTTCCTGGCGTGTCTCGACAAGCGCAAGAAGCCGACCCCGAGCTTCAAGGACGGACTGGCCACCGATTACGTGGTGGACGCCGTGCTCGGTTCGGCCAAAACCAGGAAGTGGACCAAGGTCAAGCAGGTGAAACGCTGACCGCAGCCGGCGGCAGCCTGCGACGTCTTACAGGCGCGGTGTCGGCAACGTCACCGCGCCTTTTGCTTTGCCCCCATGACCGCAGAACAGAAAGACGGTCCGCCCGGAAGCGCTCGGCAGCGGATTCCGGGCCTGCTTTCCCTGGCTCTCGCGGGTTTTCTGCTGCTGGGCTTCGTGGCGGTGGTTTGGATCAACCCAGATGCCGGGCCCGCGGCCAACGGCGCGAAGGCCCTGCCCGACGGTTCCTCGCTGGAACTCGTGGCCGTGGCGTTCACGAACAAATTCGGCTACCAGCACCGGTCCACGCCGCGATGGCTGCGGCCGCTTTCGCCGCTGATTCCCGATGCCATCGAGAACCGTTTTTGGTCGGGCGGCTCCATGCAGATCGGCGGAGGTGAAACCAATCTGGTGCTTGCCACAGTGCGGCGAGGCGGTGGCGGCGCAGCTGGCGCCATCACGCTGGAACGC
>DNDP01000040.1:7350-10221 GCA_003484235.1 Verrucomicrobiales bacterium
GCGGGCACGCTCGGGTTTGCCGCCGAGGTGGTGAACATCTGGAATGTCCGGGCGTTCAACCGCCGTTCCAAGGCCTTTGAGGTGGAGTGGATTGGCCGGCAGGGAGATGGGAGCCTGGTTTCCATCGGCCCGTTCGCCATCGCCAATCCCGTGCCCGTACCGTCCGATCACCCACAGTTCCACCCTGAACCGCTGCCACAGCATAAATCCTCGGGCAATCTGGTGGTGACGCTGGAAGGGTTTGTCAGCGGCATACCCGCCGGTGACCGGGAGCCGTCGGGCAAAGGGGATCTACTGCCGAAGACCACCCGGCTGGAGCTCGCTTTCAACGAGAACCAGAATCCTTCGACGAACTACCGTCTCCAGCGCCTGATCGTGTCCGACGCGACGGGCAACCGCTGGCAGCCGTATTTCGACCACGCCCGGCCGCGATCGAACGAGCGTGTGGACGGCGGGACGGCGATCTTGCCGGGCGCGCTTTGGCCCAGCGAGCAGGCCTGGAAACTGGAGGTGGAGGTGTTGCGCCACGAATACTTTGCGCCAGAGGAGCTCTGGGCTCCGCCGCCCCTGCCGCTCGATGCCGGCCCGCGTTATCTGCCACTGGGCCACCAGTTCGCCGCCGGAAGCGGCTCGATCCAGCTCGCCAACCTTGTTCCTCCGGGACTGATCGCGAGCAACCAGTGGCAGTGGACGGTTCGGTATTGGGGCAATGAGTCCAATGTCTTCGCCGTCGGAGTCCAGTTCCCCGAGCCGATGCCCAATCGGCGCCTGCTGGTCGTCGAGGCCACGGATGACTCCGGCAGGGCCGTGCCGCTGGTCGAGCACCGCGGCGCCGACCACCCGCAACAGGCGCTCCTTTTCCGGCCCGAACCTGACGCGACGCAGCTGCAGCTGCGGTTGGCAGTGCCCGAACTGCACCGGGTCGAGTTCCTGGCACGCCCGGAGTTCCATCCTCGGAAATGAGCCCGTTCCCAAGCCAGCCGGCACCGGGGAGGGACGCAAAAAAGGGTTGGCCGAGGCCAACATCCTTCTTGCAACTCAGTCTCAATCTCCCTACGTTATCGCGCGATGAACGAAGCGCACCACGGTGCCAACTGCGAGGACGCCTGTCCGGCGAGTGAGCTCTGCCCGCTCAGCCACGTCCCTGCCGGCACCTTTGTGCGCATCAAGCAGCTTGCCTCCACCCCGGAAATCAACGATCGCCTGCGTGAGATGGGTTTCTGCGAGGAGCGCGAAATCCGCCTGATCAGCCAGAGCGCCTCCCTGCTCTGCCAGGTCTGCAACGCCCGCCTCGGCCTCAATCCCAAGATCGCCCAGTCGATCATGGTCGAGCGCGTCCGTCCCGCCACCCGGCGCGTCGCCTGACCATGCCGGAGGAGCCCCAGCCGCTGACCAGTCTCGTGGCGGGCCAGTCCGCCAGCGTCGCTTCCATCGATCTTCCCGCGTCCGACCGGCCGCGCCTCATGGAAATGGGCCTGCTGGTGGGCACGCCGGTCGAGCTGGTCCGGTTCGCGCCGATGGGCGACCCGGTTGAGATCAAGGTCCGCGGGTATCACCTCAGTCTGCGCCGCCACGAAGCCGACCGGATCATGGTCAGGTCGCGGTAATGGCCATCGCCGGTCCGAGCGGATGGCGGTGGATTCGATGAAGGAAATGAAAAGCTCCAAGCTCCAAACACCAAGCTCCAAACGTTCGGGTCGTGCTCGGGATCTGGCTTTGAGGGTTGGTGTTCATTTTGAGCTTGGCCCTTGGACTTTGGAGCTTGTCGCCCGCCATGTCTGATTCCGCCGCCCATCCGCCTTTCACGCCCATCGCCGCCACGCGCCACGTCGTTCTGACCGGCAATCCGAACTGCGGCAAAACCACGCTCTTCAATGCCCTGACCGGCATGCGGGCGAAGGTCGGCAACTACGCCGGCGTCACCGTCGAGCGCAAGGAAGGGCGCCTCAAGGGCAGCCCCACCGGTCAACCGATCAACATCCTGGACCTCCCCGGCACCTACAGCCTGAGCCCGAAGTCGCTCGACGAGCAGATCTCGCGCGACGTGCTGTTCCATCGCTTGAAGGAAGTGCCCGCGCCCGGGTTGGTGGTCGTCGTGGTGGACGCCTCGAATCTCGAACGCAATCTCTACTATGCCACCCAGGTCATCGAACTCGGCTACCCGACGCTCGTCGCGTTGAACATGACCGATGTCGCCGGACAGAACGGCCACACCGTGGACGCCGAGGCGCTGAGCCGCGAATTGGGCGTCCCCGTCCTGCCGCTTGTTGCCAGTGAAGGGACCGGCATCGCGGAACTTCGCGACCGCATCGTCGATTTCTTCGCCCACCGCTCCTGCCCGTCGGTCACCAGCCTGTTCGTCCGATTGCCGGACCGCGCCGAGCAGGAGATTCAGCCGATCGTGGACCTCCTCGCCCAGGAGTTCCGGCAACGCAAAACCTCCGCCCATGCGGAGGCGCTGCTGCTGCTGACCGACGAGAAGGTGATGGCTTCCAACGACGAGCACTACCCGAACATCATCCGCGATGCCGTGGCGGCGGCGAGGAGGCGGGTCGAGGCCGCGGACATCGACTGGCGGAGCGTGGCGATAGAACTGCGTTACGGGCGGATCGCGGAAATCTGCGGCCGGGTCGTCAGTGCCGCGACGTTGCCGGGCGAAACCTTCAGCGACCGGCTCGACCGCATTGTCACCCACAAGGTCTGGGGCACGCTGATCTTCGCCGCGATCATGCTGCTGATCTTCCAGACGATCTTCAGTTTTGCGTCGGTGCCGATGGATTTGTTGGAGGGGGCCTTCGACTGGCTCGGCGAATTCGTCGGCGGAATGATGGCCGAAGGCGACCTGCGCAGTCTGCTGGTCGATGGCGTCAT
>DNDP01000040.1:10467-11812 GCA_003484235.1 Verrucomicrobiales bacterium
TTGATGAGCAAGGTCGGGCTGCACGGCAAGAGCTTCATCCCGATGCTCAGTTCCTACGCGTGCGCGATCCCGGGCATCATGGCGACGCGGACGATCGAGAGCCCGAAGGACCGGTTGGTGACGATCCTCATTGCGCCGCTGATGAGTTGTTCAGCACGCCTGCCCGTTTACACGCTGTTGATCGCCGCCTGCATCCCCGACCGCAAGGTGGCGGGCTTCATCGGCCTGCCCGGCCTGACGCTGCTCTCGATGTATCTGCTGGGGACGGTCGTGGCGTTCATCATGGCGTGGGTCTTCAAGAAGACGTTGCTCAAGGGCGACACGCCGATGCTCATCCTCGAACTGCCGCCCTACCGCCGGCCGCTCCTGCTGCAGGTGCTGCGACACATGTGGGAGCGCTCGAAGCTTTTTCTGAGACGTGCCGGCACGGTCATCTTTGGCATCAGCATCATCCTGTGGTTCCTGAGCACCTATCCCAAGAGCGCGGAGATCCGTGAACAGTTCGCCAGCCAACGGACGGCCGTCGAGGAAGCCGGCGAGATCACGGACGAAGGCGAACTCGACGCCGCGACGGTCGAGCGGTTGAGCGAACTGGAGAAGGAGGAATCGAGTGCCATGCTCGCACACAGTTTCTCCGGCCGCCTCGGACATCTCATCGAGCCGGTGTTCGCACCGCTTGGGTTCGATTGGAAGATCAGCATCGGCGTCATCGCGTCCTTCGCCGCACGTGAAGTGTTCGTGAGCACCATGTCCACGATCTACAGCATGGAAGGCGTGGAGGAGGAAGAAGGAGGCGAGAACCGTCTCGCCGACCGCCTGTTGCAGGAGACCCGGCCCGACGGCGCGCGACTCTACACCCCGCTGCTGGCGATCACGCTGATGGTTTTCTACGTGTTCGCACTGCAATGCGTTAGCACCGTCGCCGTGGTCCGCCGCGAGACCAACGGCTGGAAGTGGCCGGTGTTTCAGTTCGCCTACATGTTCATCCTCGCCTGGGTGCTGGCGTTCATCACCTGGCAGGGCGGCCGGTGGCTGGGCTGGGGGTAACTCCGCGATGAGTGTCGCGCCAGTTTCTAGTCAGGGGTCGCTCCGTTCGCCGAAAATATCTTGAAGGTCACAATTCAAGCGCTTCAGCAAATGGTCCAATGTCTTGAGGGTGACATTCTGCTGCCCCATTTCCATTCTATGAAGCGACGCCACTGAGATGCCCAGCTTGCGCGAGAACTCCAAGTAGGTCATATCCCCGCGTCTGCGACGAAGATACTGCCCGAGTCTCAGCTGCAGGGAGACGGCCACGCAGCGAGCCTGCCCACGGAGGTGTTACACATGTGAGAAAAGGACTTGC
>DNDP01000040.1:12059-16718 GCA_003484235.1 Verrucomicrobiales bacterium
CGGTCAGGGTTCAACTCACAACAAACACACAAACTGCCATGCACATCGAATCACTGTCGTGCCACTACAGGACACGCAACCTCGTCACAGCCATCGGGCTCTCCGTCGTTCTCCTGCTCTCTCCCGGTTCCAACACCCAAGCCCAAGACGCACCACCGATTCCGGATGGCGGAGACACCAGGCCTCGCGACCCCACGCCCGAGGAACTCGAGCGGATGCAACAGGCCGAGGAAGCGCGATGGCGCCACAACGCCGAGTTCTTCCGGCCGTGGCTGTTGTCGGAATTGGTGTACGAAGGCGAGCCTGTTACGACCCTTGCCGAAGTGGACGAGGTGCAGCGGAAACGGCTGATGCAGATAGGCGAAGACAACAGGCTCAAACAGCAGACCAGCCAGCGGGCAGCAGAGGACTGGACGACCTCGGAGGGTAACTTTCGTGCTCTTGATCATGCACCCGGCCAGCCGTTCAAGCTGGTGGGCTTCGACGAAGGCCGGCCACGGTATCACAAGTACCTCGGCTTGCACGAGGCGACGGTGACGAAGGCAACCGAGCTCTGGCCGGGCGGAAGTCTGGGGCTGACCCTTTCAGGTGCGGGAACAACTGTGGGAATCTGGGATGCGGGAGATGTCCTTGCCACCCACGCGGAACTCTCCGGAAGAATCGTGGACAAGGACGGAGCAACCGTGCTCGATGACCACGCGACTTCCGTGGCGGGAACCATTGGCTCGGCGGGAGCGAACACGGCCGCCAAAGGCGTCGCATTCCAGACAACAATTCACTCGTACGATTCTGACGGTGACACTGGGGAGATGCCTGCTGCAGTAGCGAACGACGCTCTGCGCCTTTCCAACCATTCCTATTCCGAACCTGCCGGCTGGCAGGGGAGTGGTTCCGGGCAGAACTGGATTTGGTATGGCGACACGAGCATCAATTTCTACGAAGACTACCATTTTGGGTTTTATGGTCCGGAAGCCCACGGGATCGATGGCATCGTGTACAATGCGCCGTACTACCTTCCGGTCTGGGCCGCCGGCAACGAAACGGGACGGCAGGCCCCAAGCGGTGGCACGCTCGGGAATGAGCACATCGACGCGCCTCCCGGGCAACTCTTCTTCGACTTCCACAACCAGAACGGCGGCACTCAGGGCTATGACACCATCCTCCCGCACGGCGTCGCCAAGAATGTGTTGACGGTGGGAGCGGTGTCATTGCCGCCCGGCGGCTACAGCGGCCCCTCCAGTGTCACCCTGTGGAGTTCTTCCAGCACCGGCCCTGCCGACCAGCGGATCAAGCCGGACTTGGTGGCCCCAGGGGTTGGAGTGACTTCTTCCAGCGCCAACGGGGGATACATAACCGGCTACACCGGCACCAGCCAGGCGGCCCCGGTCGTCACCGGCCTGTTGAATTTGTGGATTCAGCGGCACACCCAGCTTCACGGCAGCAACCGGCCGCTGCTCAATTCCGCCGTCAAAGGCCTCGCCATCCACACCGCGGACGAGTGCGGCGCCCACGCCGGTCCGGACTACAAACATGGCTGGGGGCTGCCCAACGCGGAACGCGGGGTCGGGCTGATCAACGCCAACGTGACCACCGGCACGTCATCCAGCTACGTGGCCAAGCCGCACATCAAGGAGGTCGTTCTCGTCAATGGCTCCACCATCAGCTTCACCGTTCGCGGTACCAGCACCCAGATGATGAAGATCACCGCCGCGTGGACAGATCCCACGCCCTACCCGCTCAGTCCGGCCCTGAATCCCACCACTCCGGTGCTGGTCAACAACCTCGATCTGCGGGTGACCGGTCCCGGCGGGACGTTCCATCCCTGGAGCCTGAATCCGGCGCCCGGCAACCGGGGCGACGCCGCCTCCCGCAATGGTGACAACGACGTGGACAATGTCGAACAGGTGCAGATCGACAACCCCTCGGACGCGACCTACACCGTGTGGCTGACTCACAAGGGAGCATTGGAAGGCGGGCTGCAACGAGTATCCCTGATTTTATCGGGGATCGTGCCGCAGCCGAAGGAGCTACGAATCACCCACATCGCGCAGACCGGCGCGAACCAGATGACCCTGCAATTCCCTTCGTTCGTCGGTCAGTCCTACAAGATCCAGTACATCGAGGAAGTGACGGCTTCCAATTGGACCGACGCCACACCCGAAGTGGTGGCCGTGGCGGAGAACACCGCTGTCAACGTGGCCTACTCGCAGACCAACCCCCACCGTTTCTACCGGGTTATCACCGTTGACTGAGAGCTCCCAGCATCCGACAGGCAGCCCTGTGCGTCGACAGGCACAGGGTTGCCCACCGGCAGCGAATGTTGCACGTTCGGCCATGCACGATGATACGATGAGATTCAAGATCGTCCTCCTTTGCCTGCTGACTGCTCCAGCCGTCTTTGGCCAGGGAACCATTGTCTATCACAACCCGGCGGACATCCATCTGTTCGGGAACAATGGGCAGCACGATCTCGACGTAGATCACAACGGCACAATTGACTACCGGTTGACTGTGGGCGGCAGTTCGGGATTTGCCGCATTCGGACAAGGGCGCAATGCATCAATGGCAGTTCTTGAGACTCCACCCGACGTCGGTGGATCCATAGTGCCGGCAACACTTGGAGAGCCAGTTGGACCGGGATTGGAGCATCCGCGTTTGTGGTATCAGAATCAGATAGTCGAAACTTTCCCCGGCCAGTTTGTGACCGTTCCTGCTTCGTTTCACGGATGCGTTACGACCGGGTGTGTTGGCCAGTTCCACAACATCACGGCCTACTGGGGGGTTCGTTTCGACATCGATGGCAACGACCACTACGGCTGGGTGCGGGTGGCCACGCCCGGAGGCATCCGCAATGGCGGTACCATCCTGGACTGGGCCTACAACTCCGTTCCCGGCCAGCCAATCCTTGCCGGTCAAGTTCCCGAACCTGCCACTTGGGCGTTGTTGCTTGGCGGTGGTGCGATGTTGCACTTGTATCGGCGACGCAGACTCGACGGGAAGCAATGAATCACCGTCAGCCATGCGTCTTGCCCTGGGCGATTTGGTGCCTGACCGCAGGCCTGTTGGCCACGCCAGCCGCTTTTGGCCAGGGAACTCTTGTCTATTACAACCCACCGGACATCCACCTGTTCGGGAACAATGCACAACACGATCTTGACGTTGATCAGAATGGTGTCGTCGACTATCAGATCCGATTAGGTGGATCTTTTGGATTTCACACGGTTGGCGCCGGGAGCAACTCCACTCTTGCCCGTCCAGAACGATTGCCAGACCGTGGCGCGCCAGTCGTTCCATCAGGCACAGGAACCATAATTGGTCCCAATCTCGGGCAAGCACAAACCTGGTTCATCTCATATAGTTTTGAACCCATTCCCGAGAATCCCGTCGTCATCCCCGCATACTTTCATCGATGCGTTACAACAGGATGCGTTGGACAGTTTCACAATGTCACGGCCTACTGGGGAGTTCGTTTCGACATCGATGGCAACGACCACTACGGCTGGGTGCGCGTGGCCACGCCCGGAGGCATCCGCAATGGCGGCACCATCCTGGACTGGGCTTACAACTCCGTTCCCGGCCAGCCGATCCTCGCCGGACAGGTACCCGAACCTGCCATTTGGGCGTTATTGCTTGGCGGTGGTGCGATGTTGCACCTGTATCGGCGACGCAGACTCGACGGGAAGCAATGAATCACCGTCAGCCATGCGTCTTGCCCTGGGCGATTTGGTGCCTGACCGCAGGCCTGTTGGCCACGCCAGCCGTCTTTGGCCAGGGAACCATTGTCTATCACAACCAAGCGGACATCCATCTGTTCGGGAACAATGGGCAGCACGATCTCGACGTAGATCACAACGGCACAACTGATTTCCAGTTGAAGGTTGGTGGAAGTTTCGGATTTGCCGCGTATGGCGTAGATGATAACGCTTCACTCACTCTGCCGGAGGAACCACCAGATCTCGGCGCCTACATAGTTCCCGTTGGAGCAGGGAATTTGATCGGTCCTTCATTGACACCTCCCTTTGTATGGTTCGAAACCTACTCATTTGAACCGCTGCCCGGACTAGTCGTGAACGTTCCTCCTTATTTTCACGCATGCGTTACAACCGGATGCGGGCCCGACCCGTTCCACAACATCACGGCCTACTGGGGAGTCCGTTTCGACATCGATGGCAACGACCACTACGGCTGGGTGCGGGTGGCCACGCCTGGAGGCATTCGCAATGGCGGCACCATCCTGGACTGGGCCTACAACNNGGGAATGGCGGAAACAGGACTTCCCGGCAGGTTGAACTCCGGGAGCTTCAGAAACGGGCGTTCATTCAAATACTCGAAATAATTGAGCTGATACGATGAGCCGAGAGAATCGTAGAATCCTGCGCGCAAGTCCGCACCGCTGTCGTCCGAGCAAATGAATGGATGATTCTGGGCTCCACGGTCGAAGGGGCAGTGAAAACTTTCGACGGCGCTGACAAATCGAACCAATGGACGATTGGCAGCCAATGGAACCAACGTGCGATTCTTGGCAATGGCTTCCTTGCCTCCGATTGCCAACCAAGCGCGCTCTCCAGGATCGTTGGGCATCAACTGAATAGCTTCTGGGTATCGTTCACCATTCTCACTTGTAAAGACAGCCATCCCCACACCGATCTGCCGCAGGTT
>DNDP01000040.1:17041-17291 GCA_003484235.1 Verrucomicrobiales bacterium
ACCACCAGCAGTTCGATCAAAGTGAATGCTCCCGTCCGTGCGCGTTCTTGATTCAGTTTCATCTGATTTCCTTTCCTTATCTACAGAGACCCATATCTCCGGGGAGCGGAATACTCAATTCTTTTCCAACCGGCTAACCGTCATCCCCGGCACTGGAGATAGGACCCAGCCGGCCCGGAATCGTTCCACGCATTCTTGATTCTTGCACCCTTGGGCCCCCGCGCCTATCGTCCGCGAGCCGGCTTTCACC
>DNDP01000040.1:17338-18713 GCA_003484235.1 Verrucomicrobiales bacterium
GGTGGCGGTGCTTTGTTGTTTCTGAGCGTGCGGCGGCGCAGACCGTCAGCCTGACTTTTCTCCGGTCGGCGATGCGTTTTTCAGCAGGGTTCCCCACCCTCACCTCCTTGGCGCCCGCCGTCCGGAGCTCCCTTTTTCAAGTTCTGCGAGCTTGCCCGCCCACACTCGCGTCCCTACCGTCCGCGAGCCGGCTTTCACCGGCACTGTCTACAAACCATCATGACCAAGCTTCCGGAAGTCATTCTCCGCCGCGGCGAGCACCAACGCATCCTCGCCGGCCATCCCTGGATCTACCAGGGCTCCATCGACAAGCTCACCATCCCGGCCGCCGATGGCGATGTCGTGCAGGTCAAGGACGCCCGCGGCAAGGCCCTCGGCATCGGTTTCTACAATTCCAAGTCGCGCATCGCCGTGCGCGTGCTTGCCGCCGAACCGGTCGAGATCAACCAGGCGTTCTTCGAGCAGCGCATCCTTGCGGCGCTCAATCTCCGTCGCCGGTCGCTGCCCGACGCCACCTCGTTCCGGGTCGTCAACGCCGAGAGCGATTTCCTCAGCGGCCTGATCGTGGACAAGTATGAAGACGTGCTTGTCGTGCAGACGTCCTCGCTCGGCATGGACCGGCGCAAGGCCGACATCGTGAAGGTGCTCCAGGCGGTGCTCAAACCGCGTGCGATCGTCGAGCGCAACGAGATGGCATCCCGCAAGTTCGAGGGGCTGCCAGACGCGAACGGCCCGCTCGCCGGTGAACTGCCCGGCAAATTTCCCATCAAGCTCAACGGAATCTCCTTCGAGGTGGACGTCCTCGGCGGGCACAAAACCGGCCTCTATCTCGATCAGCAGGCGAACTATGAGGCGGTCGGCCGGCTCGCCAAGGGCGCCAACGTCCTCGATTGCTTCTCGTTTCTCGGCGGCTTCGCGCTGCACGCCGCCCGCGCGGGCGCCGCCCACGTTCACGGGCTCGATCAGAGCGAGGAGGCGGTCAAGGCCGCCACGGCGAATGCCGCGGCCAACGGCGTCGCCGAACGCTGCTCGTTCGAGGCGGTCAACGTTTTTGACTGGTTGAAGAACCGCACCGCGAAGGGACCAAACGACCGGATCATCCCGCCGTTTGACCTGATCATCCTCGATCCGCCCTCGTTCACCCGGACGCGTGAGGCGGTGCCGAACGCGCTGCGCGGCTACAAGGAGATCCACGTGCGCGCGTTCAAGCTGCTGAAGCCAGGCGGCACGCTGGCGACCTTCTGCTGCTCGCATCATGTCGATGCCGTGACCTTCCGCGACGTGATCCTGTCCGCCGCCTACGACACCCGCACGGTGCTCCGCCAGACGGCGATCTACTCGCAATCGCCCGATCATCCGCTCGTCCCGATGATTC
>DNDP01000040.1:18904-19417 GCA_003484235.1 Verrucomicrobiales bacterium
AATCATCCGCTCATCCCGATGATTCCCGAGACGGAGTATCTGAAGGGCTACGCGTTTGAGAAGGTGAGTTAGTTTGGGGATGGCGGATGGGGTCTGGTGGATGGGGCCTATTGCAACCGTTCGGCACGCCTGCCGGCAAATCGCGCAGGATCCGCGTGGCATCGGGCTCGCGTCCGGTTGGGATCTCAGGTCCACTCGCCACGTGCCACGCCCTGCCCCGCTGCAACTGCTTCAGCAAACCGACCACACCGTCCGTCTCCAGTCCGCTCGCGGCACGGTGCAACTCGAGGTCCTGTCCGGCGACCTGTTCCGCCTGCGCATCGCGCGGGGTCGGCGGCTCACGTCCGCGGTCTCGTGGAGCGTCACACCGCCCGCCGGCGATCCCGGGTCAGTGCGCTGGGAACGCCGTGGCCGGACACTCGCGGCGATCACCGGCGCCGGGAAGTTTTCGCTGCGCACCGACGACGGCCGCTGGCGGCTGGTCGATGACGGCGGCGAACTGCTGCTGGACGG
>DNDP01000040.1:19596-19935 GCA_003484235.1 Verrucomicrobiales bacterium
TCCTCGGCCACGCGCCGGCGATTCATCCGGGGCTGAAGAGCCTCTACGTCTCGATTCCCTTCGCCGTTTCCATGCGCGGTCCGCTCGCCGCCGGTTTGTTCTGGGACAATCCCGCCCGGCAGGTCTGGGACATGGGCTGCACGCAGTTCGATCGTTGGAAGCTCACGGCCGATTCCGGCGAAATCGACCTGTATCTGATCCTCGGTCCCGACATCGCGCAGGTTGTCGGTCGCTTCAACGAGCTGACCGGGCGCATGCCGCTGCCGCCCGACTGGGCGCTCGGTTTTCATCAATGCCGATACAGTTATGAGACCCGCGCGCGCGTCGAGAAGGTCGCCA
>DNDP01000041.1:0-5762 GCA_003484235.1 Verrucomicrobiales bacterium
CGTCGTCCTGTTGCCCGAGATGGAGGTTGTAAAGATTGTAGTAGGCTGTCAGCACACCGGGCGACAGTTCAATGGCGCGCCGGTTGGCCCGGATGGCATCCTTGGTTTGGCCCCGTTCGGCGTAGAGTACGGCCAGGTGGGCATGCATCCCGGCGGAGGCGTTGGGAACGGCGGCGGCCAGTTCGGCGATTTCGACGGCCTGCTCCGCATCCTTGGCCAGCAGCAGGCGGCGGCTGACTTCCATCGCCACCTCCTCGTTGGACGGATCGGCACGGACGGAAAGTATGAAATCCCTCAGAGCTTCCTCGGGCCGGCCGTTCAGCTCAAAAGCCAGGCCGGAGGCGTATCTCGCCTGCGCCTCAATTCTTTTTTCGGCACCCTTGGCGTCCAGTATTGCTGCGGCCGGCGGTGGATCCACGCCCGGATTCGACGCGTTGCGCATGGCGCAACCCGTACACGACAACAACGCAATGGCCACCATCGACAGGGGGATGGCTGACCATTGGCGACGCATGGGGGGAGTTTACAGGCAGAGCCTGCCGCCGTCCAACCTCGCGGACGGCGGCAGGCTGCGGAAAGCTAATCGGCGGGGATCAGGCCTTACTTCTGCCACGTGCGCTTCTTGTGGCGATTGGCCTTGAGCGCCTTGCGACGCTTGTGTTTGTTGATCTTCGACTTGCGGCGTTTCTTCAGTGAACCCATATGATTTTGCGTCGCTCAATAGACAACTTTGTTCAGCGGATACTCGATGATGCCTTCGGCACCGGCGGCCTTCAGTTTCGGGATCATTTCCCGGACGATATGTTCGTCGATGATGGTTTCCACCGCGACCCAGCCCTTGAGCGTGAGGCTGGAAACGGTTGGATTACGCAAGGCGGGGAGAGTTTGCAACAATTTTGGCAGGTTCTTCTCCGGAATGTTCATCTTCAGGCCGACCTTGGCCTCCGCTTCCATGGCCGCCCGCAGCAGGAGGGCGATGGTCTCGATCTTCTGGCGCTTCCACCGGTTCGCCCATGAATCATGGTTGGCGATCAGGCGGGGTGTGGACGTGAGCAGGGTGTCAACGATGCGCAGGTTGTTGGCGCGCAGGCTGGAGCCGGTCTCGGTCACCTCGACGATCGCATCGACCAGTTCGTGGGCCTTTACTTCGGTCGCACCCCACGAGAATTCCACTTCAGCCTGCACCTTGTGCTTACGCAGCCATTTTGTGGTGAGTTCGACGACCTCGGTGGCGATGCGTCTGCCCTTGAGGTCCTTCACCGACTTGACCGGGGAATCCTCGGGAACGGCCAGGACCCAGCGCGTGGGCTGGCGGGAGATCTTGCTGAAAATGAACTCCCCGACCTCGTGCACATCGGAGCCGTTCTCCTGAATCCAGTCAAAACCGGTGATCCCGCAGTCGAGATATCCGTGGTCCACGTACCGGCTGATTTCCTGGGCACGGATCAGGCGGATCTCCAGTTCCTCGTCATCCACGTAGGGGATGTAGGAGCGTGAGCTGACCTGTATGTTGTATCCGGCCTTGGCCAACTTTTCGATCGTGGCGTCCTGCAGGCTGCCCTTGGGCAGGCCAAACTTTAATTTGCGAATCGGTTTCTTCATGGGGTCTGGTCGGAAACTGAGGCGGTTCGCCAGCATGCTGGAAGACTCCGGGCCGCGACGTTCACGCACGTGACGGCGTTGATTTGCCATTCAAATCCGGCACAAGGAAATCTTTTTCTTCTGCCACCAGCGACTCCGCTCCTGGTGAACCTACACGGCGAAGGTTCTCCGTCCTTCGACCCGCACCTGCCCGTGAAGGAGCCGTTGAATTGCCACCGGGTAGAGGCGCCGCTCGGCCTGCTGGATGCGTTCGTGCAGGCTGGCCGCGGTGTCCCCGGCAAGGATGGGAACCGGCTCCTGCGCAACGATCGGTCCCGTGTCGATTCCCTGATCCACCAAATGAACCGTGCAACCGGTCACCTTGACGCCATATTCGAGGGCCTGCTGCCATGCCTCCAAACCCGGAAAGGCGGGGAGCAGGGATGGATGAATGTTTACCACGCGTTGGGAAAAGTGGCGGAGGAACTCGCCCTTGAGGATGCGCATGAATCCCGCCAGGACCACCCAATCGACTCTCACATCCCGCAGCAGATCGATCAGCTTCCGCTCGGACTCCTCGTCGAGCTTTGAACGATACCGTCCCGGCGGCAGGTGCTCGGCGCGCATCCCGCGATCTTGTGCGTGCTGCAGAATGCCCGCGCCCTCGACGTCGCTGACGACCACCGCGATCTCGGCCAGCAACGCCCCCGCTGCGATGGCATCGGCGATGGCCGCGAAATTGGAGCCCTTGCCCGAGCCGAGCACGGCAAGCCTGGGTTTGGCGGAGGAGTTCACCGGCGCGTGATTTAGGCAGCCGCAGTGGAAACAGCAAGCAGAAGTACGTCTGCCTGGTCGGTTTCGCTGGAGCGGTGCCCGGCTCTTTCGTCGCAGATCGCTCCGCGGCAATCGATGCGGGCGATGTGTTGTTCAAATTCCTGTTTACACCCCGATGACCGTTGTTAGACTCGATGGACCGTTACCGCATTTTCCCATGAAGAAACTCGAAGCGATCATCAAACCGTTCAAACTGGAGGAGGTAAAGCAGGCTTTGTCCGACATCGGGGTGGAAGGCATGACCATCACGGAGGTGAAAGGCTTCGGGCGACAAAAGGGGCACACGGAGATCTATCGCGGCAGCGAATACACGGTGGACTTTCTGCCCAAGATCAAGATCGAGATCGTCATGGACGATGAGGAGATTGCCGGCGCCGTGGCCGCAGTGATCAAGGCCGCGAAGACCGGCAAGATCGGTGATGGCAAAATTTTTGTGTCGCCGGTGGACGAGGCGGTGCGAATTCGCACCGAGGAAACCGGCAAGAACGCGGTTTAGGCTTTTCGCAGTGGGCCGCGCCGTCGCAACCGGCGCGGTTTTTTGTGTCCCGTGGGCAGCGGCCGGACCTGACGTCCGGCGGCTGCCTTCAACCTCAACTCACCAAAGGCAGAAGCACATGAGCACGCCCAAACAAGTCATTGAGCTGGCCAAGAAATCCGGGGCCAAGATGGTGGATGTGAAGTTCGTCGACACCTTTGGCACATGGCAGCATTTCTCCGTTCCCGCCGGGGAACTGAACCAGGATGTCTTCAAGGAAGGATTCGGTTTCGACGGCTCCTCAATTCGAGGTTGGAAGTCGATCGAGGCGAGTGACATGCTGGCCATCCCCGATCCGGATACCGCCTTCATCGATCCGTTCATGGCCGTGCCGACGCTGTCGCTCACCTGCACCATCGCCGAAACGGGGACGTTCGAGGCATACAATCGCGATCCCCGGGGCATCGCCGCGCGGGCGGAATCCTACCTGAAGGGCACCAAGCTGGCGGACACCGCCTACTTCGGACCGGAAGCCGAGTTCTTCATCTTCGACAGTGTCCAATACGACAGCCGGAGCAATGGCAGTTTTTACTCGGTCGACTCCGAGGAGGCGGTCTGGAACACCGGCCGGGATGAAATGCCCAATTTGGGCCACAAGATCCGGCACAAGGAGGGTTACCTGCCTGTGTCGCCTGCGGACACGTTGCAGGATCTCCGCACCGAAATGGTGCTGCTCATGAACGAACTGGGAGTCGATGTCGAACGCCAGCATCACGAAGTGGCAACCGCCGGCCAGGCGGAAATCGACTACCGCTTCGACAGCCTGCTGCGCAGCGCCGACAAGATGATGCTTTACAAGTACATTGTGAAGAACGTCGCGCGTCGCCATGGCAAGACCGTCACCTTCATGCCCAAACCGCTTTTTGCCGACAACGGTTCCGGCATGCACACTCATCAATCACTGTGGAAGGGAGGCAGGCCGCTTTTTGCGGGCAAGGAGTACGCCGGACTTTCACAGCTGGCGCTGCACTACGTGGGTGGCATCCTCAAGCACGCCCGCGCGCTGTGCGCGCTCTGCAATCCCACGACCAACAGCTACAAGCGGTTGGTGCCGGGTTACGAGGCGCCGGTCAATCTCGCATATTCTGCCCGCAATCGGTCTGCTGCCGTGCGCATCCCAACCTTTTCAGACAGCCCCAAGGCCAAACGCATCGAGTACCGTCCTCCGGATCCCTCCGCCAACCCCTACATCGCGTTTGCGGCATTGATGATGGCCGGGCTTGACGGCGTGATCAACAAGATCGATCCCGGTGAACCACTCGACAAGAACATCTACGAGCTTCCGCCTGAAGAGTTGAAACGCGTGCCGAAGGTGCCCGGCAGTCTTGATGAAGCGCTGACCTGTCTGGAGGAGGACCATGACTTTCTGCTGAAGGGTGATGTCTTCACCGCTGATTTCATCGAGATGTGGGTGACCCAGAAGCGGGCCCAGGCGGATGCCGTGCGTATCCGGCCGCACCCCTACGAGTTCATGATGTACTACGACGCCTAATGCACCCGCGAAACACCCCGCATGGGAATTGCCCGCCAGCGCTCCGACTTTGCTGCATTGGTAGTCATGGAAAGCCCGCAAAACGGGGGTAAATCGGCCTGTGAATAAGTGGTGAACAATAGTTAATATGTTGTCCTCGTAAGCCCTCCAGCCATCACCTAAAACCCTCGCCCGAAACCTGAACGTACCGAAGACGCATGGCCGTTAATTCTCTATCGCTCCAGTGCTCCTTTTGGTCGCAAATTGTTACTTGTTGCAGTTCAGTGGTTTCGGATGGTGCCGGCGGGCGCTCTTTGGCGGGCTATTTGGCACCGCAGCGCCATGCATCGGTTTTGGGCCTGCAAAATCGGGTTTTGTTGGCCTCGGGGCCCGCAGTTACGGGTCGGTAACGACGGGCAGTGAATAAAATTTGGAAGTTTGCAGAGTTTAGGAATCTGATTCGATGCAGAAAAGCGCAGCACAAATCTGGGATTCGGCGTTGGAAATTCTCCGACAGATGCTCAATCCCGAGACCTTCAGGTTGTGGTTTTCCACGATCAAGGCGGGGAGCACCAATGGCACGACCATCCGGCTTGAGGTCATTGATGAGTTCAACGGCGTCTGGCTCAAGGAGAACTATCTCGGTCTGATCCGCGACGTGCTGGCGCGGTCGACCGGCCAGATCTGGACCATCGAGTTTGAGGTCAACAAATCGCTCGCGCCCGCTCCTTTGGCAATGTCTGCGGCCGCTCCGGCGCCACCCGTTGCCACCCGCGCGGCTTCCGGTGGCGCCAGCCGCAATGGTTCCGCCGGCACGGATGCGGTGTTCAATCCGGCAAATACGTTTGAGTCCTTCGTGGTCGGCAACAGCAACACCTTTGCACACGGAGCGGCGCTTGCCGTCGCCCAGTCTCCCGGCCGTTCGTACAATCCGCTGTTTCTCTACGGCGGCGTCGGCTTGGGGAAGACCCATCTGTTGCACGCGATTGGTCAGTATGTGCTGGGCCACAAAAAGGGCGCCCGCGTGGGTTACGTCTCTTCCGAGCGGTTTACCAACGAGTTCATCGATGCGATTCAGAACAACCAGCTCGCCAAGTTTCGTCGGCGTTACCGGCAGACCGATGTGCTCCTGATTGATGACATTCAGTTTCTCGCCGGCAAGGAGCGGATCCAGGAGGAGTTTTTCCACACCTTCAACGCGCTGCATGAGGCCAGGAAGCAGATCGTTCTTACCTGCGATCGCACCGCCGCGGAGATCCAGAATCTCGAGCACCGGCTGGTATCGCGCTTCGAATGGGGATTGGTGACCGACCTGCAGCCCCCCGACGTCGAGACGCGTCT
>DNDP01000041.1:6069-9068 GCA_003484235.1 Verrucomicrobiales bacterium
CGGATCCGGACAAACATTCGCCGCCTTGAGGGTGCCCTGATCCGCGTGGCGTCCTACGCATCATTGACCGGCCGGCCAGTCACGCTTGACCTGGTTGAAGAACTCCTTCGCGAGGTCCTCCACGAGGAGGGCCGCTTCGTCATCAACATTGATTCGATTCAGAAGCGTGTTGCCGAGCATTTCGACATCCGGCATGCGGACATGACCAGCAAACGCCGCCCCGAGCACATCGCCTTTCCGAGGCAGATCGCCATGTTCCTGGCAAGGCAGCTGACCGAAAGCTCCCTGAGCACTATCGGAGAGGCCTTTGGCGGACGCGACCACGGCACGGTCCTGCACGCCTGCCGCCTGGTGAAGGACCGGATGGAGGTGGACGCCAACGTCCGCCACGTGGTGAGCTATCTCGAGAAACAGCTCATGCGGTGAAGCGATTGAAGGGCAACACGCGTTGCCGATTCAGGTCGAAGGGATGTGGAAACCCGGGAGATCCTCCGCGAACTTCAGTGCTTCTGTGGCAGGCAGCACTTGCCCATGATGGCCGAGAAGACGACCAAGGAGGCGATCAACAGCCAGGCCGAACCGTCCGGCTGAGCGGCTTTCACGATTCCAATTGTGATCAACGCACCGAATGCGAGAAAGGGGATGGCACCCAGGACCAATTTCATGGGCGCGGAGCATAGGAGGATTTGCAGCCTGATCAAGCCATCAATGCGCGTCGACGGCTGAAATTGGATTGGGCGGATTGGCCGGGTGCACTT
Organism: Verrucomicrobiales bacterium; assembly: GCA_003484235.1. Classification (GTDB taxonomy): domain Bacteria; phylum Verrucomicrobiota; class Verrucomicrobiia; order Limisphaerales; family RI-55; genus RI-55. The sequence goes on from DNDP01000041.1 coordinate 6,828, forward strand.
GATGCCCCAAGCCCACGCCAGGGAGTCTGAAGCCAGCCATGCCGCCTGGGCCGCGTTGCGGTTGGCGCGGCCCGGTTCTATCGGGATTGGGTTTTCAGAACCGCACCCATCGCCGCCTGGTTGCAGCCGGTGATCCCGATCCGGGCGCACGCAGCGGCACCTGACTGAACCGCTCTTCCCGCCAGCACTACCTGCCAGGCCGTGGCGGCATTGAACGCGTTCCCAGTGACGGCGCGAACCGCGGTGCCGCCTCCCGGTCCATGTGCATGGCCGGAATCGAAGCGGTCTGCACCCGGCGCCACCGAATCAAGCTCCGCCTGCATCGCCCTTGCGGCATCCGATCGATTGCCGGCCGCAAGGTAGGGGTGGGGTGAAGTGATTGCGGCCAGCTGGGGTCCGGCTTCGGACGATTCCAACAACACGGCGCCGGCGCCCTCCGCGGTTGCTGTACGCCTGTCAAACAGTCTCGAGGCGTCGCCGGTGAGCCAGTCGAGTTCCTCGGCGCCAACTACCAGGCACGCATCCATCCGTGATTCCCGCAGCCATCCGGCCGCGATTGCCAGCCCGTGCAGAAACGCCGTGTCATCACCCACCAGCGTGTAGTTGGCGACCGGTGTGCTCAGCAGGGCGGCGAGATGGCTCGCCGGCGCGTTGAAGACCGTTTCTGGAAAGACAAGCGGGCTGGCGGTCGATGGATCCACCAACACCTCGCGATAGAAGCGCCCCGAATAATTCACGCAGCCGGCCATGACGCAGTACACGATTCCCACGTGAAGGGTTCCGTTCGCCACCTTTTCGGCGCGGTCACCCAATGCTTCCAACGCCGCGGCGGTCGCAAATCGTGTGATCGGACTCGAACGTCGAAGCCGGGCATGCTTCATCCAGGAAACGGGAGTGTTCGGCGCCGGCACCCGGCGAACCTTCAAGCCTGTTTTCCATCCCGGACGATCCATCAGCGAGTTCGGCAATGGCGAGCCGGCGGCAACCGCCCGCTCGAGGTCGGTCACCGACCATCCGGCGGGGGAAACCGCACCCATTCCGGCGATCGCGAGGCTTTTCACCGCCACCTCCTGAAGATGAGCGACGCGTTGGCGCCGCCGAAGCCGAAGGAGTTGGTGAGTGCATAATCCAGCCGGGCGTCGCGAGGCGATGTTACATAGTCAAACTGGCAGCATGGATCGATCTGTTCAGTGGCGGGCGAAGGGGGGAGCCAGTTTCCCTGCAGGGCCATCAGGCAGACGGCGGCTTCCACGGCGCCTGCGGCGCCCAGCAGGTGACCGATGCTGCCCTTGGTCGAACTGACCGAAAGCTTGGTGGCGTCAGTCCCCGCCCAGCAATTGATCGCGGCTGCCTCGGCGGCGTCATTCAATGGAGTTCCGGTGCCGTGGGCGTTGACGTAGCCGACCTGTCGAGGCTCGACCCGGGCAACCCGGCAGGCTTGCTGCATCGACTGAACAGCTGCCCTGCCTTCCGGGTGTGGTTGGGTCAGATGATGGACATCGGTGGCGGCTCCATACCCGACCAATTCACCGAGAATGTGCGCACCACGCCGGCTCGCCGAGTAGAGCGATTCAAGCGCAAGCACGGCGGCGCCTTCGCCAAGCCCCAGCCCGTCCCGCCGGCTGTCGAAGGGACGGCAGATGGTTGGTGAGAGTGCCTGCAGGGAGTCGAACCCGGCGAAGACCAGCTCGCTCAGGCCGTCGAATCCGCCGGCGAGCGCGCGTTCGCTCTGTCCGGTTCGGATCAACTCGAAAGCATGGCCGATCGCATTGGCACCCGAAGCGCAGGCGTTCGCAATGACGGTGAGCGGTCCGGTAAAGCCGAGGGCATCCATCAGCAGCAATGCCTGACGCTGGCATTGGTAGTGGGAAACCCGGGTGGGCTGCCGTCGGCGGTCGTGCGGTCGGGCCTCGGCCTGCTTCAGGTAATCCTCGCCGAGCGTCATGCCGCCGCTGGTGGTGCCCAGGACGAGGGGCAGGGTGGCCGACGATTCCCAACCGGCCCCCTGCCAGCATTCGGCTGCAGCCATGATCAATTGCCGGGCCGCCCGGTCCAGCCGGGCCTCCTGCCGGGGTGAAAGTTTCGTGGCCGGCGGCTTCGCCGGCAGGTTGATCTCGGCCGCGCTCTTGACCCGCTGGCGCGATGCGTCGAAGGCCGTGATCGGTCGAAATGCATTCCTCCCCGCGCGAAAGCCCTCGGCATTGGGACCCCAGCCGATGCCCAGGGCCGTCACGATGCCTC
>DNDP01000041.1:9174-10643 GCA_003484235.1 Verrucomicrobiales bacterium
AGGGCCGTCACGATGCCTCCGCCGGTAACCACCACACGTGGCGGGTCGGCAGGTCGGTTGGGGAATGGAAACAACACGCGCTCGGTCCGGAGTATCGATGTGCGCACCCAAGGTAGGAAGTCATCGGTTGGACGGCGAGCGCGAATTCCGGCGGGAAGATTGCGGGCCAGACAACCCCTCCGCATACTGGCCGCGCCGTGCCCGATCCATCCAATGCAACCGTTTCCGCCTCCCGTGCCGGGAACGCTTCTTTACGCGTGGCGTCCGCACCTTCACGCCCGGTCATGATCTTCGACGGCGACTGTGACTTCTGCCGGTTCTGGATCGAACGATGGCGGAGGTGGGCGCCGGCTGAAATGGACTTCGCGCCGTTTCAGGACGAGTCGCTGCGAAGCCGCTTCCCGGAAATTACCGTGGAACGTTGTGAGCGTGCGGTCCAGCTGGTTGGCACCGATGGCCGCGTGTTGTCCGGCGCGGAAGCGGTCTTTCAGTCGGTGGCTGCCACCCGTTGGCTGGGCTGGCTCGCGCGGGCCTATCGGGCCATTCCGCTGGTCGCGCCCACCACTGAACGTGCCTATGCGTTTGTCGCCAGTCACCGGCCAGCCTTCTCGCGGATCAATCGTTGCATTTGGGGAACGAATCCCGAGCCGCCCCGCTACGAGCGCACAACCGTCTGCTTCATCCGGGCGGTGGCACTGGTCTTTCTGGTGGCATTCGTTTCCTTGTGGACGCAGATCCATGGGTTGGTGGGCGAGCAGGGCATCCTGCCGGCCGAACGTTTCATGACGGCGGTTGGACCCTATTTTGATCAGAACGGAGCGGGCCTCGGCCGGTACTGGCGGCTGCCCACGCTGGGATGGCTCGCCGCCGGCGATGGCGCGCTGCACTTCTACTGCCTGCTGGGCGTCATCGGTTCGCTGGCCGTGCTGGCCGGATGGTTCCCGGCGATCGGACTGTTCGTCTGCTGGCTGACCTATTTGTCGCTGACGCTGCTGGGTCAGGACTTTCTCAGTTTTCAATGGGACATCCTCCTGCTGGAAACGGGATTTCTCGCGTGCCTTGTCGCTCCGTGGAGTTCGCGTCTGAAGGTTTCAGCCGGGGTGCGGATGTTTGGCGGCATCCTGCTGGTGCGCTGGCTCCTTTTCCGCCTGATGCTGGAATCGGGTGTGGTGAAACTGACCAGCGGCGACCTCACCTGGCGAAACCTGACCGCGCTGCAGTTTCACTTCGAAACCCAGCCGCTGCCGACCTGGCTCGGCTGGCACGCGCATCACCTTCCTCAATGGCTGCTGAAGTCGGCGACGGTGGTCATGTACGGCATCGAGCTGGTCGTGCCCTTGCTGATCTTCGCGCCGCGACGGCTCCGGTTGTTCGCGGCGTCCGTGCTCGCGCTTTTTCAGTTGGCGATCATGGCGACCGGCAATTACGGCTTCTTCAATGTGCTGACCCTGGTGCTCTGCCTGGCGTTG
>DNDP01000041.1:10862-17650 GCA_003484235.1 Verrucomicrobiales bacterium
CTGGCGTTGCTGGATGACCGGGCAATCTTGGCGATCCGCAACAGTCTTGCGAAACTGACGCGGCGGCGTGTCAAACCAGTCGCGGAACCAGCCCGGATGGGTCACCCGGGGTCATCACGGGAACCGGCACTGCGGCGAACGCGTCGATGGGCAACCGGAGTCTATGCGGCGGTGGTCGTCCTCATCGGCGCCGCCCAGCTGGAGAACAGTTTTGGATTCCGTTCCACCGGCCAGGGGCCGGTGAGCTGGCTGCGCCGGCAGCTGGCCCCGTTCATGTTGGTTAACAGCTACGGGCTGTTCCGGGTCATGACCACGGCTCGACCCGAACTGATGGTCGAGGGCAGCATCGACGGCATCGAGTGGAGGGCCTATGCCTTCAAGCACAAGCCGGGTGCGACCGACCGGGCGCCCGGTTTCCTGCTTCTGCACATGCCCCGGCTGGACTGGCAGATGTGGTTTGCCGCCCTGAGCGAGGGCGATCCGCCACGCTGGCTGGGAGGATTCAGCGAGGCATTGTTCCGGCGCTCCCCGGACGTTCTCGACCTGCTGGCAGGGAATCCGTTTCCGGAGGACGGGCCGCGCTATCTTCGCATGCTCGCACTTCAGTATCGGTTCACCTCCCGGGCGGAGCGGGCTGAAACTGGCGATTGGTGGATCGGAGCCCGCAAACGCTACTACGTTCCGATCATGCGCTGGGAGCCGGCTGCAGGTGCGGTGCCGTCATCAGGTGCGGACCGTCCGTGAGGGATTTGGGGGGCGGGTGCGAAAGTCCCGCATTGCGGAGCGGGTTACTCCTCGGCCTTGCCGGTCATCGGTACGAACCGCACCGGAAGAACCGATTTGCGGATGACCTCGGTTCCCTCCTTCCGCAGAAGCATCAGGTTCTGCCCCCTCCACGTGTTGCCGACCGGTATGATCATCTGCCCTCCATTCGCGAGCTGGTCGATCAACGGCCGCGGAATGTGATCAGGGGAGCAGGTGACGATGACGGCGTCGAACGGAGCCTTCTCCGGCCAACCCTCATAGCCATCACCGATCCGCACGAACACGTTCGTGCAACCCAGCCGTGCGAGGTCTGTTTGGGCACGGCGACCGAGCGGCTCCACGATCTCGATCGTATAAACCTCCTTCACCAGTTCCGCCAACACGGCTGCCTGATAGCCGGATCCGGTGCCCACCTCCAGCACCCGGTGGGCGGACTGCGGTTCGAGCGCCTGGGTCATGAAGGCCACGATGTAGGGCTGTGAGATTGTCTGTCCGTGGCCGATCGGCAGCGGATGATCGCCATAGGCGAGATCGCGGATGCCCTCCGGGACGAGCTCGTGACGGGGCACCCGGCCCATGGCGGCCAGCACCTGTTCGTTGGTGATGTTGCGACCCCGACCCTGCAACTGGGTGGCAACCATCTGCAGTCTGGCTTCGGCGAATTTTTCCCGAGCCGTCGTTCCCGCGGAGCCGCCGGGGATGGTTTCTTCCTCCGCCTGACAACCCATGGCGAACACCAGACCGACGAGCAGACTTCGGTGAAAAATCTTCATGGACCACTATAGCATTGGAAGGGAAGAACCGCCCGGACGGCGTCCTTTCGATTCAGCCGGGAGCGCTGCTGCACCAGGCGGGGGGAGCAGCCAAGATCTGCAACTGCCCCCCGGCGATCCGGGCGAACTACGGTCGACAAGGCTGTTGACGACGGCAGGTTTGATGTCCACGAGGGTCGCGAGAGGTCAGGTTGCCGAAGCCGATCGAGTGTTGACCGGCCCGATTCCCGTTTGCGGTTGTCACTTCCTGCATTCCCCTCCAACCTCTGCGCCGCCGGCACCCCCGGCAGCTATGAGTGAAATCCTCGTCATCGGTCACCGCAATCCCGACACCGACGCCATCTGCTCGGCGGTCGGCTATGCCGAGTTCAAGCGGCGGACCGGCATGGCCAATGCCGTGGCGGCGCGCTGTGGAGACACCAATGAACGGATCGACTTCGTCCTGCGCACCTTCGGAGTGCCGGCACCCAAGTTTGTTTCGGACGTCTCCCCCCGGGTCCGCGATGTGATGGCGCCGCATCCGATTTCCGTTTCGGCGGACACGTCGGCCGCCGAGGCGCTGATGATCCTCGAGGACCGGGGCAAGCGGGTCTTGCCGGTTCTGAACGCAGAGGGCGTCTGCCTGGGGTTGGTGTCGGTGTTCAAGATGACCCGGTTCTTTTACCCGGCTCCGGACCGGCTCTTCGATTCCCGGCGCGTCGTCGCCTCGCTGAACAGTCTTGCGCGCACGCTCGGCGGGGAACTGGTCCACGGCATCGACCCCGACCGGGAGGAGGACCTGGTCATGATGATCAGCGCCATGAGTCTGGGCTCGTTTGTGCAGCGTCTGCCGATCTATCAGCCGGAAAAGCTCCTGGTCATCGTGGGGGATCGCGACGACGTGCAGCAGGTGGCCATCGACGAACGCATCCGTGTGCTGATCGTCACCGGCGGTTTGCCCGTGGCGGAGACCGTCCTGCGGGATGCAAAGGCGGGCGGGGTGAGCATCGTCCGCTCGCCGCACGACACGGCAACGACGGCGATGCTTTGCCGGGCGGCCATATCCGTGCGGCATCTGCTGAACGAGCATGTGCTTACCTTCAATGAGGACGAGGCGCTGGCGGGAATCCGCAGTCTGGCTGCGGAGTCGCAGTTTCAGGGCTTCCCGGTGGTGGGGGACGATGGCCGGGTGGTGGGAATGCTTTCGAAATCCGACTTCCTGAAGTCCATTGAACGGAAGCTGATTCTGGTGGATCACAATGAACTGTCCCAGGCGGTGCGCGGAGCGGACCAGGTGGAGATTCTGGAGATCATCGACCACCACCGAATCGGGACGCTCACCACGCATCAGCCCATCCTTTTCCGCAACGAACCCGTCGGGTCCACCTCCACCATCGTGGCCGACTGCTTCCTGCGGGCCCAGGTCGAGCTGCCGCAGCACATCGCCGGACTGCTGCTGGCCGGGCTGGTTTCGGACACGCTGAATCTCACGTCGCCGACCACGACGCCGCGGGACGCGGAAATCCTGACCGTGCTGGAGAAGATCACCCGCATCAACGCCGCGCGGTTCACGGAGAAACTGTTCGAGTCCGGTTCGCTGCTGATTGCGCGGCCGGCTGCCCAGGCCATCACCACCGACTGCAAGGAATACGCCGAGCAGGACCGCCGGTTCAGCGTCGCGCAGATCGAGGAGATCGGCTTCGACCAGTTCAACAAGCGGAAGGACGAGGTGCTGGCCGCCCTGCGGGAATACCAGCAGTCGCGCGAATACTACTTCGCCGCGCTGCTGGTGACGGACGTCGTACGGCAGAGCAGCCTGCTCGTGATCGCCGGCGAGGAAAGCTTCTTGAAGCAGATCGACTACCCCGAGATCGAACCGGGCATCTACGAGCTGATCAGCGTCGTTTCCAGAAAGAAGCAGTTGCTCCCCTTCCTGACTCATTGCCTGAAGCGCGCGGGCTGAGGTGCAGGCCACGGTGGCCGCCCAGCGGAGGGTGCGGTCCCCCCGCGTGCAAACCACTTGCCTTCACCAGTTGGCTCGCCCATTTTTCCGGCATGCAATCCCACGAAATCCTCCGCGAGGTGTTCAAAGGTTCGAGCCCCAAGCAGATCGCCGCCGAACTGGGCGTGTCCCTGTCGATGGTCTACAAGTGGGCCGAGTCGCCGGAGGGCGAGGGGAGCGGCGCCACCAATCCGCTGGACCGGATTCATGCGATGATCCGCGTCACCGGGGACCGCAGGCTGGTGCAATGGCTGTGCGAAAAGGCGGGCGGCTTCTTCATCCAGAATCCCAAGGAGAAGCATCCCCATCCGGAGTTCCTGATCCCGGCGACCAACGGCATCGTGCAGGAGTTTGCCGACCTGCTCTCGGTGATTGCGGTGGCCGCTGCCGACAACCACATCAGCAAGCAGGAGTCCAAGGACATCCGGCGGCGCTGGGAGGAATTGAAGTCGGTCACCGAATGCTTCGTGCGCTGCTGCGAGGAGGGCAATTTTTCGAAGCTCCGGGACACCATGCCGAAGGCCGCCGAGGCCAGCGGAGCGCCGGCCTGACGGTGGACGGGCGGTTGAACCGCCGCCGGGAGCGGCATTGACCGGGCAACTTTGGTTCAACAATCGTCAATGGAGGTCTGGCATGCTTCGGCCGGGAGGGCGACGCTGACGGGCAATCTCAACGAAAGGTTCGCCATGCTTCCGAAATACTCCATCGAATACACTGTCAGCTTCAAAAAGCACGACTTCATGCACCACGTGGGCACCGATGATCCGGTCGCAGCCGAGGAGTTTCTCGAGGAACTGCTCGAACGCGGCTACCGGATCCGGGGCATCAAGCACGAGGGTGCGCAATTGTCGCAGAAGGACGGCGACCGGATGCTCAGAACCGCGGCCGGAATGCTGGCATCCAAGCGCCTGTGCGCCTCACTTGGCATCAAGCCGGAGGAGGAGCGATTCCGGTTCGGCTTCACCGCCTAGGCACCCGGACCGTCCCCGCCGTTTGACGTTCACGCCAAGCTGGAAGGGAGTGTGCGCATGGCTGCTTCCCCAGGGCGCGAGTGGTTGCGGTGGAGGAATGCTGCAATGCGCGGTTGGAAACCGGGAACCGCGCTTTTCCCACGCCTCAAAAGGCCGGTTTGGTCGCTGAACCGGCGGGCTTTCCTCGGGCCTGCCGCCGCAGGTCGCCGACGCCGGGCGGGATTGGCGAGCGCCGGCCATCAAGAGGCTCGGCGAACCCGCCGGCCTTGCCGTCTGCCTCCCGGTCCACCGGCCGGCCCGCTGCCGACAACCTCCCGATGATCGCGAGCAACGAGCCGACGCAGTTGCGGAGTGATTCGCCGCGGGCCAACAGTTCGCCGGCTGCGTTTGCGGTTTCCTCCGACTGGCTGGCATTGGACTGGGTCAGCATGTCCATTTGGCTGACGGCATCCGTAAGCTGTTCAATGCCTTGAGCCTGCTCGCCGGAAGCGACGGTAATCTCCGCCAGGCGGGCATCCGCGTTGTTGACGCTGGTTACGATGGACTTCAGCCGCCTGGCCACCTGATTGCTAAGTTCGACGCCCTTTTCGGATTCGGCAAGGCTGCGGGCAATGCTCTCCGCCGTTTCGCGGGCGGCATTTGCCGAATGGATCGCCAGGTTTCGTACCTCTCCTGCGACGACGGCGAAGCCGGCTCCGGCATTGCCGGCACGGGCCGCCTCCACGCTGGCGTTCAGTGCCAGAATGTTGGTCTGGAACGCGATGCCATCGATGGTCTGAATGATCCGGCTGATGTTGTCCCCGCAGGCCCGGACCGACTTGATGGTGCCATTAAGCATCTCCACGTCGCGGGTGCCCAGCTCAACATCCCGGCAGGCCGTCTGCATCTGCTGCTTGGCCTGGCCCGCGTCGTCTGCATTGCGCTTCGCGATGGAGGAGATCTCCACCAACGAGGCTCCGGTTTCTTCAAGCGAGGCCGCCTGTTCCTGCGAGGTGCGCGCAAGCGAAATGCTCCCGTCCGCGAACTGCCGGCTGGCAGACTCCAGCTCGGCGGTGGTGGCATCCAGCACGGACAGCACATGGCCGAGCGAACCGGTCAGTTGACGCTTCACCAGATACACGACCAGAAGGGCGCCAACCGCAGCCAGAAGACTGAGACCGACCGACCACCACAGCGAAGTGGTGTGAGAATGAATGCGGCGTTCCAACAGCCAGTTCAATTCGTTCGCCGCCACGTCCCACAATGCAAAGCTTGCCTCCCAGGCGGCCATGGCCTTGGTCACGTATTCGGAAGTCCAGCCAGGTGGGGGAAGCTGGTCCTGCAACGCCCTGATGTGATTGATCAGCGCCCGATTGGCAGTTTCGTAGTGGGCGATCGCCGGTTTCAGCTGCTGATGGAGGGTGGGGCTGGCCCCATAGAAGTTGTTGTCCTCGTTCATCGCCGTGGCGGCACTCGACAGAATGCGTGAGAGGTCCGACTGCTCGAGGTGACTGGCATCGACCTTCGCCTGCATCAGGTCGTGGGGTGACAGATTTGTGGCTCCGACGTGGGTGCGGCCAAAGTCAATCATCGCGATCAGCCGGCGCTGGGTTTGAGGCAGAGCCAGCAGCGTGATGTCCATCAGATAGTAGCTGTCCAGGTCAGGGTCCAGAATCAGGTTGGAGGTGTCACCCGAGTGCGTGATCATGCCGAAGGCTAGGTCAAGCAGCTCGGCATGCCGAACCTGCCACGCTGCGTCGTCGAGCCCGGCGGCGTCCTGGCGCAGCTGGCGCAACCGCGCCTGAAGATTCGAGGCGGTCATCTCCTGCCGTCCCCGCTTGGCAAGACCTTCGGGGGTGAACTGCAGATCCCGGCCGCTCCTTGCGTCGACGGCCACGAGCCGGGTGACCGCGGCATTGAGCGCATTGGCGGTTTTCGGGTCCGGTTCACCCGTAGCCCGTGCCTGCCAAGAATGCTCGGCCAACAGACGGATCACGTCCTCCAATGGCTTCTGATACTCATTGCCCCAACGCTCCAGCTGGGAGAATCGGATGCCGTAGTTGATCCCCCGCACGATGAGGAAGAGCATGACCACCGTCGGGATCAGGAACGCCACGCTGATGAGGTTTAGCTTGGCGGACAGGGTGAACTCGCTCCGTTTCATCAGTTTGATCTTTGCAGTGCGCAGGATGACGCGGCCAGCGGACCGGCACGAGGGAGCCGTGCCTGCCGGTGTCGCAGCATTGCCGCCTGCCTATCGGCGGAGCAGGCCGCCGTCTTGAGCGAAATCGGCATCGGGATCGGCAAAGTGTGGCGCCC
>DNDP01000041.1:17828-40422 GCA_003484235.1 Verrucomicrobiales bacterium
TCGGTGCAGGTACATCAGGCCGTGCGTGCTCAGCACGAGGGTGCCGCCCGGCCGCAGCAGGCGCCGCCAGCCGGTTCAAATGAGTCGATGGCAGCTTGCGTTGGCCTGCCGGCTGGACTACGAACTACGCCCATGAACCGCCGTCTCAACATGTTGCTCGTGGGTTTCCTTCTTCCCTGTTTGGTGGCCGCCGACGGCCCGGAGGACAACCGGATCGAGAAAGTGCGGCCGGTGCCGCCACCGGGCATCGCCATATCGGAGACCGATCGCGCCGGCTTGCAGATGGGAGCGCTGGGTTTGCGGGAAGAACTGGATCGGCTGACAGACAAGCTCGAAGGGCATCCGGAGGCGGCTCTGCTTCCGGATGTGGAGATCTTCCACAAGGCGGTGGACTGGGCGCTTCGCTACGATGAGTTCCACGCCACGAACCAGGTGGAAATCGCCCGCCAGCTGCTGGAGCAGGGGCGCGAACGTGCGATGTGGCTGGGGCGGGGCATCGCGCCGTGGACCCGGGCGACCGGGCTGGTGGTTCGTGGCTACCGCTCAAAGATTGATGGATCAGTCCAGCCCTATGGAATGGTCGTTCCGGAATCGTTTGGCGTTTCGCCGACGGTGCCGCACCGGCTTGATTTCTGGTTTCACGGCCGAGGAGAAAAGCTTACCGAGCTGGATTTCCTCAATCAGCGGCAGAAAAGTGCAGGCGAATTTGCTCCGCCCAACGCCTTCGTCCTGCATCCCTACGGACGCTACTGCAACGCGAACAAGTTCGCCGGCGAGGTGGACCTCTTCGAGGCGCTCGATCATGCGCGGCGCAGCTATCCGATCGACGAAAACCGGCTGGTGGTGCGCGGATTCTCGATGGGGGGCGCGGCGTGCTGGCAGTTTGCCGTCCACTTTGCGGATCGCTGGGCTGCGGCGGCGCCCGGCGCGGGGTTCTCGGAGACGCCGGAGTTTCTGATGGTTTTTCAGGACGAAACCCTCAAGCCTGCCTGGTGGGAGGAAAAGTTGTGGCGCTGGTACAACGCCACCGATTACGCGCTCAATCTGTTCCACTGTCCGACCGTGGCCTACAGCGGGGAGAACGACCGCCAGATCCAGGCGGCCCGGGCAATGGAGCGCGCGTTGAGCGCCGAGGGAATGGCGCTGGTGCATGTGGTCGGGGCCGGCATGGGACACAAGTATGACGCCGCGTCCAAGGCCGAGATCGACCGGCGCATCGACGCAATCGCAGCTCGCGGCCGAGAGCAGCTGCCGCGATCCGTGCGCTTCACCACCTTCACCCTCCGCTACAACCGCATGCACTGGGTTGAGATCGAAGGCCTGGAGCAGCACTGGGAAAGGGCGCGGGTGGACGCCGACATTCTTGGAGATCATTCGGTGAGCCTGCGCACCACCAACGTCACGCATTTGAAGTTTGAGATGCCTTCCGGCCTCTGCCCCCTGGATCCGACCCGGACTCCAGCTGTCGTGATCGATGGTCAGAAAGTGTCCGGCGCACCCGTCCTCTCCGATCGGTCGTGGTCGGATCGCTTTCGCAAGATCGACGGCAAGTGGCGGCGTTATGAACCATCGGAGGATGTCGCCGGTCGCAAGCGCCCCGGGCTGCAGGGACCCATTGACGACGCGTTCATGGACCGGTTCGTCATCGTGCGGCCAACCGGTGAGCCCATGAATGAAAAGGTCGGCGCCTGGGCAGCGGCGGAACTGGAGCACGCGGTCGAGCACTGGCGACGGCAGTTCCGCGGCGAACTTCGTGTGGTAAACGACATCGATGTCACGGCGGAGGTCATGGAGGGCCGGCACCTTGTGCTCTTCGGAGACCCACGGAGCAACAGCGTTCTCAAGCGCTTCCATGACGTGCTGCCGGTCCAGTGGATGCCTGATGGAATCGCCGCCGGCCGTCAGCGTTTTGACGTCGGGCACCATGCCCTGGTCACCATCCAGCTCAATCCGCTGAACCCCAAACGATACGTTGTGTTGAACAGCGGAGTGACCTTTCGCGAATACGATTATCTGAACAATGCCCGGCAGGTTCCCAAGCTGCCGGACTGGGCGGTTGTTGACCTGAATGTGCCGGTCAATGCGCGGGCGCCCGGCGCGGTGGTGGCGGCGGGTTTCTACGACGAACGCTGGGAGTGGCCGAAAAGCAATTGACGTGTCGAACGACTACAGCCGGACCATCGGACATGGCCCGGCATTCGGGACAAACGGTCGGGGCGGTTTTCGTGGCGCTGAAGAAACTGCATAAAAGAGCTGAAGGCTACGGCTTGAGGGCGGCGAGGGAGTCACCCGACTTTTTGTGTTTCAAATGCAGCAGGATGTGCTAAGCAGATTAGCGGCGCAGAGGCGAATGTGTCATGCCTATGAAAGCCGAAGCCCAGGGCCGGATCTGCGAGGCGGTGCTCATGCCGCATGCGCCCATTCTGATTCCGGAGGTCGGAGGCGGCCGCGAACGTGAGGCCGGCGCAACCGTGGATTCTCTGCGCCGCCTCGCCGGCGAGATCGTCGCCGGCGGACCCGATTCAGTGCTGGTTGTCTCCCCTCATTCACCTCGGCGTCCCGGCCAGTTCGGGATATGGAGCGGGAACTCTTTGACCGGGGACATGTCCCGGTTCGGTGCCCCCGGAATTGCGCTGGAGCTGCCCGCCGACCGGTCGTTGGCGGGGCATCTGGGCGAAACGCTGCGCTCCAAGGGAATGGAACACTGGCAGATCCAACCCGGTCCGCTCGATCACGGAGCATTCGTTCCGCTCTGTTTCCTTGCGCGTGCCGGTTGGACCGGTCCAACGGCAGTGATGGGGTTGAATCTGCCGGGCGAAGGCGGCTGGCGGCTGGCGGGCCGTGCGGTTGCAGAAGCGGTCAGGTTGAGGGGCGGCCGCACGCTGGTCCTGGCCAGCGGTGACATGAGTCATCGCCTGATCCCCGGAGCGCCCGCCGGATACTCGCCACGTGCGAAGGATTTCGACGGCGAATTCCTGCGGCTGCTGAAGCTGGCGAACTACGACTCCCTGGCCCGGATTGATCCCGGACTGCAGGAGGATGCCGCGGAGGACGTCGTCGATTCCACCTTGATTGCCGCCCACGCCGTTGGTCTGCAGAACGAGGCGCACGAGGTGTTCAGCTACGAAGGCCCGTTCGGAGTTGGCTATTGCGTGGCCCGCCTTTTTCGTGACGGTGACCGTGGATCGAGGACGCCCGAAGCGTCCCGTTCCGTTGGAGCAGGCAACACGAACTTGGAACCGGGAAAGTCGATTGCCCAATGCGATACGGGAGAATGCCTTCCCGCCGTCGCGCGGGAGGCCGTGCGGGCCGAACTGATCGGTGCTCCATTGAACGGGTCCTGGCGGCTCAATCACTACCTCAACCGCCCGGCAGGAGTTTTTGTGACGATCCGGCAGCCCGACGGCAGGTTGCGCGGCTGCCGTGGCACCATCGTCGCGCGGCACGACAATTTGATCGAGGAGGTGAGATCGGTGGCGGTGACGTCGGCATTCAGCGACGGCCGCTTCGAGCCGTTGAGTGTGACCGAGCTTGCGGATGTGAGCTTCGAGGTCAGTGTGCTTCATCCCGCGGAACCGGTCGCCACCTTGACGGAACTGGATCCGGAGACGTTCGGTGTGATCATCGCCACCGCGGATGGCCGACGGGGACTGATGCTGCCGCAGGTGGAAGGACTCGACACCGCCGAAGATCAGGTGTTCGCGACCCGGCGCAAAGCGGGCATCGGCCCGGACGAGGCGGTTTCGCTGGCGCGTTTCACGGTGGACAGGTTCGTCGAGTGAACGGAGATGAAGACCGCCGAAACTCAAAACCATCCCGGACGCTGGTGGCGGGAGCTGGAGGATGGCCGCGTCGTGTGCGAGTTGTGCCCGCGCGAGTGCAGGCTCGCGGAAGGACAGCGGGGGTTCTGTTTTGTCCGCCAGAACATCGGCAATCGGATGGTTCTGACAACCTACGGTCGCAGCAGCGGTTTCTGCATCGACCCGATCGAGAAGAAGCCCCTTGATCACTTCCTGCCGGGGACCAGCGTCCTTTCTTTCGGCACGGCCGGCTGCAATCTGGGCTGCCGGTTCTGCCAGAACTGGGACATCAGCAAGTCCCGGGAAATGGACCGGCTGATGGACGCCGCGTCACCGGAAGGCATCGCACGGGCCGCCAGTCGGCTCGGCTGCCGCTCGGTGGCCTTCACCTACAACGATCCGGTGATCTTCGCGGAGTATGCGATGGACATCGCGCAGGCGTGCCGGGCGGAGGGCGTCAACTCCGTGGCAGTCACGGCGGGCTACATCACCGATCTGGCGCGGCCGGACTTTTACCGCCACATGGATGCGGCAAACGTCGACTTGAAGGCGTTTACCGAGGCGTTTTACCACCGACTCTGCTTTGGGCAGCTGCAACCGGTGCTCGAAACATTGAAGTACCTGAAGCATGAAACGGACGTCTGGTTCGAGATCACGACGCTGCTGATCCCGGGGGAGAACGACGGTGACCACGAACTCCACGCCGCGGCCGAATGGATCGCCGGAAGCCTTGGTCCTGACGTGCCTTGGCATTTCACGGCGTTCCATCCGGACTTCAAGCTTCGCGACCGCCCAAAGACGCCGCCCTCCACGCTGACCCGGGCGCGGCAGATCGGGCTGAGCAAGGGGCTGCACTACGTCTACACCGGCAATGTGCACGACAGCGCTGGAGGCAGCACATACTGCCCGGGCTGTGGTGCGTTGGTGATCGAGCGGGACTGGTACGAACTGGGCGCCTGGAATCTCGAAGACGGTTGTTGTGCGGATTGCGGCAGGCAGATCTCCGGTGTCTTTGAGAAGAGCCCCGGCAACTGGGGCAGACGCCGGGAGCCGGTGGTGCTTTCGCAGTTTTCGGGTTCCTGAAAGCCGAGCGAATCCTGGAGAACGGTGATGGAACCGGTTGACGTGGCGCGGCATTTGCACAACTTTGGCCCATGCCAGCCTCTCGCCTGCTTCCCCGGGTTTTCGTTTCGTATCTGATGGTTGTCACCGCAACGGTTGTCCAGGCCCTGGACAACCGGGTGGCCAACACCACGCTGACCGTTCCGCAGCAGCCCGCCGTCTACGGCTACCAAACGGTCAATGCCTTTGGAAATCTCACGTTTACCCGGCCGGTTGCCCTGGTGGCGCAGCCGGGCATGACCAACCGGTACTTTGTAGTCGAGCAGGCTGGACGCATCTTCGTCATCACCAATCTCGCCAGCCCCACCAAGACGATGTTCATGGACATCTCCGGCATCGTGGATTCTTCGGACAATGAAGAGGGGCTTCTCGGCATGGCATTTCATCCGGACTGGGCGAACAACGGCTGGTTCTACCTCTTCTACACGATCAACACGACGGTGAACAACGTGGCGGGACGCTACGACCGGTTGGCGCGCTATCAGATCGATCCCACCAACTCCAACGCAGCACTTGCGAACTCCGAACGACCGCTCCTCTCGCAGTTCGACGAGGACTGGAACCATAATGGCGGAGACCTCCACTTCGGACCGGATGGCTATCTCTATGTCTCGACCGGCGACGAGGGTGGGAGCGGCGACAACCGAAACAACAGCCGGTTCATCAACAAGGACTACTTCAGCGCGATCCTGCGCATCGACGTGGACAAACGGGCGGGCAACATTGAACCCAACACTCATCCCGCCGTGCATCTGGACGGGCAGGCGAAGGCGTTCTACTCAGTGCCGGCCGACAATCCGTTCATCGGGGCGACGAATTTCAACGCGCAGCTGGTTTCGTCCAACTCGGTACGGACCGAGTTCTGGGCGGTCGGACTGCGCAATCCCTGGCGGTTCACCTTCGATCCCATGAATGGCCTGCTCTATTGCGCCGACGTTGGCCAGGGCCTGTATGAGGAGGTGGACATCATCACCCGGGGGGGCGACTACGGCTGGCGCTACCGGGAAGGGCTGCATCCCTATTCGGGCGCCGTTCCGCCCGGTGTGACGCTCATCGACCCCATTCTTGAGTATCCCCACAGCGGTGGTCCTTCTGTGCCCGGAGGCAGCCTGCAGGGAAATTCCATCACGGGCGGCGTGGTCTATTATGGCGAGCGCCTCGCCCAATTGAACGGCTACTATCTGTTTGGAGACGCCGGCAACGGCCGCATCTTTGCCTTCCGCCGGAACCCCTCGAACGGAGCCGTCGAGGACGTCCGGCAGTTGACCTCGGTCAGCACGCCCGTGGCCTTCGGGATCGACCCCTCCAATGGCGACGTCCTCATCAGCAGCCTGGGGGGCACAGTCCGGCGCCTGCTGTACTCGAACAGTCCGGTTCAAGGCCAGCCGCTGCCGCCCAAGCTTTCCCTGACCGGCGCCTTCGACAACCTTACCAACCTCGAGCCGGAGCCGGGCATCGTCCCTTACGAGATCAATGTGCCGTTCTGGTCGGACTACGCCCTCAAGTCACGCTGGTTTTCCGTTCCTGCGTTGAACGACACCATGACCTTTGCCCGGACCGGGAACTGGGGATTTCCGTCCGGCACGGTTTGGATCAAGCACTTTGAACTGGAGATCACCAATGGCGTGGCGTCCTCGCGTCGACGGCTGGAAACCCGGTTTCTGGTGAAGAACAACGACGGCGTCCATGGATTCACCTACCGCTGGAACGGCGCCGGCACCGACGCAGACCTGGTCTCGCTGATCGGTCAGGATGAAGCCATCGATATCTACAACGCCGATGGCAGCCTGAACCGCGTGCAGAATTATCGCTATCCGTCCCGGGCGGAATGTCTCCAGTGCCACACGGCGGCCGGCGGTCAGGCACTCGGCTTCAACACGGTGCAGCTGAACCGGACGCATGATTACGGCGCGGGGCCGATGCCGCAGATCGACGCTCTGAGCCGCGTGGGATATTTTTCCGCGCCGGTGGTCGATGCGCACACCCTGCCCGCGCTCGCGCATCCTGACGACGCCAATGTCAGTCTCGAGTATCGGGTGCGGTCGTACCTGCACGCCAACTGTGTCCAGTGTCATCAGCCTGGCGGGACCGCGCAGGGCAACTGGGACGCCCGCATTTCCTCCGCCACCGACAATGCAGGCCTCATCAACGGCGCCCTTCTCAACGATCAGGGGAACCCTGCCAACCGCGTCGTGGTGTCGGGCGATCTTGACCGGTCCCAGTTGCTCCAGCGCATCCTGCTCCGCGGTCCCGGCCAGATGCCGCCGATCACCTCGACCGAGATCGATCAGCAGGGGATCGCGCTCCTTTCGGCCTGGATTACCAACAGCCTGCCGGGCCGGCAGACGTTCGCCGAGTACCAGGTGGCGCTGTTCGGCTCGACCTCCAATCCGGACGGAGCGCCGGACTTCGACTTCGACGGCGACGGTGCCGACACCTACACGGAATGGCTGACCAGAACCGACGCCAGGAACGGTGCGGATGTTTGGCCGGTCGGCATCAACCTGCAGGCCGACGACGTGGGAATCGAGTTCGAGCAGCTGGCCAATCGTGGCTTCGAAGTGCAGTTCAAGACCAATCTGGTGTCCGGCGAAACTTGGCAGGTGCTGGATGTGCCTTCCAATGCGCCCGGCTATTCGAGTGCCGACGGGCCGGCGGTGGTGACCGATTCCCGCACCAACGCGCCGTCGCGTTACTACCGCGTGCGGGTGTTTGCTCCGTGATCTTCAGGCGTTGGAGCCGGTCGCGACGGCCGCCATCAAAACCTTTGCCGCCGTCGGAGCGGTATGACTACCATCCGGCCCATGAAGTTTCTCCCCCAGGACGTGCGCCGGGCGACGCTCGATGATCTGCCGCAGCTGATGGAGATGTGGCGGCTGGAGAAACTGCCGGTCGAGGTGCTGAAGGAGCGGTTCACCGAGTTTCAGCTGGTCGCCGATCCGGAAGGCCGGGTGGTGGGCGCGGTGGGCATGCAGATCAGCGGCGTCCACGGGCGGCTGCACAGCGAACTGTTCCCCCGCTACGAATTCGCCGACGAGCTGCGTCCCCTCCTTTGGGAGCGGCACAAGAAGGTCGCCCAGAACCACGGTGTCGTCCGGGTCTGGACGCAGCTTTCGGCGCCGTTCTGGCAGTCGGGCGACTTCCATGACGCCTCCGGGGAGGAACTGGCCATTCTCCCGCCCAACTTTGCCGGCCAGCCCGGTCCGTGGACGACGGCGCAGCTCCGCGAACAGATAGCCGCCATAGACAGCCTTGAGAAGGAGCTGGCGATGTTCCGGGAAATGGAGCGGGCGAAGACCGAGCAGATCTTCCGGCGGGCGCGGGCGGTGAAGATCACCGCCGTCATCGGTTCGCTGATCCTGCTCGGCTGGGTCGGCTGGTGGCTGGTGGTGTTCTTCCTCAAGAACCGCGGCGGGCTGGGGCAGTGAGCCGGCTGGGTCACGGGCTTCCTTGGGCGGGGAAATCGATCGTCAGCAGTGGAGACTTTCCATCGACGCGGAATCCGTTCGGCGTCGCGACGACTTTCAGGGGAGTGTCATTGCGCGGATCGACCGGCGGGCTGTCGAAGTAATCGGGAACCAGTTCCGCCATTCCATTCGGCCATCGCCCCTGTCGTTCGTGGAATTCTGTAACCGCCAACGCGGCGACCAGCGCATCAGTCTGGGCGATCGTGTCCGCCTCCTTCGCAAATGGCCTGCTGAGCGCCGGCATCAGCATCCCGGTGAGCACGCGCCAACGGGAGGACTTCACCGCCATCAGCTCGTTTGCGATCCGCAGCCGTTCCGGAATGGAATTTGTGCCGGCAGCCACTGCGCGGCCGAGATGATCGAGGTAAAAGAGCGTCTCCTGCTCGCGAAGCCCCGTCATCCGATAGATCAGATTGAAGGCAATCTGTCCGGAAGTCAGGGGAGTGCCTCCGTTCAGCCCGATGAACGGATTGTCGGCATCCCAAAGGATGGACAGTCCGCAGCAACGTTCGGCGGACATCGCCAGGTGGAATGTGTTGGTCGGATTGGCAAGTTGCAGTTCGGTCCTAAGCGCCGCGAGATGGTTGGGCTGCAACTGGCCGGAAGCGAGCGAACGCTCGATGCCCCCGCGGGCCATGTCCAGCAGCGCCACGCGAACGAGCTGGGAAATCAACGCCGGCTCGTGCTGCAGCGAGCGCGAGAGTCGGAGCATGTCGGTCAACGTGTCCGCCATCTCGTCCGCGCGGCGTTCGTCGGTTGCGACGATGGAGCGGACCAGCAGCCACTGTTGAGCATTCCTGATCGGTGATAGGTGAGGCAGCAGAGTGATGATGCCGTTGGTGAAGTTGACCGGGAAACGAACCAACAATGGGTCAGCCGCCAGCAGCGTACGCAATTCTTGGAGCGCCGGCTCCAGTTGCTGCAGGGGCTCGACAGCAAGCTGGCGAACCTCGTTGTCCAGCGGCGTGCCTGGTGGGGGCAGGATGCCTTCGCCCAAAACAGGTAGGGGTGAAAGCCTGCCGCCCAACTCGCCAGCCTGTTGCCTGTGCCGTTCCTGAACCGTTTGCAGCACCTTGACCAGCTCCCTTCCCCGGTCGCGGGCTTCGGGCGAGTCAGGGAGGTACGATTGATCCAGCTCGGTGAGCGTGACGGGATAACCCGCCGTACGGAGTTCAGCCAGCCGGCGATTCACCTCGGCGCGGGCTGTAAGCCTCGCGGTGACAAATATGGCGACGACGAGCGCCGCCAGTCCCAGCAGGACGATCAGAACCGCCCGGCCGGGGCCAATCCGCTGCAGGAGGTGTATTGAGGCTGGCATTGCATCGATTCTGACCAATGCGGACCCGGGATGTTACGGGGAAAATTGGCGAGCCAACCCTATTCCCACTCGATGGTCCCGGGCGGCTTGCTGGTGATGTCAAACACACAGCGGTTGACGCCGTTGACCTCGTTCACAATGCGGCTCGACATCTTTTCGAGCAGCTCGTAGGGCAGCTTCACCCAGTCGGCGGTCATGCCATCCTGCGATTCCACGATGCGGATGGCAATGGTGTCCTCGTAGGTGCGCTCGTCGCCCATCACGCCCACGCTCTTCACTGGGAGGAACACGGCGAAGCTTTGCCAGACCTTGTAATACCAGTCGCTGGCCTTCATCTCCTCGACGACGATGGCATCCGCCGCGCGCAGGATGTCGCAGCGCTTGCGCGTGACCTCACCCAGAATGCGGACCGCCAGGCCCGGACCGGGGAAGGGCTGGCGATAAACGATCTCGCGGGGCAGGCCCAACTCGAGTCCCAGCAGCCGCACTTCGTCTTTGAACAGGCATTTCAGCGGCTCGACGAGCTGGAACTTCATGTTCTTCGGCAGGCCCCCGACGTTGTGGTGGCTCTTGATGAGGGCGGCGGGATTGCCGGCGATGGGCACCGATTCGATGACATCCGGATAGAGCGTCCCTTGGGCGAGGAACTTTGCCTTGCCGGCCCGCTTGGTCGCCTTCTCGAAAATCTCGATGAACGTCTTCCCGATGATCTTCCGCTTGCGTTCGGGCTCGGAAACTCCCTTGAGCCGCTTCAGGAATGCCTCCGCCACATTCTCGTATTGGAGCCGAACCTTGAAGTTCCGGCCGAAGACTTCCTGCACCACCTCCGCCTCGCGGGAGCGGAGCAGGCCGTTGTTGACGAAGATGCAGGTGAGTTGGTCGCCCACGGCCTTGTGGATGAGCGCGGCGGCCACGCTTGAATCGACGCCGCCGCTGAGGCCGAGGATGACGTGCTCGTTGCCAACCTGCTTCCGGATTTCCTCGACCGCCTGGTCGATGTAGTTGCGCATTGTCCAATCCCTGCCGCAGCCGCAGACCCGGTGGACGAAGTTGGAGATGATCTCGCGTCCACGGGGTGTATGAACCACTTCGGGATGGAACTGCAGGCCAAAGAACCTCTTCTTCCGATGCTCGATGACCGCGTAGTCGGAATTTTCGGTTGCGGCCACCGTGGCGAAATCGCGCGGTGCCCGGGTTAGCTTGTCGCCGTGGGAATTCCAGACCTGCAGGCTTTTGGGCAGGCCGTCAAAGAGGTCGCAGGTCGGGTCGAGCACGGTGAGCGTGCCCTTGCCGTACTCGCGCTTTTGTCCGCGTTCCACTTTGCCGCCGAGGAAATGGGCAAGCAGCTGGGTGCCGAAGCAGATTCCGAGGATCGGCACGCCCAACTTGAACACGCCACGATCAGGCAGCGGTGCCTCGGCGTCATAGACGCTGCACGGGCCGCCGGAGAGGATGATCCCGCTCGGTTTGAGTGCCTTGATTTCGGCGACAGGGGTGTCGTAGCGGAGGATCACGGAATAAACGCTGCACTCGCGGATGCGCCTGGCGATGACCTGCGTGTACTGCGATCCAAAGTCGAGAATGACGATCTGTTCGTTCATGGGAACAAAGGCCGAGTGTTTGCCCTCCCGCAGAGAATTTTGCGAGTGAAAAATCGGGGGAAATCAGGCTGTGCCGGCCGTCGGGAGGGGCAGGCCGGAAACCCCGTGGAGATAGGCCTGAATCAGCTGCGGCAGCTCGTCGCTGTAGCCGCCTTCGAGCACGCTGAAAAACGGGACGCCGGTGCGGCGCAGTTCACCGCCGAGCCAGTGGAAATCCTCGGTCTCGAGGGTCTGCTGGGCCAGCGGGTCGTTGACGAACGCGTCGAAGCCCGCGGACACGGCAACGAGATCGGGTTCGAGCGCCAGCAGACGCGCCAGCGCTTCGGTCATCGTCCCACGATAGGGCTCCCGCTGCGTGTAGGGACGGAGCGGGTAGTTGAAGCAGTTATTTCCGACATTCGCGCCTCCCGTTCCCGGATAGCACGGAAGCTGATGGATCGAGAAAAATGCGGTGCCTGGCCGGTCCAAAAGGATGTCCTCCGTGCCATTGCCGTGATGAACATCGAAGTCGAATACGGCCACCTTCCTGACTCCGCGCGCCTGGGCTTCAAGAACGGCAATCGCGACTGAATTGAAATAGCAAAAGCCCATGGCGCGCTCCTTGGTCGCATGATGCCCCGGCGGCCGCATCAGACTGAACACGGTCCTTCCTTCCACGGCATGCTGCATGGCTTCGATGGCGCCCCCTGCACTGCGCAGGGCGTGGTAATAGATTCCGTGATGGGCGGGCGTGTCGTTGTCGAACTGCCGGTGCTCGACCTTAACATGCTCGACATGGCGCACGGAATGGGCGCGGAGCACCGCCTCGGCCGTGGCCTCCGATGGGGTGACCCACTCCAGATCGAGCATGGTCGAAGCTTTCAGCTTCTCGACGCTGGCACTGATGCGGGCCGGCCGCTCCGGGTGGCCGGTCATGTGGTAGCCCGTGCAGCGTTCGTCCGTGATGAGTATCATGTGAAAGGTTGGATCGTGACGGCGCCCTGGGCCGGATCACTCGATGGACAGTGCCTGTTTGATCTGAAACTTCTCGAGCCGCTTGCGGAGGGTGGCCCGCGTGATGCCCAGCAGCTTTGCGGCCTGCACCTGGTTGCCCGACGTCTCCTGCATTGCCTGGACGATCAGTTCCCGCTCAACGGCGGGAATGACCTTCAACGAGCTGTTTTCCCGGGCCCATTTGAACAGCTGTCTGGCCAGCGTCGGAATTCCAATCTCACCCTGGGGTTCCATTGGAACCGGTCGTGACGTTTCTGCCGCCGGGCCTAGAGCAGCGGCCGATGAACTGCCGCTTGCCAGCTCTTGGGGGAGATCAGAACGCAGGATCGCCTCTCCCTTGGCGACCACGAGCGCGCGTTCCATCACGTTTTCCAGTTCGCGAACATTGCCCGGCCAGCCGTGCTTCTCCAGGGCGGCCATGGCATCGGTGGAGATCGATTTTGGTTTCTGGCCCGCCTGCCTGCTGAACTTCTTCAGGAAATAATTCACCAGCAGCCGGATGTCGGATGGTCTGTCACGGAGGGGTGGCATGTGCACCCGAACCACGTTCAGCCGGTAGAAAAGGTCCTCCCGGAACTCGCGCTTGCCGACCGCCTGTTCGAGCGGCTTGTTGGTGGCGGCGATCACCCGGACGTCCACGGTGATTGGGCTGTTGCCGCCGACCCGTTCAAAACCCCCGGACTGCAGCACGCGAAGGATCTTGGTCTGCGTGGGCAGCGACATGTCCCCGATCTCGTCGAGAAAGATCGTGCCGCCGTGACACTGCTCGAACTTGCCGATCCTCTGATTTGTCGCCCCGGTGAAGGCTCCCTTTTCATGGCCGAAAAGTTCGCTCTCCAGCAGGTTCTCCGGAATGGCGGCGCAGTTGATTGCGAGGAAGGGCTTCTCGCTCCGGCGGCTGTGATGGTAGATGGCCCGGGCCACCAGTTCCTTCCCGGTGCCGCTTTCGCCGGTGATGAGGGCGGTGGCATCCGAGGCCGCCAGCTGGCCGATGAGTTTGAAAACATTCTGCATCGGTTCACTACGCCCGACTATCCCGAGTTCGTAGTCCTCGGATTCCAGCATCGGCTCGTAGCTGACCACCTGCTTCATGTCGCGGGACGCCTTGAGCGCATCCGCAACGACCTGCTTCAGCTTGGGGATGTCAAACGGTTTGAGGAGATAGTCGAAGGCGCCCAGCTTCATCGCCTCGATGGCAGTCTGGGTGGTGCCGTAGGCGGTCATCATGATGACTGGCAGTTTGGTGTCGATCTCACGCAGCCGACGGAGCGTTTCGAGACCATTGATGCCGCCCATCCGCACATCCATGATGACCAGGTCCGGCTGGGCGCCAGCGAGGACGCGGAGGCCCTCTTCACCGGAGCTGGCGGTGGTCAGCTTGATGTCCGAAGAGCCAAGGATCCGGCGGAACGAGTACTGCACGTCCGCCTCGTCGTCGATTAGCAGGATCTTATCCATGAGTTCAGTCGGGCGACAATGAGCGGGGAAGGAGTAGCAAGGTGGAAGGGCTTTGGGCAGGATTTTCTGTTGCAAACACGTGGAGCGAGTTTGCGCGATGAGCGTCGATACCTGGATTGCAGAGTTTCGCGCGGTGGGACGTCCATAGCAGGGCAGACTGCCAGAGTTCCAAAGTTCCTCAATCCAGTCGGTCTGGGATGGTTAGACGTTCTCCTGTGTCACTTCCAACAGATGCTCACGTTCGCGGTAAAGGAGATAGACGCCTCCGCCCAGCACGCTCCAGAACAGGCTGCCGGCGTAGGCCAGCAACGAGATGGCAAGCGCGGAAGTTTCGGGCACAAGGAACGGCGCGGCGGCAAGAACTGCAACATAGAGGTTCTCGCGAACGCCCAGCCCGCTGGGGGTGATCGGCAGTGCGGCGATGCAGATGATGGACGGCACGACGACGGCCCAGACCTTCATTGGGATTTCGATGTTCATCCCGGCTGCCAAAACGATGTATTGCAGGACGCATACGACATTCAGAAACATGGACACCGTCACCATACGGAGAAAAAAGTGCCGATTGCGCCCGAAGTCACGACAGGTCTCAAGCGTGCGATCCAGCCAGTCGCCCTTGGGGAGCTGCCGCAGCCACTCGCGGGCTCCGCGAAATCGTCGCGACAGGCCACCGACGAAGGCGACGATCACGAATCCTGTTCCCGCCAAAAACATGGTCGCGATCACCAGCAGCAGCAGACGCAGTGATTCGTGGGACTGGAGCAATCCCAGGTTGAACAGCGCCATCAGGCCCGCGAACAGGAGCATCGTCCAAAGGCCAATTACCCGGTCGACGAAGACGGTGACGACCGCCTCGGGTTTGCGGTGGGCCGTTTCGCGCGCTGCGTAATAGGCCTTCATCAAATCGCCGCCGGTGGAACCAAGCAGGAAGGAATTGAAAAAGTGGGCGATCAATGAGATGCGCAGCGCACGGTTCCACGGCAGATCGAGTCCCTGAATGCGCAGCGCAATCAACCATCGAAAGCCTCCGAGTAAAATGGTAAGCCCCATGATCAGGAAGGACGCCACCAGCGCGGTTGGCGAAACCAGCGTCAGACTGGCCCAGAGTTGGGGCGGCCCCAGCTTCCAGGCAAGCCGCCAGCGTTCGCCGCCACTGAGCAGATCCCACGAGGGTGTGTTTCCGTTCCATGCCGAACGGGCCTCGTCGACAAAGATGGTGTGGAATATCCACCCCAGCAGCGCGGCGCAGACAGCCAGTCGCCAGGAAAGTTGCCAGACTCTTCTTCGTGCGTTCACTCGTCTCCCCAAAGCGATTTGACATGCTGCGAACCGCGCAGCACCTCCTCGGCTGAAAGTGACGGGCTGAATTCGAAAACCTTGACGTGCTCCGGTTTCACAAATGGCGCCAGGGCGCGAAAATCCACGTTGCCCGTACCGGGTTCGCGGTGGTCTCGACCCGGCGGTGTGACGTCGTGGATGTGCAGTCCAATCAGGCGATCCGTCAGATTCTCAAGATGGAACCTGTGTAGGATGAGACCGAGATTCTCCTTGATCTGCGCATGCCCCGTGTCATGCCAATAACCGACCGTATCCGCCGGCTGGCTGCGAAGCCAGAATGGGAGATCGCCTTCAAATGGGATCTCCTCGATCGCTTCACGGTTCTCGACCCCCAGGCGCAAGCCCTGTTTCGCGGCAGCCTCGACAAACTGCTTGAGCAGCTCATCGGCCCTTTCAATGTATTTCTCCTTGCGGCTCTCCCGCTTCTCCAAGGCTTCCGCGAGCAGTTTCTCAAACCTTGGCGATCGCACTTCACCAGCGCCGACCATTTCCAGAAGGCGGTCCGTGTAGTCGCGCATCGTTACCCTGCCCATGTGCAGCACCACGGCCCTTGCGCCCAGGCGCGCTGCCGTTTCGATGGATTTGAGGGTGTGCTTGACGGCATTGTCCCGCTCCCAGCGGTCTGACGTGGTGAATTTGAAGACATTGGGAGCCGCTTGGTTTACACCGAGGGGCAGGGGGCAGAAATTGTGAACGGAGCAGATCCGGATTTCGCCGGCATCCACGGCGTCCATGATCCCCGGCAACAGACTGATGCGGATTCCGTGACTCAACTCGGCGAATTCGAAACCCAGTTCACGAATTTCGCGCAGCATGGCGCGGCCGTCGGTATGGCGATGGGAATTCCAGCAGGTGGAGAGGGCGTACATTCGGCGAAAACAAAAAAGGCCGGGTGCCGTTGACAGGGCAAGCGGGCACCCGGCTGGAAAAACCTTGCGAAGGCGATCAATAGTCCGCGTAGCGGGCACTCAGCATGGCTGAGAAACGCGCAGCCTTCATCTTGCGACGACGACGCTCGCTTGGCTTCTCGAAGTGGCGGTGGTTCCGCACTTCCTTCAAGACGCCTTCGCGATCGATCTTCTTCTTCAAGCGACGCAGCGCTTTCTCAACAGGTTCGCCTTTTTTTAGTCTGATCTCGGTCAACTTATCTCACATCCTCTCTCATGTCGGAATCCCAGCGGGTTTGACCCCAGTGAGCTCCTGTTTATTGGCGGCAGGAGAGTAGAAACCTTGGGTGTACTGTGTCAATCGGCAATCAGGTGCTCATGAAAGATTGTTGTAACATGTTAATCTATATTAACTTATAAATGTCATTGCTCTACGGAGCACTGGATCGAGGTGTTCAAGTGACCGAGAGCAGAAAATGCCGGCGTCGGGTTTAGGCGCTGGCTCGAAAGATTCGGCCAAGCATCTAAGATTCGACCGTGCCAGGTGCACAATTATCTGGAGTTCAGCATGTTGAGAGCAGCCAAATCTTGAGGCTGAGGAATTTGATCAATGAGCTCGCAGCTACGACAAGGGGTACGGTCGATGCTGGTTAATCATTTGTGCAGGTTCAAATGACAACATTTCAATCGGATGCCTACTCACTGGCCATCCATTCTACTTCCCAGTTGGCGCAGCGGATCGAGTCAGTTGACAAAGTTGATGGGCGGACTGCCAATCTCTTTGCCGGTGGCACCTCCGGATTCACTTCTGCAAGCACCCCAACGAGGACGGGACGTCGATTGACGAGGCCTGCTGGTGGGCTTATCGGCGCCTCGTGCCTCTCCATTATTGGAATGATCGAACCGGGGCGGACGGTGCGCTTGTATCGACAGATTCACTGATCGTTTCAACCCGCCCACCCACACAAAAAGACCTGCCGTTTCCGCGGCAGGTCTTCACGTTTCTGGAACTGCTGCAAGAAAGGTTCGTGTTTGATTCGAACGGTTTTCACGCCTGCCTCCCGTTCCCATGGGCAGGCTAACGATTGCGGGTGTAGTGTCGTCCCGGCAGTTGGCGTACGATTCGTTTCATTTCCAAACCGAGCAGGGCAACGGAGACGGCCGACGCTGGCAGGCCTGAAGCGCGGATGATTTCATCCACGTGAATCTCCTGTTGGCCCACCGCATCGCAAATCCGTTGTTCGTTGGCGGAGAGTTCCAACGCCGCCAACTGGCCGGTCTCTGCGGAGGATGGCGGACGATTGGATGGTGGAAACAGGTACTCGAACTCACTTAGCACATCCTCCGCGCCTTCGCACAGTTTGGCGCCCCTCTTGATCAACTCGTGACAACCTTTGCTTCGCGGTGAGTCGATCCGACCAGGAACGGCAAAGACTTGTCGGCCATACTCCGTGGCAAAATTTGCCGTAATCAACGCGCCGCTGGAAAGGTTAGCCTCCACGACAATCGTGCCGATCGTCATCCCGGCCACGATGCGGTTGCGAATCGGGAAGGATTGCTTGTCCGCCTTGCGATTGAAGGGAAACTGCGTGATGACCGCACCCTGGGCGGCGATCCGGTCAAACAGCTCCCGATTCTCCGGAGGGAACACAATGTTGATGCCATTGCCGAGGACGGCGACTGTCCGGCCCTTTGCCTGCAAAGCTCCCTGGTGCGCCGCAGTGTCGATTCCTCGCGCGCCCCCGCTCACAACCGTCACACCGACGTAGGCAAGTTGATACGCCAGCTTGCGTGCCGTCTCAATTCCGTAGTGGGTCGTCTGTCTCGACCCCACCATGGCGACCGAGTTCCTGTCCCGCTCAACGAGGCTCCCTCTCACATAGAGCACCACTGGAGGATCGTAAATCTCCCGCAGAGGTGCGGGATACTCCGGGTCGGTTTGTATGAGAATCCTGCAGCCGAACTCGTTGCAGCGCTCCAGTTCGCCGGAGAGATCCACGCGCTTTTCCCAAGTGGCAATCGATTCGGCCGTGTCCTCACCAATTCCCCGTACCTGCAGCAGGTGGCCCTTGGAGGCCTTCAAAATGGAGGCCGCGTCGCCGAAATGAGCCAGCAGCTGGCGGACTCGCACGGGCCCCACATGCTCGATCAGGTTAAGGGCGACAAACGCTTCCCTCTCATCCATGACGGGATTGGGTATCGGGTTTGGTCTGCGCCCGCAAGTCTGCAAATGGGTCTCCGTGCGGGCGATTGTCATTCCGCCTCCGTCCGAATACGGTTTGCCGATGTCGGGCGAACACCAGAACCGCTTCCAGTGGCTGACCACGGGGTCACAGGCGTTTGAACATGCGCTGAAAGTCATCGGCGCGGCCCGTCGCTACGTCAGCCTCGAGATTTATCATTTCGACGCGGCAGGGCCGGGCGGGGCGTTCCTCGAAGCGCTGGTCTCCGCGGCCGAACGAGGGCTTCGGGTCCGCGTTCTCGTGGATTCGTTTGGCTCCATCACGCTGGCCGATTCCTTCTGGCGCCCGCTGCGTGACGCCGGTGGCGAGGTCAGATGGTTCAATCCGCTGCATCTGCACCGGTTCGCCTTCCGCAACCATCGCAAGCTGCTCGTCTGCGACGGCAGGGTCGGAATGATCGGCGGGTTCAACATCGCTCCGGACTATGTTGGCGATGGCGTTTCCCGGGGCTGGCGGGATCTCGGACTTGAGATTCGTGGACCGGCGGTTGACGTGCTGGTGGAAGGCTTCGAACAGACCTGGAGCATCGCCGGCTTTCGACACCGGCGTCTGCCGCAGCTGCGCAGGTCCAGGGTGCGGGCGTCCATTCAGCGTTCCGAGTGCGAGCTCCTCCTGAGTGGTCCGGGGCGGAACTCCAATTTCATCCTCCGCCAGCTGCTCGCGGATCTGGATTCAGCCTCACGTGTCGACATCATGGTCGCCTATTTCCTGCCGCCCCGACGATTGCGGCGGGCCATTTCACGCGTCGCACGGCGGGGCGGCGAGGTGCGGATGGTCATGGCGGGCAAGACCGACATCTCGCTTTCCCAGGAGGCGGCGCGCAGCTACTACCCGGCCTTCCTGAGAGCCGGGGTTGAGATCTGGGAATACCAGCCGCAGATTCTGCACGCCAAGATCTTCGTGGTGGATGACGTGGTCTACGTCGGTTCCTCGAACCTCGATACCCGCAGCCTGCAGATCAACTACGAGCTCATGCTGCGGATTCATGACCGTGAATTGGCGGAGGAAGGCCGCCGAATCATCGAAGGAGACCTGCGCCACTCGGTCCGAATCAAAAGAGACGAGTGGAAGCTCCCACGCAACCTGTGGGCGCAGATTCGTCGGTGGTGGGCGAGATTCATTCTCAAGCAGGTGGATCTGTTTTTTGCCCGCCGCCAGCTGAAGAGGCTGCGTTAGCTGGCCGGCGCCCGCCTCTGGGATGGCCAGATGCGAAACAACTCGCCTGCGGAACTGCAATCGGCTCATTCTCCCGGTCCATGAGCCAGCAGCACAACTCCTGGGCGAGCCTGGGTTCCGCCATTGTGATCCTCGGCGCCGGCCTGTCTTCGTCAGCGGCCGAGGTCCGGCATCAGATCGGGCCTCACGGTTTTTCGCTGCCTGACGGCTACCGGATCGAGCTGATTTCCGGCCCCGAACTCACCCAGCGTCCCATCCATGCGGACATTGACGAGCACGGGCGCCTCTATGTTGCCGAGTCCTCCGGTTCCAACGATGCCGTGCAGAAGCAGCTCGAGGAGAAACCCCATTCCATTCTGCGGCTCGTCGACACCGACGGTGACGGGCGCTTTGATTCACGCACCGTTTTCGCCGACCAGTTGATGTTTCCGGAAGGCGTGCTCTGGCATGAAGGGTCGGTCTATGTCACCGCTCCGCCGGCCATCTGGAAGTTCACGGATACCGACGACGACGGCGTGGCCGACCGCCGCGAGGAATGGTATAACCCGGGCACACTGACCGGTTGCGCCAATGATCTTCACGGGCCCTTCCTCGGCAGGGATGGGTGGATCTATTGGTGCAAAGGCGCTTTCGCCGAGCAGAAGCACCCCCTTGTCGGTGGCGGCGAGTTCGTGAGCAGGGCGGCACATATCTTCCGACGCCACCCACGTGGGGGAGGTGTGGAGGTCGTTATGACGGGCGGCATGGACAATCCGGTTGAATTTACAATGAACGAGGCGGGCGACCGTTTCTTCACCTCGACGTTCATGCTTCATCCAGGTGGCGGAAGGCGTGACGGCATCGGCCACGCCGGATACGGAGCGGTCTTTGGCAAGCCGAACAACGTTCTGGACGATCACCCGCGGACCCGTCCGGAACTGAACGGCCCTGCCACCCATCTGGGCGCGGCCGCCCCCTCAGGCCTTTGTTTGCTGGAGTCTGCGCAGCTGGGCGAGGGATTTCGAGGAAACCTGTTTTCGGCGGCGTTTAATCTGCGCACGGTTTTTCGGCATCGACTCCTCCGCGAGGCGGCGGGCTATCGCTCGATTGACGAACCATTCCTCGTCGGCGAATCGCGAGATTTTCATCCAACCGACGTGTTCGAGGATGCGGATGGCAGCCTGATCGTGATCGACACCGGGGGCTGGTACAAGCTTTGTTGCCCAACATCGCAGCTCTACAAGCCCGACGTCCTTGGCGGCATCTACCGGATTTCGAGAATTGGCGCCCACCAAGTCGACGACCCTCGTGGCCTGCGGCTGGCATGGGATGAAACCACCGAATTTGACCTTGCCCAGCGCCTCGAGGATGAGCGCCCGGCCGTTCGTCAACGCGCCGTCACAATTCTGGCAGGGCGCGGTCCGCGAGCCATCGCGGCCTGCGCGGCCGTCCTGCGCAGAAGCGCCCACGAGCACGCCCGCACGGCGGCGGTGTGGGTGTTGTCCCGGGTGGACGATCCTGGGGCCCGGGCGCTCGCGGCCATTGCTCTTCTGGACACCAGCGAGACTGTTCGGCAGGCGGCGCTCTATTCGATGGCTCTGTGGCGGGATGTTGATGCAGTCCCCCAGCTGATCTCCGTGCTGCGGGATCCTTCCGCGGCGATCCGGCGAACTGCCGCCGAGGCGCTCGGTCGCATTGGAGACTCTTCCGCGATTCCTGCGCTGATTGAAGGACTTGGTGAAGACGACAACACAGACCAGCCGCTGATCAGGGCTCTGATCGACATCGGCAACTCCGCGGCGATTCGGGAAGCGGTCGCAACGGCCGCGCCAATGCCGCTTGGAGTCATTGTTGCCTTGGATCAACTGGGAGCTTTGCAGCCGCAGGAGTTGATGCCCCTCTTCAGCCGGGGGAAGCAGGAACGGCACTATGCCGGCTGGATCGTCCGCCGGCATCCCGAGTGGGGTGGCGCATTGACCGAGTTCTTCTCCCTTCAGCTGTCAGGATTGAAGAGCGATCCGGACTTTGAACTTGCCGCCCTGATCGGAAGTCTGGCGGCGGACCGGGGAATGCAGGACTGGATCACAGTTCAATTGAACCAGGCCGGCTCCAACGATGCCGCGCGCATCACGCTGTTGAACGCAATGGGGCGAACTGCGCTGAAGTCCGTGCCCGGCGGTTGGAAAACCGGACTGGCGAAGCTGCTCAGCTCGGCGCCATCCGAGTCCGTCCTGCATCAGGCGGTGCAGTCGATTGGCAGGTTTGATTTGAAGGCGGAACAGGACCAGGAGCTTCGCAGCGCACTTCTCTCGATGGTTCGAAACGCGGGATTGAAGAATGAGTTGCGGATTGAGGCGCTGATGGTGGCACCGGCTCCCTTTGCCGACGGAGACGGTTCGGAGCTTTTTTTGCTTGGCCTCCGCGGTCTGGAATCTGATCAGCCGGAGTCAGTGCGATCAATTTCCGTTCGGGCAATTGCCAGACAGCCCTTGTCGGCAGCGCACCGCGAATTGCTGCTGCCCCGGATTGCCGGTCTTCGGCCGATGGAGTTGAACCAGATACTCGGAGCCTTGGCTGAACCTGCCGCCGAGGAAATCGACGCAAGGGTGATCGAAGCAATCGCCAAGGCGCAGTCCTTCCGGGCACTTCCCGTTGATCGCCTCCGCTCGACCTTTGCGAAGTATCCTGACCGGCTGAAGTCGGAGGTGGAGAAACTGATGGTGATGCTGGACGAGGGGTTTGCCGAAAAGCAGGCGCGCCTCGACAATCTGCTGGCCGGATTGAAGGAAGGCGATGTTCGACGTGGCCAGGAAGTGTTCAACAGCCCCCGCGCCGCGTGCAGCGCTTGTCACGCGATCGGCTACCAGGGTGGACAGCTGGGGCCCGACCTGACCACGATCGGTCAAATCCGCAGCGAGCGGGACTTGCTGGAGGCCATCGTCTACCCGAGTGCCAGCTTCGTGCGCAGCTACGAGCCGGTGCGGGTCCGGCTGCAGGAGGATCAGGAGCACAGCGGCATACTCAAACGCGAAGACACGGACTTCATCGAGCTCGCGGCAGGACCGGAAACCGTCACCCGGATCGCCCGGGCCGACATCGTGGACATGGAGCCAGGAACCGTCTCTGTAATGCCGGGAGGACTCGAGGAACAACTGTCCCGCCAGGAACTGGCGGACTTGCTGGCGTTCTTGAAGGCAACCCGGTGGCGTTGA
>DNDP01000041.1:40671-50295 GCA_003484235.1 Verrucomicrobiales bacterium
CGGAGCATCCAGACGAGGACGGCAAAGACCAACACCAGCGCCACCGCCGGCACCAGCACCGAAACCGCCGCGGTGGTGGCCGCACCGGCGAACTCGACCGTCGAAACGACCGGGTTGGCGAATCCTGCGGTGGTGGCCGAGGAGATGCCGCGGGTGACCACGGTCTTTGCCTGCACCATGCCGGCCATGCCGCCGCCCGCAATGATGGCCATCGTCCACTTGAAGAAGGGATCGACATCAGTCACCACCGCGGCAGTGAGCACCGTTCCCGCAATCACGGCCAGCGGCGAGGTGATTCCGTCGAGGAAATTGTCCACAAACGGAATGTAGTAGGCGGCGAGTTCGATGATGGAAGCCGCGGAAAAGGCAACGACGGCCTGCCAGCTTCCCACCCACGCAAATTCGGGAGACAACTCCAGCACCCCGATCCGTGCGGCGAGCGCGACCACCAGCAAGGGCACGAACACGCGGAAGCCCGCTGCAGCAGCGAGCCCCAGCCCTACAAAGACGCTCAATATCGTTTCCATGGTTCAGTCAGGTTTGTTGGCGGCTAGAATACACGAATTCTGCTGATACGGTTGCAAAAATCTTCCGCGATCAATTCCCGTCAGTTCGCCGCTCGGCGGAAAGAGATCTGAAAAAACCCGGTGACTGGACCTGTTCTTTTTCCTCACCGACGCGCCAGGTGATTTGAACCTCGACACCCGGCAGTCCGCTTGCCAGAGCCAATCCCCGTTCAGCGCCCAGCACGCTTGCCGCCGTGCTGGTGCCATCTGCCGTCATGCCATCAGGTGCCACCACATGGACCAGTATCCGATTGGTCAATCCGATGCCAGTCCTGGGGTCGACAATGTGGGAGTAGCGCACACCATCGATTTCGACAAATTGAAAGAGATCGCCCGAAGTCGCCAGAGCCCGGTTTTCCAACGACAAAACAGGGGGGTTAGGCATCGAGGCCGGATCGGTTTCCAAACCCGCTAGGGCAACCTTCCAACCCGAAGTTCCGGGAGGGGCTTCGGATACGATGAGATCACCGCCTCCCTGGATCATGGCGCTGCGAACTCCGTGGGACTTGAGAACCATCATCGCTTCGTCCATCGCAAACCCTTTGGCGATGCCGCCCGCGTCCAGGCGCATCTCGGGCTTGAGCATCCTTGCCGCCTGCCGGACTGGATCCAGTTCGAGGTTCAGGTGGCCAACCCGCGATCGCATCAGTTCGAGCAGGGAGGCGTCGGGAAGTTGCTCCTGGCGGCGGACCCTTCGCCAGAGATTCACTGATGGACCGACGGTGAGGTCGAACGCGCCCTCGGTTGCCGAGGCCAGACGCTGCCCTTCCGACAAAACTCTCCAGAGATCCGGGCTGACCGTGACCCAGCGTTCGGTTCCGGAAGCGGCCGAGAGGTGGCTGAGTTCACTGTCCGCGTCGTAGTCGCTCAGGACCGAGTTCAGGGCTGCGATGCGGGAGAACGCGGCCCCGGCGGCGGCCTGCGCCGGTTCCTCGCTCTCCGCGAACAGTGTGATGCGGAATTCGAGGCCCATCTGTGCCTGCGCAAAGGCAAACCTGTTGGTGGCCGCGGATGATGGTGATGGCTGGTCAAGGGTGGTGCAACCGGCGGTCAGCATGGCCAGCAGCAGGGCCGCGAGGCCGGGCTTGATCCGTGCTGCCGCCAGCTTGAGGAAGGGCAATGCCGGGCGGAATGGATTGCAGTTTGAGGGGGCGGATTCGGGTTCCATTGCTTGGACAGTCTATCGTGGGAGAATGCTCTTGCCTCGACTAGGCGCGTTGTTAGATTCCCGGCTCCTTCCGAACCGGTGATGGCACCAACCAGCGGTGACCGCGACGCTTCGGGCCCGAACTCGCAGACCCATCGATTGTGAAAATATTCAGCGGCACCTCGAATCTTCCTCTGGCCAAGTCCATCTGCGCTTCGATCGGCATTGAACTTGGGCGCTGCACGGTCAGTTCCTTCCCCGACGGGGAAACCTTCGTCAAGATCGAGGAGAACGTCCGCGGCGAGGACGTGTATGTGGTGCAGTCCACTTCGCCGCCGACGAACCACAACCTGATGGAAATGTTCATCATGATGGATGCCCTGCGGCGGGCGAGTGCTTCCCGGGTTACTGCGGTGCTGCCCTTCTACGGCTACGCCCGACAGGACCGCAAGGACCAGCCCCGGGTGCCCATCACCGCCAAGCTGGTGGCCAACCTGTTGGTTGCCGCCGGCGCCAACCGCGTGCTGACGATGGACCTGCACGCCCAGCAGATTCAAGGCTTCTTCGACATTCCGGTGGACCATTTGTATGCCGCACCGGTGATGTACGAGTACCTCAAGAAGAAGAACATCCCCGATCTGGTCGTCGTGAGCCCCGACGTGGGCGGCATCAAGATGGCCCACGCCTACTCTCAATTCCTGGGCGCCAGCCTCGCCATTGTGGCCAAACGCCGCAAGAGCGCCACCGAAGTGGAGTCCATGACCGTAATCGGTGAAATCCGGGGCAAGAACGTCCTGATGACCGACGATCTCACGGAAACGGCCGGCACCCTGACAACTGCGGCGACGTTGCTGAAGAAGAAGGGCGCACGGAAGATCTTCGGCTGCGTATCCCACGCTCTCCTCAACGATTTGGGCATCGAAAGGCTGCGCAAATCAAAGATTGACGAACTAATCACGACTGATACTGTCCTGCGCCCTGCGATAGACGGGGTCCGAATCACGACGCTGTCCGTGGCCGGTTTATTGGGCGAAGCGATCAAGCGAATTCACAGCAATTCCTCGGTTACTTCGCTGTTTGAGTTTAAGGGTGCCCGCACCAGTTGATGCTGGCGTCCACCATCCAAGACGATGAAATCTGTAGAACTAAAAGCGTATCCACGCACCCTGGTCCGCCGCGGCGGCACCAAAAAGCTCCGCAATCAGGGGCGCATCCCGGCCGTCATCTACGGCCGCAAGTCCCAACCCCTGAGCCTGGAGGTTGAGGAAAAGGAGTTTGGCAATCTGCTCCACCACGCGCTCAGTGAAAACCTGGTGGTGGACCTGACCATCGAAAACGATTCCGCCGGTCAGCGTCTCGCACTGCTGCAGGAGATTCAGCACAACCCCGTCTCCGGCCAGGTATTGCACGTCGATTTTCATGAAGTGGATGCCAATGAGCCCGTGGAGGTTTCCGTGCCGCTCGAAACCGAGGGGGAAGCCGTTGGTGTGAAGCAGGGCGGCGGAGTTCTCGAGCACGTTCTTTTCAAGATCCGTGTGCGGGCCCTGCCGCGCAACCTGCCCGCAATCATTCTTGTAGACGTGTCGAATCTGAACGTGGGCGACAGCGTTCACTTGAAGGACATCGTGGCGCCCGAAGGCGTCGAGATTCTCGGTGAACGCGACGTCGTGGCGATTTCCGTAATCGAGCCACGCACCGCCGAAGAAGAGACTCCGACAGCCGCCGCCGCCCCCGGTGCCGCAACCCTTGAGCCTGAGATGATCAAGGAGAAGAAGGAAGCGGAAGGCGAAGGCAAGAAGGCCGATGCCGTTGGCAAGAAGCCGGAGGCGGCGGCCAAGAAGTAAGGCCCCTGGCTGGGCGGCTTCGTCCGGATTTGCGGGAGCGCTCGCATGGATGACTGGACGCTGATCGCGGGCCTGGGAAATCCGGGCGACCGCTACGAGAAAACCCGCCACAATGCCGGTTTTCTTGTCTTGGACGAGCTGGCCCGCCGCTGGTCCTCGGAATGGACTATGGATCAACGGTTCCAGTGTCTGCTGGGACGGGCGGCGGCTGACGGAACACGGCTGTTGTTGTGCAAGCCGCAGACGTACATGAACGCAAGTGGCGAGGCCCTTGGGCCACTGATGCAGTTCTATCGGGTGCCCATCGAACGGGTCATGGTGGTGGTGGACGACGCGGATCTTCCGCTCGGTGCCCTGCGGCTGAAGCCGCGCGGCAGCAGCGGCGGCCATCACGGGCTGGAATCAATCCAGCAACATCTTGGTGGCGACGGTTTTGCCAGACAACGGATCGGAATTGGCCGGCGCGAAACCGGCCGGCGGGAAATCACCGGGCATGTGCTCGGGCGGTTTACGGATGAAGAGTGGCAGTTGACTGCGAGAGTCTTTGGCCGGGCCTGCGAACAGATTGAATGCTGGCTGCGGCTCGGAATTGAAAAAGCAATGAACCAGTACAACGGGACGGTGACCCCTCCCGGAGAAGACCAGAAGGAACGATTGTGACGAAATACGAAGGACTGTTTATTTTGAATCTCGCCGGTCGCGAGGAAGGCGTGAAGGACGTGATCGACCGCGTTAGCTCCGTCATCACCGAAGCCGGCGGCAAGTTGGATACGGTGCAGAAGATGGACAAACGCGCGTTCTCCCGGGTGACCGACAAGAAACTCCAGTCCGGCTTCTACGTGAACTTCATCTTCGAGGGCGGCTCCAACATCGTGTCCGACCTTCAGAACCGTTTCGCCCGGGACGAGGAAGTGTATCGAGCGCTCTTCACCAAGGCCGCCGCGGCGCCTGCGCCCGTCGCCGCCTAAGCGACCTTTTCTCCCAAATGGCCAGCTACAACAAAGTCATTCTCATCGGCAACCTGACCCGCGATCCGGAGCTCCG
Organism: Verrucomicrobiales bacterium; assembly: GCA_003484235.1. Classification (GTDB taxonomy): domain Bacteria; phylum Verrucomicrobiota; class Verrucomicrobiia; order Limisphaerales; family RI-55; genus RI-55. The sequence continues at coordinate 45,273 of DNDP01000041.1, forward strand.
GTACTCGGCCAAGGGCACGGCCATCGCCAAGATCGGGGTGGCCGTCAATCGCCGTTGGCGCAACGAAGCGGGCGAATGGCAGGAGGAGACGACCTTTGTTGACGTGGACGCCTTCGGGCGACAGGCCGAAACCATCGGGCAGTATTTGAAAAAGGGCCGCCCGATCATGATCGAGGGCCGGCTCCGGCTGGACCAGTGGGAGGACAAGAATTCCGGTCAGAAGCGCAGCCGGCTGGGCGTGGTATTGGAGACCTTTCAATTCATGGATTCCGGTCGCGGCGGCGGAGATTCCGATGGTGGAAACGCGCCGTCCACTTCTTCCTCCCCGTCAAGCAGCGGCCGGGTCTCTCAGGCCCCGCCGTCGCAGGATGACCCGGATGCCCTGCCGTCCGAAGACGATGTTCCCTTTTGAAGCGAATCGAATGGTTCGCCAGAACCCTTTAACCGTTAACGAATTCCATCCATGGCAAAGACAGACGTCATTCTAACCAAACAAATTGTCGGACTCGGCGCCGAATCGGACCAGGTAAAGGTCGCCGCCGGCTATGCCCGCAACTTCCTCTTCCCACAGGGGCTGGCCATTCCGTTGACCGGCGCCAACCAGCGCCGGCTGGAATCTCTCAAGCAGCGCCGCGCCGAACGGGAAGCGCACGAGTTGAACTCCATGACCGAGCTGGCCCGCAGCCTCACCAAACTGATCTGCGTCATTGCCGTGAAGACCGGTGACGATGGCAAGCTTTTCGGTTCCGTGACGTCGGGAATGATTGCCGACGAGCTCAAACACCAGTTCGACGTGGCGTTGGACAAGCGCAAAATCAAGCTCGCCGAGCCCATCCGGTCGCTCGGTGAGCACGAGATCGAACTGCATCTGCACCCGGAAGTGCACGGTACCCTGAAGGTGCGCATCGACAGCGCCAACCCGCCGCCGGCCCTCGTCGAGGAGAAGAAGGATGAATCCCGCGAGGAATCACCGGCCAAGGAAAAGAGGAAGACCAAGCGGTCCGCTTGATCGCGCGAGGACGATTTCATCGAGTTCTTTGAGGCGGCAGGTTGAAATACCTGCCGCTTTTTCTTTGTCCACCAAGGCCGGTTCCAGGCTTCCCGGATCACGATGAAGGTGCCGCACCGCACCGGGAGAGGGAACAGACCAGGGGCCGATCGGCCACCGTGGAATCCGTGGCCAAGTTTGCCGTTCTTCGCAGCTGACAAGGGGCATTTGTTGCCTCCCTGCCACGTTCGGAGGCCAAAAAGGCCGTTTTATTTGGGTTTTAAGCGCTGGCACCACCGCTGCTTGGTGTGAAGGGACGTTCTACGACAATGATCGACGCGCTCTTCAATCAACCCAATTACATTGCGGCGAAGTCCATGCTCGACGTGTCGGAGCTGCGCCAGCAGGCGATCGCCGCCAACATCGCCAATGTCGAAACCCCTGGCTACAAGCGGTTGGAGGTTTCCAAGTCCTTTGAGGCGGAGTTTCAGCGTGCGATCAGCGATGGCGACGAAGATGGCATCCGTGCGCTCCGGCCGAGTCTGGTCGTCGATCAGGCCGCCGTGGCCACCAGCCGCGACGGCAACACGGTCAAGTTGGAGGATGAACTTCTGGATCTGAACACCAATTTTGTCGAACACGCGCTGCAGACCCGTCTGGTCAACGGTTCGCTGCTGAAGCTGCGTCTGGCCATCACCGGTAAGGTCTGATTCCCATGATCAATCTGCTCAACGGCATTGACAGCACGGCCGCGGCCCTCCGCGCCGAGCGCATCCGCATGGAAGTGGTCGGCAACAACATTGCCAACGCCAACGTCTCCCGCGGCATCGACGGACTGCCCTACCAGCGGCAGGAGGTGATCTTCGAATCGGTGCTCAGCAACACCCGCATCGGCGACGGAGCGCCCGTTCCCAGCCTGAACGTCGCGCGAATTGAGAGCGACAATCGTCCGCCCCGCATGATCGCCGATCCCGGTCATCCCGACGCCGATCCGGTCACCGGACTGCGCGCGGTACCGGACATCAACATCCACGAGGAGATGGCGGACTACATGATCGCTTCCCGGGCCTATGAGGCGAACCTTTCGGTCGTCAAGACGGCGCGCTCCATCGCCATGCAGACGTTGTCGATCGGAAAACAAGTCTGATGGCTGATTTTCACGACTGAATTTCAATGAACCCGCTCTCACTCATTGGCCGGCTTTCGCCCCAGCAGATGCAGCCGATGCCGCTGCCGGAGCGGCTCGACGCGGCCAAGGCCATCCCGCTGAGCGAGCTCGAGAAGCTTTCGGCGGGGCAGGCGACTTCCGCACAGCCGGGTTCCTTTGACAGTTTCCTGGGACGATTTGTCAACGAGGTCAATGACCGTCAGGTCAATGCCGCCTCGACTGCGCGGGAGATGATGGCGGGTGGCGACGTCTCGCTTCACCAGGCGATGCTGGCCATGGAGGAGGCGAGCGTCTCCTTCCAGCTCATGGTCCAGGTGCGGAACAAGCTCCTTGAGTCCTATCAGGAAATCATGCGGATGCAGCTGTGACGGATCCGGCAAGACCGGGCGGCAAACACTCAGAATAGAAGTACGGGCGAATGAACCAGAACTTGAAACAACTCGGAAAACAGCTGATCGACATCTGGAAACAGCTGGGAATGAACCAGCGTGTCAGCGTCGTCCTGGCGGCGGTCGTCGTGCTTGCCGGCTTGGGAGCGCTGACCCTTTTCAGCTCGCGCATGGTGTTTGAACCGTTGTTCCACGGGCTGGAACCGGCCGACTCCGCCAAGGTGGTGGCGGCGCTGGAAGCCGACAAGATTCCCTACCGCAGCAGCGCGGGCGGGACCACGATTCTGGTGCCGCGGGACAAGGTGGACTCCATGCGTGTCAAGCTGTCGGGGACGATCACTTCCGGCAGCACGGTGGGTGACGAAATCCTGGAGAATCCCAGCGTGATGATGTCCGACGCCCTGCAACGGGCGATGCTCGAACGGGCGCGCAACGGCGAACTGGCGCGCATGATCATGACTTTTGACGACATCGAGTCGGCCCGGGTGAGGGTTGTCGAGATGGCCAACACCCTGATACGCGATCCCAACGAGCGTCCCACCGCATCGGTCATGATCAAGACCCGCGGCAACCGCTCGCTAACCAGAGAGACCGTCCAGTCGATCCAGTCCCTCGTGGCCAATGCCGTTCCCGGACTGAAGGCGAGCCAGGTCTCGGTGTCCGACACCCAGGGCCGCCTGCTGACCGAGGAGTACGACGAGAGCAGTCCCGTGGGCCGTGCCGGCAACCACTTTGCCGTCCGCCAGCAGGTTGAGGCTTATCTGGCCAAGCAGGTGCGCCGCATGCTGGATCCGGTGCTCGGGCTCGGCGAAAGCACCGTCACCGTGGCCGTTGAACTCGACATGGACACGATCAGCAGCACGGAACGGACGATCGATTCGGCCACCAAGGTGCCGCGATCCGAGACCACCAAGGAGGAGGTCACCGAATCTGTGACCGGCTCGGGCGGCACGGCCGCAGGGATCGCCAGCAGCCTTGGCGGCCAGACCAACGCCACGACCACGGCTGCCGCGACGCCACAGAATCTGAACAACTCCAAGATCATCACCAAGGAAACCGTCAACGACTTCGGCGAGATCATGCGGCGGATCGAACAGCATGCCGGCAGCATCAAGCGGATGTCCGCCGCGGTCATCGTCAACAGCCGCTACGAGGGCGTTGGCGCGGCCCGCAAGGTCGTCCCCCGCTCGCCGGAGGAGATCGACAAGCTGCAGCAGATCGTCCGGAGCGCCCTGGGCATCCAGGCTGACGAGGATGGGACGCGGAAGGATGAGATTACGCTGGTGGAGATGCCCTTCAATGAGGCGCCCATCCTGGAGGCCAATCTGCAGCTCGAGAAGCAGGAGAAGATTCACTTCTGGCTCGGCCTGGCGCGGAAGTTCGGCTATCCGGCCCTCGCCCTGGTGATCCTGTTCCTGTTCGTCCGCTCCCTGCGCAGGACCACGGTGGAAGAGATGCCGCTTGGCGTCCAGGTCGGCGAGCTGGACGAGAACGGCCAGCTGACCTCCAACGGAGACTGGACTGGCAACGGCAAGCCCCGCGTCGTCACCGTCGAGGTCCTCAACCAGCTGGTGAAGGAGAATCCGCGCAATGTCTCCCATGCCATCCGCTCGTGGATGACGGGCGCCGCCCCCGGCAAGAACAACTAATCCCGGACCAGCCCCATGGCCATCGCCTCCGAACCGCCCTCCGAGCTCCTGCTCGAAAAGATGACCAAGCACCAGAAGCTTGCGGCCCTGCTCGTCATGATGGGGGCCGACAGCGCGGCCGAGCTGCTCAAGGTGATGGATCCTTCCGAGGTCGAGCAGGTCTCGGCCGAGATGACCAAGCTCGGGCTCATCAACCACGACGTGCAGCAGGGGATTCTGAAGGAGTTTTCAGACGTTGCCGTCCGCGCCAGCACGGCGCTGCGGGGCGGGGTCGATTACACCCGGCAGACGCTCGAGCAGGCGCTGGGGCTCTTCAAGGCGTCCGACATCGTCGGCCGCGTCTCGCCAATGCGCACGCCCGTCGCGGCCATGCAGCAGATCGTTGACATGGATCCGCGAAACATCGCGAACCTCGTCAAGGCCGAGCAGCCGCAGACCATCGCGCTCATCATCAGCTACCTGGCACCGGACAAGGCGTCCGAGGTGCTGGCGCTGCTGCGCTCCGAACTCCGCGAGACGGTCGTTGAACGTCTGGCGTCCATCGCCCCGATTCCGGTCGAGGTCGTGGAGAAGGTGGTCGAGGTGCTCAATGTGAAGCTCGGCGGGAAGCAGCCGCGCGCGCTCAATCAGACCGGCGGGATCAAAAACGCCGCCGACGTCCTGAACTCGATGGACAAGAATCTCAGCAAGTCGATGCTCATCAACATCGAGGAACGCAATCCGGAGCTTGGCCAGGCGATCCGCCAGAAAATGTTCACCTTCGAGGATCTGGCCCGGCTCGATTCGGCCTCCCTGCAGAAGGTGCTGCGCTGAATGTTTCCGCGTTGCT
>DNDP01000486.1:0-2706 GCA_003484235.1 Verrucomicrobiales bacterium
CGCCGTCGAGGCGGCGCGCGCGGGCCAGGCGGGTCTGGGTTTCGCCGTCGTGGCCGAGGAGGTGCGCAACCTCGCGCAGCGCAGCGCCGCGGCCGCGCGGGAGACGGCCGACAAGATTCAGGATTCCATCGCCAAATGCGACCACGGCGTGACGACCAACCAGCTCGTGGCCCGGTCACTGGAAGAAATCGTGGGACGGTCGCGCGAGATGGATGCGCTGGTCAACGAGATCACCTCCGCCAATGAACAGCAGTCGGTGGGGATCGAACAGATCAGCGCTGCGGTGGCCCAGATGGACACCCTCACGCAAAGCACGGCGGCGGGCGCCGAGGAGACCGCCAGCGCCGCACGCGAGATGGACGCCCTGTCCTCCCGAATGCACCGGTTCGTCGAGCAGCTGACCCGGCTGATCAACGGGCTTCAAGTTTCAGGAAGAGCCGGGGCTTCCAGCACGGACTCCGGTGCCGTCGCCAGACTGGAAGTGGGAGACGGGCGAGGCAACATCGCGAGGCGCTCCGCCGCCGGCAGACAGCCTGCCGCAAACGGGTCACCGGAGAACAGCCTGCCCATGCCGGAGCTCAGGCCCGGCAAACTGCGCGAAACGACAATAGCTCCCGCGACGAACGGCGGAGAGAGCTTCAGGGATTTCTAGAAGGCCACGCCCGGATGCACCGCTCAACCGGAAGCCTTGAAACTACTTCAGCTCCCTGATCCGGGCGCCGCGGATCATCACGCTCGCTCCGTCCCGGCTGAGTTCCTGAAAGCCGATGTGCCCCCGCCTTGGCCGTTGCGACAGCGGCACCGCATCGGTGCCGTTGTGGCGTTTCACGTCGGCCGTGGCCTGATCAAGATTCACGTCCTGGATCAGCTCCCCGTTGAGCCACGCCTTGAGCGACGGCCCCCTCAGCTCGACACGGTATCGGTTCCATTCGGTAGGCCGGTAAACCTGCTTGATCGGCGCGATCGCGCGATAGATGCCGCCGGTCAGCTCCGAATCCTTGGCCTCGGTGTTGTAACGGAAATCGGCCATCTGCAGTTCGATCGCATCGAACGCCGGATCGCCCGCCATCGGGGTGCGGAGGGCAAGACCGCTGTTGCCGCGTTCGCCGAGCTTGAACTCGAACTCGATGACGAAGTCCCCGTATTCGCGGTCGCTCAACAGCCAGGATCCGCGCGGCTCGCCGCCATGGAGGATGCCGTCCTTCACCTCCCAGACGACCGGCTGCGGTGTGGGATCCTTGACGTCCGCCCAGTTCCGGACAACCCACCCCGCCGGAACGCCGTCGTCCGGGAACAGCGTGATCCAGCCGGAATCGCCGCGGTGGGCGCAGCCGGCGAACAGAAGGGGCAGAACGGGGACGAGTCGCAGCAGTTTCGTTTTCATGGGGGTGTCGGAGAGTTGTTGGACGGTCAAGGGAGGCATCGCCGGCCGGCGAAGTCAATTCACCGTTCCTGCAGCGCGCGCTCGAAGTCGCGGCTCTTGGCGAGATAGAGGTTGAGGGCGAACACGCTGATCAGTGCCACGGCGAGGCTCGAAAACACCGAGGTGGTGGACATCATGTTGTAGGTGCCGTGCAGGAGAGCCGGCAGGCCGACGGCGATGATCATCAGTCCCCGTTTGCGTTCCGGAAACTGGTAGGCGTAGCCGATGAAGTACCCGGCGATGCCCGCCCAGATCGCGTGGATGAACGGCAACGCGGTGAGCCGGACGACGTTCAGGATGTAGTACTCGCCCACCACCCGCGAGAGGTTGAAGTTGGCGCGCTGCTGGTAGGCGACACCTTCGTAGATGCCAAAGCCAAGACCCGCCATCAATCCGTAGTAGAGCATCGTCTGGGGCTGGAAGGGCCGGTGGTTCCGCGCCAGATAGATCAGGGCAAGCACCTTGCAGAACTCCTCGGGCAGCCCGACGGCAAACACCCAGCCCGCCCAGCGCGTCAGCACGTTGGGGTGAAACATCCAATACTGCAGCGCCGAGCCGTAGCCCGCCACCTCCTCGGGATCGAAGAGCAGACCGGCGCCGATCCCGATCAGGAAGTAGATGACCTGCAGCAGCGACACCGAGAACAGCCCGGTGCCGAAGAAACAGATCAGGCAGTTGCGAATCGTCACGCCCGGCGCGGGGAAGACGTAGAAGAAGAACACCGCCCACATGGCGGAGAAGTAGAAGGCCATCGCCCAGTAGGCGCCGCTGATGTTTCCGGCGTTGGTGAAGAGCGCGATGATCAGCAGCGGAAACAGGCCGATGGCGGCCACGCCGAGCAGGCGCCGGTTGTCCAGCCACCGCATGTCGCGCACCTCGTTCCAGGGCACGAGTATGTGCCGCTTGAGCGCCCGCCAGTCGTCATTCGCCTGCTCGCCAAAGCTGCGGTGTGACCGGGAAGACGGCAGCGGCGGCGGCCCCTCCCCGGGGGGTGCGACGAGCCGGCCCAGGGGAATCCATTCCTCCGTGCCCTCCCCCCGCACGGGGGTGGTGGCCTCGAGCTTCCCGGCCGCCAGCAGGTCGAGCAGTTCCTCACGGGTGAACGGCCCCCGGACCTGCCGGGAAACGTCGAGGTAAAGGAACCGCATGGACCGATTAGATAGCGGCTGCGGCGGGCGGTGACCAGTGCGGAGTTTTGAGCTTGGCCGAACTCCGCTATGTCCATCCATTAACCGGCGACACTATGTCGTAGCCCTGTGCGGTGAGACGCACAGTTTCCAAAA
>DNDP01000486.1:2922-3361 GCA_003484235.1 Verrucomicrobiales bacterium
CCGCCACCTCCTCCCGCGATTCGACCCTTTGGTGACGGCGAGCAACGCCCCCAACCAAACCTCTGCGCCGGCAGAGCCCAGGGGACACGCGACCACACGAAACCGCGCGTCACTTTCGCCTGGGGCGGGTCGAATTGCGGGAGGAAGCGGCCGGAGACCGCGACGGGCGCGCCCACCTATGAGCTCTGGCCAGAACAGCCATTGACCGCGCCCACCGCGGCAAGTCCGGAGACCGGAGACAAGGCAAAGGCACCGCCGGAGTGCATGGAGGAGGAGGGAGGCAGAATCCCCGGCGGCGCACATTGCCCAGTTCTCTTACGGCCCCTGCCGATCGCCACCCGCCAGCCCGTTTCGGCGCGCGGAAACCGCACGCTGATCCGTTGCTGGCTCCGGCTTCCGGTTGTGGCGGCAATTGGCATGGTCGCCTCTTCATGAGCTT
>DNDP01000397.1:0-245 GCA_003484235.1 Verrucomicrobiales bacterium
GGCGCGGGCTTCATCGGTTCGCATGTCGCCGGGCGGCTGTTGTCAGTCGGGCACGCGGTAACGGTCTTCGATGACCTGAACCCCTTCTACGATCCGGCGATCAAACGGCGGACGCTGGACGATCTCCGCGCGCAGGGCGGCGAACTACATTTCGTCCAAGGCGATCTCGCGGATGCGCCGGCCGTGGAGCGTCTCTTCAGCGGCACGCAGTTCGATCAGGTGATCCATCTCGCCGCCCGCGCCGG
>DNDP01000397.1:460-770 GCA_003484235.1 Verrucomicrobiales bacterium
TCCATCTCGCCGCCCGCGCCGGAGTGCGGCCGAGTTTGGCCGAGCCGGCGCTCTACCAGCGGGTCAACGTCGAGGGCACGGTCAACATCCTCGAAAGCGCCCGGAAGAACGGCGTGCCCAGGCTGGTCATCGCCTCGTCATCGTCGGTTTACGGCGTAAACGCCAAGGTGCCGTTCTCCGAGGCGGACCCGATCTTCTCGGCGATTTCACCCTACGCCGCCAGCAAGCTCGCGTGCGAGGCGCTCGGCCACACCTACCACCACGTGTACGGGCTGGAGATCGTGATGTTGCGCTTCTTCACCGTCTACGG
>DNDP01000397.1:925-2725 GCA_003484235.1 Verrucomicrobiales bacterium
GCTTCTTCACCGTCTACGGACCGCGCCAGCGACCCGACCTCGCAATTCACAAGTTCGCGAAACTCATCAGCGCCGGGAAGCCGATCCCCGTCTTTGGCGACGGCTCGACCGCGCGCGACTACACCTACATCGACGACATCGTCAGCGGCGTGATCGCGGCGAGCGAACGTCCGCTCGGCTACGAGATCATCAATCTGGGCGAGTCCCAGACCGTGACGCTCGCGCGCCTGATCGAACTGCTCGAAGCCGCGCTCGGCAAAAAGGCCGTCATCGACCGTCAGCCGCTGCAGCCCGGCGATGTGCCGATCACCTACGCGGACATCGGCAAGGCCCGCCGGTTGCTCGGCTACGATCCCCAGACGAAGATCGAGCAGGGCATACCGAAGTTTGTGGAGTGGTTCCGCCGAGCGAAAGGTTGATCCGGGCCGGAACAGGTGTTGTGTTCAGCTGCCGGGCGGCTACTTTCCCGGCATGTTGTTCCGCGTACTTCCGATCATCGCCGTGGTCAGCCTCACGGTGGGTTGCGCCGTAAATGCCGCCGCGCAGGCGGAGTCGCCGTTGCTGACGGAGGCCCGGCGGGCGTTCCAGGCCGGCGACCGCGACCAGGCGATCCGCATCGCGACGCAGATGATCGAGGAGGCGCCGAAGGATCCGAACAACTATTTTCTGCGGGGGCGGTTTTACGAGCTGACCGGCCAGCGGGAGAAGGCGCTGGCGGATTTTTCCAAGCTGCTCGAGGTGTCGCCCTTTGCCTCGGAGGCGCTCTATCACCGGGCGGTGCTGCACTTCCTGCTCGGCCGGATTCCGGAGTCGGTGGCGGACTTCGCAAAGTTTCTCGAGGCGCAGCCCGACCGGATGCCGGCGCTCTGGCAGCGGGGCATCGCACTGTATTACGCCGGCAAGTTCGAGGAGGGCCGCAAGCAGTTCGAGACCCACCGGACCGTCAACCCGGGCGACGTCGAGAATTCCGTCTGGCATTTCCTCTGCGTGGCGCGGCTGCGAGGCGTCGAGGCGGCGCGCGAGGAACTGCTGCCGGCGCCGGGCGATCCGCGGATTCCGATGCGGGAGGTGTACGAGCTGTTCGCCGGAACCGGTTCACCCGAGAAGGTGCTGGAGCGGGCGGAGACCACGCCACTAAACGCCGCCCTGCTGCCGTTGCAGCGGCTGTATGCCCACCTATACATCGCGCTCCACTACGAGGCCCTGGGCAACGAGACCAAACGACGCGAGCACCTGCAGAAGGCCGTGGATGCCGACCTGAAGAACGAGTACATGTGGGAGGTCGCCCGCGTGCACCTGGAACTGCTGAAGTCCGGCAAGCTGAAGTGAACGGCACCTCCGGTTCCCGACCGGGCCACAATCTCCTTTCCAACCACGCCCCCGGCCGGTAACACCCTCGCGCCATGTTCGCGGCGTTGCTGACGACCCTGTTTTTTTCGCTCTCGGCGGTGACGGCCAACCGCTCGGTGCGCTACATGGGCGGGAATGAGGCGAACTTTTGGCGCCTCCTGGTGGCGACGATCGGCCTCGGCATCTTCTCGCATTGCTGGGGGGTCGGGCTGGCCGGCGAGTTCCTGCCCTGGTTTCTCCTGAGCGGTTTAATCGGGTTCGGGCTGGGCGACCTGGCGCTGTTTCAGGCGTACCCCCGTCTCGGCTCGCGGCTCACCGTGCTGCTCGTCCACTGCCTGGCGGCACCGATTGCCATGCTGGCCGAGTGGCTCTGGCTCGGCAATGCGGTGACGGTCATCGAAGTATTCTGCGCGATGATCATCTTGTCGGGCATCGCCGTGGCCCTGGCGC
>DNDP01000397.1:2849-3411 GCA_003484235.1 Verrucomicrobiales bacterium
GGCATCGCCGTGGCCCTGGCGCCGGGAAAAGCCCCGCAGCCGGCCGAACGACGCTGGCTTCCGGGCATCCTGTTCGCGACCGTGGCGGCGATGGGACAGGGCGGAGGCGCGGTCGTCAGCCGCAAGGCCTACGCCGTGGCGGAGGCGACGGGCTTTGAACTGGTGGGGGTCGCGGGCGGATTAAACGCAACCTACCAGCGCATTTTGGCGGGGCTCGCGATCGCGGCTGTCACGGTGCTCCTTGTACGGCGCGCAGCGGTTTTTGCCCATTTCGGCCGGCTCACCAACCGGCCGATGCCGGAAACGAAGGGCAATCAATGGGGCCATGCCTGGCCGTGGATCGTGATGAACGGCTTTGCCGGACCCATGATTGGAGTCGCCTGCTTCCAGTGGGCGTTGCAGACGACCAAGTCCGGGGTGGTGCTGCCGATCGTGGCGCTGACGCCGCTGGTCGTGATTCCGTTTGCGCGCTGGATGGAGGGCGAAAAGCCGGGCGGAAGGTCACTGCTGGGCGGCGTCATCGCCGTGGCGGGCGTGGTGCTGCTCACCCGTGCCGAACAGC
>DNDP01000397.1:3664-3824 GCA_003484235.1 Verrucomicrobiales bacterium
AAGCCGGGGCAATAATGAGGTGTCAACCCCCCGTGCCGATGCTGTCCGCCGCAACCGAACCTGCCGCCCGCTCCTCCCCGCTCCTGCGCAACATCGTGTTTGGCCGGCGGCCGCGCGCAACCCTGATCCGCATCTTTCTGCTCAGCTCCCCAATGCTCAC
>DNDP01000397.1:4025-22987 GCA_003484235.1 Verrucomicrobiales bacterium
GCATCTTCCTGCTCGTGCTGGCGGTGTTCATCACCTTGCAGTGGCTGGTCGTGATCGTCCGCGTGACCGGCATTTCCATGGAGCCGACGCTGCGCGACGGTGAAATCAAGGTCGTAAACCGGCTTGCCTACCGGTCGCGGAGTCCGCAACGGGGCGACATCGTGAGCATTGGGGAGCTGAAGGGTCAGAGGGACATGTACATGAAGCGGGTGGTGGCACTGCCCGGCGAAACTTTTCTGATCCGGAACGGTTATGTCCATGTGAACGGCGAACGGATTGAGGAACCCTACGTCTTACATCGTGCCTCCTGGTACCATCCGCAGATAGTTCTCGGGAGCGACGAGTACATGGTCATCGGCGACAATCGCGGCATGCACATCACCGATCACAAATTTGGCCGTGTCGAACGCCAGTTCATCGTGGGCAAGCTATGGTTCTGAAACATCTCCTGCGCGGGCTGCTGCTGGCACTGCTGCTGGCGGTCGGCTTCTGGGTCTGGAAAACCTTCTTCCCGGGCGACGAGGCATTGATTCGCCGGCAGCTCGTGGCGCTGGCCGAAGCGGCCTCATTCGGATCGGACGAGGCCCCGCTTGTCAAGCTGACCAACGCCGCCCGGGTCGCCGGCTTCTTCACGGCCGACACGGAAATTGACATTGCGCCGTGGGGCTACCAGCGGGTCGTCATCAGCGGTCACACCGAGGTGCAACAGGCGGCGGTCGGCGCCCGCAACGCCGTCGCCTCCCTGAGCGTCCGGGTGGAAAACATTGAAATCACCTTTCGCGATGACCCCGCCGGTGCACGCGTCCGGTGCACGCTGACCGGCCGCACGAGCCGCGAATCGGAGACGCAGTCGCAGGAGATGGAGCTCGAGATGCTGAAGCTTGACGGCGACTGGCTGATCCATCGCGCGCGGACGTTCGACTACATCCGCAACTGACTGGCCGGTGAAATTTCCTTTTACCGAAACCGCGGTTTAACTAGCGTCGTGCCATCAATCGCACCACGACCCTGCAACCGGAATCGAAATGAGCACGCTGCGTGTCGAGTTTCTCCAGCCCGGAATGGAGCTCGCGGAGGATGTCCGCGGCAGCAACGGCCTGGTGCTGCTGGGTGCTGGCGCGGAGATCAGCGAACGGCACATCCAGATCTTCAAATCATGGGGCGTTCCGGAGGTGACCATCCGCGGCGGCGGACCCGGGGACGCGGCAGCCACCCCGGCCCGCACCTTGAGCGACGCCGAGCGGGAGGTCATCGAACGGGAACTGGATCGCTTGTTCCAGCACAATGACCCCCTCGACCCGGTGATCGAGGAACTGCGCCGCATCTGCCTCCAGCGCGAGACGGTCCGGAAGGCGGCCCAGCCATGAGCAGGTATTCCAGCGCCGACTCCCTTGTACGAAGCGCCGACAAGATCGCCACCCCGCCGAAAGTCTACCACCGGGTCAACGAGATCGTCAGCGATCCGAATTCGACGACTTCCGACATCGCCCACGTCATCTCGGGAGACGCCGGCATCTCGCTGCGGCTGCTGCGCATCGTCAACAGCGCCTTCTTCGGCTACACCCAGAAGGTCGAGTCACTCGACCAGGCGGTGATGGCCGTGGGCACCGCCCAGGTCCGCGACCTGGTACTGGCCACCACGGTCGCCGAGAAGTTTGAAGGGCTGCCGCCGGACCTGATCAACATGGACCGTTTTTGGGCGCACAGTCTGGCGTGTGGGGTCACCGCCCGTTCCCTGGCGGTCGCCCGCAAGGAGATGGTGTTGGAACCGTTCTTCCTCGCCGGCATGATGCACGATGTAGGCCGCCTGGTGATGTTCACCAAGATGCCCAACGAATGTCGGGAGGTGGTTTCACGCTGTCTGAAAAACAACGAAGTGATGCAGGTGGTCGAGCGCGAAGTTTTTGGCTTCGACCACAGCGACGTGGGCGGATGCCTGCTGAACGCCTGGGGGCTGCCGCCCCAGCTGGAGGAGGCGGTCGCCAGCCATCATCTGCCGCAGAAAGCCGTGCGCAACCCGATGCTCTCTTCCGTGGTGCACATCGCCGACGTGGTGGTTCACGCCCTCAAGCTCGGCAACAGCGGGGTGAACATGATCCCCAAACTTTCCAGCTTCGCATGGTCCAAGTTCGGCCTGGCGTCACACGTCTTGCCGGCGGTGGTGGAGCAGACGGAGCTGCAGTATCACGCCATCCTCAAGGCGATGGACATCTCCGCACCCAGATAGGATCCGGCTCAATTCCCGCGTTCAGTCCCCTTGGGAACAATCTCGAAGATTCTGCCGACCCGGGTCAGCTCGAAAATTTTCTGCACCTGGGGGGCAGGGTTCAACACCTTCAGGGCGCCCTGACGCCTGGCCAGCTTGTTCTGCAGGCCGATCAATACGCCCAGCCCATGGCTGTCCATGAATCGGATCTCCGAAAGATCGAGTTCGATCGACTGATGGCGAAGGCGCAGTTCCGCCTGCACCGACTCGCGAAATCCTGCGGAGTTGGCCGCGGTCAACTCCCGCACCCCGGAGACATGCAACACCGAACCGCCTTCGTCAAAGGACCACCCCCCATTGGCTGGTCCGTTTCCCACAGGATGATTGGTCGAATTGTCCATTGTCACCCCTGACAAAGCAGGCCGACTGCCACACCTGTCCTGAGAATGGACAGGACTTCGCAGGGCGGCATTCCGAAGCGGGTCCCCGCGATGCGGGAGAAGAATCGCCATTCATCGTCCGCCCTGCCGCACGAATGCTTCCATGCGATCATGAAGCCGGCGCATGTTGAGCCGTGGCAGGGTTCCCACACCAAAAACCTCCAGCCGGCGTGACTGCCCCTTCAGTTCCCTTGCACCAAGTGACACGAAGGACCACTGCTGCGTCGAACGACGTGCCACCTCCCGGCTCAGGATCAGCTGCACATCAAGCTCCCGGGTCAGGCCCTCCAGTCGTGAGGCCTGGTTAACGGTGTTGCCAAGGATGGTGAAGTCCCGCTTCAGCGCAAGACCCACATTGCCCTCGAGCACGAGTCCGTTTGACAGGCCCACGCCGCCGTGAAGCAGCCGGTGCGGACTGCCGCTTGCAGCCCGGCGGCGACGCCGCTTCATCTCCCGCAATATCGCGATTGCCGCCTCGATGGCGCCGTCGGACGTGCGGTCGGAAAAGTAGGCCATCACGCCGTCACCGGTCAGCTTGTTGACCTCGCCTCCTCCGGTCGCCACGCAGCGGCTGCAGACGTCGATATGACTGTTGACCAGCTCGATCAGCGTGCCCGGCTGCAGGTGCTCCGCGAACTGGGAGAAACCGATGATGTCGCTGAACAGCACCGTCACCCGCCTGCGGCGCGGCCGGATGGTGGTGGGGTTCACGCCGCGCTCGAGCAGGCGGAACAGCGAAGGCTGGGTGTACTGCGCGATGGTGTGGCTGGATTCCAGCAGGGCCGTCAGCATCTGGCGGAAGGCAAAAGGCAGCGCCTCGGACTGTTCGTTCAGGTTGAACACTTCCATGCTCCATCCAGGAAACAGGCGTTTTCGCACGCCGTTCTCCGATTTCAAACAGAAGACATCCTTGTGCCGGCGGTCGGGGACAATCCGGTCATGATAGAGACGATCCACCGCTTCGCCCGGTCCCTCCAGCACCTGAAAAAATGTGTCTCCGAGACAGACGAGTATGCCGGTGAGCCCGGTCCGCCGGTTGTTCTTTACGGCGGTGTCATGGATGTTCTTCAAGTCCCGCCTTGAGAGCGGTCTCGCAAACCGGCTGACGTAGAACATCCGTTTCATTGCCCGGAAGATCGCGTGACCCTGCACCGGCAGGAAACCGCAGACCGTGGCGATCCCAGCCACCGCGAACAGATTACCAGAAGGCGCCGGCGGAACAAAAGGCCAAGGCAATCGCCGACGGTCGAACCCTTTCAATTCTGCAGCCTCTCCTCGACGGCCGTCGCCCCGGGCGAAGACTTCCCGAACCCCTGCCCCGGCATTCTACCGCGAATCTCGCACCAGGCCGGCAAGCTCCGTCAGCGATCCGATGGATCCCGGTCCGTTGCCCGAAGGCCTCGCCAGCAGCCGCGACTGCAGCCCGGCCTCCCGGGCGCCCCGCACGTCCTCAGCCTCGCTGTCGCCCACGTGAAGAACATCCCCGGCGGGCAGACCGAGCTTTCGAAGCGCGTGTTCGAAGATGACATTGGAGGGCTTGGAAAAGTAGAGCTCGCTCGAGATCAGGATCGCCTCAAAATACCCTTCGAGCTTCAGCGCACGCAGCAGCGGCCGGAGCCGCTCGTCCCAGTTGGAAACCACCGCCAATGGGACATCGTGGCTGGCGAGCTCCTCGAGGGAGGGCAACACATCTTCGTGCACCCGCCAGGCTCCGGCCTCGCCGAAACGCCGGTATAACTGTGGAAAGAAGGATTCGCTCGGCTTCTGGGCGATCACGTCGGAAAAGGTCGCATCCACGATGCGGGCCCAGGCCTGCCGTGAATGCCGGAAATCACCCCGTGCACGCCATGCCGAGGTGAACCTTTCATTGAGCAGCTGCGGATCCAGCCCCGGATGCCCGGCCGCCTCCGCCACCTCGGCGTACACATGGCCGACGGACGGCCACGGCTCGATGAGCGTGCCGCCAACATCCAGTGTGATGGCGCGAACTGCCTGCATGAGATTTGTTGCAACTGCCCGAGATCGGGGGAGTCCGAGAAGGTGTCGAAACCCGAACCGCCCTGCAACTTCCTTTTCAGTGGTCGGACAACCGATTCGTTCAGCGGCATTGCGGAGAATGCCCAGGCTTGGACTACCGGTCACAAGCTGCCTTGGCCAGCATGACGCCGGGCTGGCCGCGCCGCGCCCCGGAACGCTCGGGTGGACGCCGCCGGACCGAAATCTTGGACAGCTCCCCGGCGTCCAAGACGCCATGAATTCACAATCCGGAGCTGGAATGCGCAACCCGAAGATCAGATTGTGTCAGCATGCTCTGCGCGGGCTCCAACAACACTCGCCTCATTCGATTCACGGGCAAATTGCGAACCCGACTGCGAATCACCGGCGGTGCGTCCAGCTACGACACCATCACACACGGACCGGCGGGCTTGCCCTGAAAGACAAACTCGTGCCCTGATCCTGCCGCGCTCCTGGTCCCTAATACAAGGTATGGCAGGGACGGATCGGCCGCCCTACACTCGCCGCCCAGCCACTGCCTGCCGTAACCAGCATCTCACCATGGTCTCCCAACAACCCTCCGAAGCAAAAGTCGTGATCGTCGGCGGCGGCATCGTCGGCTGCAGTGTTGCCTATCATCTCACCAAGCTCGGCTGGAAGGACGTCGTGTTGCTGGAGCAAAACCAACTGGCCGGTGGGACCACCTGGCACGCGGCTGGCCTGGTCGGACGGCTGCGCACCACCAACAGCATGACCAAGATCAACAAGTACAGCGCCGAGCTCTACGCCGCGCTGGAGCAGGAGACTGGTCACTCCGTCGGCTGGAAGCAGGTGGGCAGCCTGATCGTGGCCCGGTCCGAAGACCGGATGATCCAGCTGCGCCGGACGGCCGCGATGTCGGAGTGGTTCGGCGTCGAGGTGCAGTTGATTTCAGCCGAAGCGGCAAGGGAGAAATGGCCGCTGCTGCGGATCGACGACGTGCTCGGGGCGGCCTGGCTGCCGCACGACGGGAAGGTGATCCCGAAGGAAGTCGCGCTCGCGCTCGCCAAGGGGGCTGAGTCGCGCGGTGCAAGGGTGGTTGAAAACGTGCGGGTGCTGGACATCCTTCACCACGAAGGCCGGGCCACCGGTGTCTGCACCAGTCGCGGCGAGATTCGCGCCGAGTACGTTGTCCTGACCGGCGGCATGTGGACCCGCGAACTGGGCCGGCGCTGCGGTGTGGACATCCCGCTCTATCCCGTCGAGCACCACTACGTCGTCACGGAGCCGATAGCTGGGGCGTTCGACGAATTGCCGGTCGGCCGCGATCCGGATCTCTGCATCTATTTCCGGGGTGAAGGGGATGCGGTGATGCTTGGCTCGTTCCAGGCAGAATCCCGACCGTGGATGGTGGAGCGCGTTCCGGACGACTTTTCCTTTCAGCTGCTGGAGCCGGACTGGGAGAAGTTCGCCGAACCGCTGCAGAACGGAAAGCTGCGGATCCCCGCGCTGGCCAAGGGCGGCTTCGCCAAGTTCGTCAACGGTCCGGAGAGTTTCACCCCGGACAACAACTTCATCATGGGCGAAGCACCGGCCCTGCGGCAGCTGTTCGTCGCAGCCGGCTTCAACTCGGTGGGCATCGCCAGCGCGGGCGGCGCCGGCAAATGCCTGGCCGAATGGATCGTGGAAGGCCAGCCGACGATGGATCTGTGGTCGGTGGACATCCGGAGGTTCGGTCCGTGGGCAAACAACCGCGAGTTCCTGAGGGCCCGCGTCGTCGAGGTGCTGGGACTGCATTACCAGCCCGCCTGGCCCAATCGGGAACCGGAAACCGCCCGCGGTGTCCGCAAGACCCCGCTCCACGAAAGACTGGCCGCTCAAGGGGCCTGCTTCGGCGTCAAGAACGGCTGGGAACGGCCGAACTGGTTTGCCCGGAAGAACACGGACGGCAGCTCGCGGTTCGCTGAAATCGCGGAGTCCCAATACGGATTCGGCAGACAGAACTGGTTTGCCAACCACGCCTTCGAGCACCGCGCCGCGCGGGAGCGGGTCGCCCTCTTCGACCAGTCCGGTTTCGGCAAATTGCTGGTGCAGGGCCGCGACGCCCTGGCCGTGCTCCAGCGGCTGTGCGGCAACAACGTGGATGTGCCGACCGGCCGGCTCGTTTACACCGGCATGTTCAACGAGCGGGGCGGCACGGAGAGCGACTTCACCATCACCCGGCTCTCGCGCGAAGAGTTTTACATCGTGACCGGCACCGCCCAACCGGTGAGGGACGCCGACTGGATCAAACGCCACGTCGAGCCGCACGAGCACGTCTCGATCGCTGACATCACCAACAGCTTCGGCGTGCTGGGTGTCATGGGCCCCCATGCCCGCACGCTCCTGGCGCGGGTCACGGATGCCGACCTCTCGAACGCGGCGTTTCCGTTCGGCACTGCCAGAACCATCGGAGTGGGCTGGTCCACCGTGCGGGCGGCACGGGTCACCTATGTCGGTGAACTGGGCTGGGAACTGCATGTCCCGATGGATCAGCTCGAGGCGACGTACGAGGCGCTGTTGCGGGCGGGCGAGGATCTGGGCATTGCCAACGCCGGTCACTACGCGATCAATTCGCTGCGGCTCGAAAAGGGCTATCGTGCCTGGGGCGCCGAACTGTCGCCCGACGACACGCCGTTGGAGGCCGGACTGTCCTTTGCGATCGACTGGGACAAGGCATTTCTCGGGCGCGAAGCCCTGCTGTCACAGAAGGAAAACGGACCCGGGCGCCGGCTGGTCATTTTCGTGCTCCAGGATCCGGAGCCAATGCTTTGGGGCAGCGAGTTGATCCACCGTGACGGCAAGCCGGTCGGCTACACGACCTCCGGTTCCTACGGCCACACCGTGGGCGGAGCCATCGCGATGGGCTACGTCAACAATCCCGACGGAGTGAGCGCCGCGTTCATCAGGGCCGGCAGCTATGAAATCAACGTCAACGGCAACCGGGTGCCGGCCACCGCCCACCTGAACCCGCCCTACGACCCGAAACGGCTCCGCATCCTGGCATGAAGAACCCGGCATCCTGGCCTGACGGCCTCGAGCACTCCGCCGTCAGGTGATCACAGATTCATCACCTCATGCCGAACACAGGCAGGCCACGGGAGAAGGACCCCATCTATGAACGGTGGAGATGGCAGATCTTCGGCGTAACCTGGCTCGCCTACGCCGGACTTTACCTGACCCGCAAGGGCTTCTCGGTGGCCAAGGTTGCCATCGGTCCCGACACGCTGATTGGTCTCAGCAAGGGGCAGATGGCGGCGATCGACACGGCCTACAACGTCGCCTACGCCCTTGGCCAGTTCGTCTTCGGAATCGGCGGCGACCGGCTGGGCACCCGTCGGGTAATTCTGGCGGGCATGCTGGTATCCTCACTGGCCGGCGCCGCCATGGGATTTTCCAGCACCGCGCTGATGTTTGGCATCTTCTTCGGAATTCAAGGCCTGGTGCAGGCGACGGGCTGGGCTCCGCTGACCAAGAACGTCAGCCACTTCTTCTCCCGGGGAGAGCGCGGCACGATCATGGGTCTGTGGTGCACCAACTATGCGCTGGGCGGATTTCTGGCGACGAATTTTGCCGGAACCATGGGCGACGCGTTTGGCTGGCGCTACGCGTTCTGGGTGCCTGCCTGCGTCCTGCCGTTGATCTGGCTGCTGTTCCTCCTCTTCCAGCGTGACCGACCCGAGGATGTGGGGCTGCCATCCATCGAGGACTACCATGGAGAACCGCAGACCGTGCTGGACAAGAACGAGACGCCGGAGGAGGAGCCGGCCGGCTCGTGGAAGGTCGTCTGGGAGGTGATCTCGCATCCGGTCGTGCTGCTCCTTGGCGC
This sequence comes from Verrucomicrobiales bacterium, assembly GCA_003484235.1. Lineage (GTDB taxonomy): Bacteria > Verrucomicrobiota > Verrucomicrobiia > Limisphaerales > RI-55 > RI-55. Next base: position 12,514 of record DNDP01000397.1, read on the forward strand.
GGTGTATTTCTGCCTGAAGCCGATCCGCTATCTCTTCCTTTTCTGGGGCGCGCAATACATGCACGAAAAGCTCGGCACCGGACTGGCCGGCTCCGCGTTGATCAGCTCCGCCTTCGAACTGGGCGGACCGGTGGGAGCCCTGGTCGGCGGCTGGATTTCCGACCGGGTATTCGGGTCCCGTCGGGTGCCGGTCTGCGTCATCAGCCTGCTCGCCCTTGGCGGGCTGATCTTCTTCTTCGATGATCTGCCGGCCAACATGTGGATCATCGGCGGGTGCTTTGCGTTGATGGGCGCGTTTACCTATGCGGCTGATTCCCTGGTCACCGGCACCGCGGCGGTGGATTTCGGCAGCAAGAAAGGAGCGTCCACCTCGGCCGGGCTCATCAACGGATTCGGTTCCATCGGCCAGATCATCGGCGCGGCGCTGCCGGGCATCGTTCCCGCCGCATGGGACTGGTCAAACATCTTCGCCGTTTTGGCGGTCGCCGCCCTGTTCGCCGCATTGCTGATGTTTCCCAAGTGGAACGCGCTGCCGGACCCGGCGCCCGAAGCAGCCAGGTGAGGCGCGGAACCGTTTCGCGACAGCGGGATCACCTGCCGGTCAGAAGCTTCAAGCCCGCCAGCAGCAGCAGCACCCCGAAGGCGCGTTTCAAACCGAGCACCGGCATCTTTTCCGCAATCTGCGGTCCGATCCATCCACCGATCAGCGCCGTCGGGGCGAGCATGAACGCCACGCGCCAGTCGATGTTTGCAAACGAGTAATGGCGGAAGGTCCCCACGATCGCCGTCGGCACGATCACCGCCAGCGAGGTGCCGATGGCGATCTTCGGATCCGTCTTCAGCAGAAAGATCATGGCCGGCACCATCACGATGCCGCCGCCGATCCCAAACATGCCGCCGGCCACGCCTCCAAGAAGGCCGATCAGCGCCGCGTAGAGGTATTGCATGCCCCGCTTATGAAATGCGGCACCGCCAAAAGCGATGCGAAACTGAGCGGGCCATTGCCGGACACACTGAACCGGCGGGAAGATTTTTTAACTCGCGTTCCCGGCGGGGGTTGTTAGCAATGGGGCGATTCAAAGCACCCGAGCGCACCCGTTCCAACAACCGCATCGCACCATGAACCTGACCGTTGAAAACGATTCGATGAAAGTGGACGGCCTGACGAGAATCAGCGCCGAGAACTATCGCGAGGTGATCGACTCCGTGCGGGCGAAGCTGCCGCAAAAGGCCACGCTGGTGACGGTGGATCTTTCCAACGTGGCCTTCATCGACTCGCAGGGATTGAGCGCGCTGATCGCGATCAAGAAAACGATCGGTGCGAACAACGGCCGGATCGTCCTCCAGCGCCCGACGCGGGTCGTCGAACAAATCCTCGAGATCACCCAGCTGAACCGGATCTTCGAGATCGAGAAATAGATCCCGCGGAGCGCCGCCCGCCGGTCAGCGGGCGATGTATTGGTCGGTCCGCACGTGCTGTGCGCGCTTGAAGTTTGCCCGCTCCATGCCCTGCCGGACATACCGGTTCTTCTTGAAGGTGTCCCACACGAAGCCGCTGCGGACGTTTTCCGCCATCAGGAGCGTCACGCCCAGATCGATCCCGACGACATCCCTCGCCACCCAGCCGGTGCGGGGATTGATGGCGTCCGCGAAGCCGTAGCGCTTCCAGAGGCGGTCGCCAAACCGGTCCTTCAGTGTGTGCAAAACCCGCATGCATTCACCCGGGAGAAACGGCAGCGAACCGGCGGCGGCGCAGGGGACGACCGTGCCATCGATGGGCCCCATGGCCGGCGGTCCGCCCCAGATGACATACCCCCTGACCGAGTCCGACGCGGTGATGCCCCAAAGATCTTCACCATAGTCGGGAAACTGGCCGCGCAGTCCCAGGCAGAACCGGCGGTGCGCTTCGGTGGCGAGGATCGAGTTGTCGAAATAGTTGGCGTGACGATCATGCACGCCATGGAAATCGAACCAAGCATGGGAAAACTGGTGCACGAACAGCGGCGCTGGCGAGCCGATGTAGCGCAGGCCTTCCTGCTCGAAGACCGGTCGCCGCCAGGCGTCCCAGGCCGCCCGGGTGATGCGGTTGAAATCCGTCCCCATTCCCAGCAGATACAGCATCATCAGCTCGCTGTAGTGATCCCAGCGATGGGGAAGAAAACCCGTGTCCGGCTTCCAGCCGTGCGACAGCGTGGGACCGCCGTTCATCATCCAGTTCCAATCGACGCGCTGGACCAGGATGGCCGAAAGATCCCGGATCTCCGGGTCCACGAAATACTCGCCGCACAGGATGACGCCGCACAGGAAGATGGCCGAATCGATGGACGACAGTTCACAGTCCCACACGCGCCGGCCGTTCGTCCAATCCACGAAGTGATAGTAGAAGCCGTGTTCATGCGGCATCCACTCCACCATCCAGCGCAGGGTGGTCCGCACACGTTCGCGGATCTCCAAACCGTCGTGCCAGCCCCGGCTGGCGGCCACGCAGTACGCGGACAGCCCGAAGCCGGTGGAGGCGATGCTGGCCACGGTTCGTTCGTCGGTGCCGTCGGCCTGGCTGCGATCCTTGGTGAGCCCGGTCTTGGGGTGGCTGTTTTCCCAGAAGAACCGGAACGCGGCCTCCCCGACCTCCTCCAGAAGAAGGTGATCCTTCTTGGTCAGATCAAACTCCCGTTTGGGCGGATAGGGCGGCGCCGAGCTGTTGTGCACGGCAACCGAAGGCGCGGCGCCAAGCAGTGGAAACGACGGCAGGGCTGCAGCGGCAAACACGGCCCTGCGCAGGGCCTCGCGGCGGTTCATGGCGGACGGATTTGATCGATTCATGGCGGCATTGGCGTGGCGGACGACTTCGGCACGGCGGGCGAGTGTTGCCCACTGGATCGGAATTTACAATTCCCACCACAGCGCACACAGTCCTCGGCATCGGCGGCGCGTGCCCGGCAACGCAATCGAACTACTGGAAAAAGGAACATGAACAAGAAGAAACTGATTTTGCTCATCGGCGGGGGACTGCTGGTTCTCCTCCTCGCGGCGGCGTTTGTCGCGGTTTTGAATCTGGATCGCATCGTCAAGACCGGCGTGGAATCGGTCGGCCCCAGGCTCACCCGGACGACGGTTAGTCTGGACGGCGTTTCCATCAGGCCTTTTCGCGGCTTCGGCGAGATCAAGGGCCTTGAGATCGGGAATCCCGCCGGATACGAGGGTGAGTTCGCCATCCGGCTCGGAAATGCTCATCTCGACCTCGACCCCGGTTCCCTGACGGCGGAAAAGGTGGTCATCGAATCGATGCTCATCGAGGGAGCCGAGGTCATTCTCGAAGGGGGCCTGAAGGACAACAATCTGACCGCGATCCAAAAGAATGTGGCCGAGTTTTCCGGCACGCAGGAGGCCGCCCCCGCGGACGAACCGGCCGACCAGCAGGGAGCGTCCAAGAAGCTGGAGGTTCGCCAGTTCAGGATTGCCGGCGCAAAGGTGCATCTGCGCCTGTCGGCGATGGCCGGCCGCAACGTCACGCTGATTGCTCCGGACATCGTGCTTTCCGATCTGGGCACCGGTCCCGAGGGGATCACCGTGGCCGAACTCGTCCAACGCGCCATCAAGCAACTGACCGACGAAGTCATCCTGCTGGCAGGCAGGGAAGCGGCCAAGGCAGGGACGGAAGCCCTCAAAGACGCCGCGGAAAAGGGCGCAGGCGAGGCGGTCAATCAGGCCGCCGAGGGGCTCAAGAACCTCTTTCAAAAGAAGCAGTGAGCTGGCGCCCGCCGGACGCCCCGCAGGTTCCGAACCCCGGGCAGGCTGCCGTTTTGGGGGTGAAAGTGGCGCCCAACCCTGCGGAAACAGCGCAAAAACTTGTTGTCAAAGCCCCCGGATTACTTTACATCCGCCCCTCAATAACACCGTTCTGGTGGGCGGGCGGACTGTTTTCGACCCGCTGACAAGCAAAGTGACAACAAACCAACAACCCAAAATTCGACGGAGGAACGAGCGAATGAAGATGAACAAATGGACCGCCGCACTGGCCTCGGCCGGTGTTCTTGGCGGCGTGACTGCACAAGCGGAAGAGAGCCCGGTAATGACCGCGCTGGCTTCCACCACCATCAGCGGCTACGTGGACGTATCCGCGCACTGGAACCTGGACCGCAACCGCGGCGCCGTGCCGAACTTCGGCAAGGGCGAGGTGAACAAGTCCGACGGCTTCAATCTGAACGTTGTCGACCTGACCATCTCCAAGCCGCTGGACGAGAGCCAGTGGGCGGCCGGCTACACCGCTGAACTGTGGTTTGGCCCGGACGCTGTCGGCTACAACCCGACCGCCTATGGCGACGGCAACGAAAGCTTCGCCGTCAAGCAGGCCTACGTGGAGCTGCGCGCTCCCGCGGGCAACGGCCTGGACTTCAAGGTCGGTGTGTTCGACACCATCATCGGCTACGAGTACGCCAACAACAATCTGAACCCGAACTACACCCGCTCCTGGGGCTGGACCATCGAGCCGACCCAGCACACGGGCGTGCTGATGTCCTACGAGTTCAACGAAGTGCTGAGCGCTTCGGCGGGCATCGCCAACACCTTCAACGCGGGCATCAACACGCGCGCCCATGCGAGCACTGTTGAGCCGAAGAAGGAATCCGACAAGACCGTGATGGGCGCCCTCTCCGTGACGCTCCCCGAGAGCACGGGCTTCCTGGAAGGTTCGACCCTCTACGTCGGTTCTGTCTACGGCTTCGATGCCGGCACGCAGGGCATCAGCGGCGGCAACCGCGTGAACTACTACGCCGGTGCCACGTTCAACCTGCCGGTCGACGGTCTGAGCCTGGGCCTGGCCTGGGACTACGCCGGTGCTGAGCCGTCCATCTTCGGTGGCGGCGCCATCGACGGATACCACCAGAACGTGTTCGGTGTTTACCTCTCGCACCAGACCACCGAGAAGCTGAGCCTCCACGCCCGTGGCGAATTCGCCAAGGGCAACCTGATCTACACCCAGACCGACGCGTCCGAGGGTGAGATCTGGTCGGCTGTCGGCACCATCCAGTACGATCTGTGGGACAACGTCCTCAGCCGCCTGGAAGTCCGCTACGACAATGCCGAGGACGGCGTGGCCTCCCTGGGCTGGAGCAAGCGGGATGAAGTGCTCGTCGCACTCAACCTGATCTACAACTTCTAAGTCACCTGCGTGACCTCAGCCCCTTCCCTTTCGGGAAGGGGTTTTTTTGTGCCCCGATCTGCCGGCCGCGGGCGACGGTGGAAGCCGGCAGCGCCTTCAATTGGCGGAGATCGACTTCGGAACCACAGTCAGATCATGTGGGAAAACATGGCGTCCCGGAGCTTGGGCTCAAACCACGTGCTCTTGGGCGGCATGATGCCGTTTGCGTCGGCGATCGACATCAGGTCGTTCATGCTGGTGGGGAACATGGAGAACGCACAGGCGTATTCGCCCGACTTGACGAGTTTCTCCAGCTCGCCCGTGCCGCGGATCCCGCCCACGAAGCTGATGCGTTTGCTGGTCCGCGGATCATCAATGCCGAAGAGGGGTGCCAGAACGAGATTCTGCAGCAGTGAAACATCCAGCGTCTCGATGGGATTGCTCGATCCGGTCCTTTCCGGCCGGAAGGACAGGCAATGCCACGTGCCCGCCAGGAAAAGCCCGAGCTGGTGCTTGGCGGCCGGCGCCGCGCCCGAGCCCGGTTCCATCACGAACACTTTGGCCAGTTCCTGAACCAGCTGCTCCGGCGAGCGACCGTTGAGATCCTTCACCACGCGGTTGTAGGGAAGAATCTGCATCTGGTTGTGGGGAAAAATCACGGTCAGAAAACGCGCGCTGTGCCCCGCCCCTTTGCGCGCCTGATAAACCCGGCCCGCAGCCGCGCTGCGGTGATGACCGTCGGCGATGTAGAGATTGGGAATCCTTGAAAACGCCGACTCGATCGTGCCGATGACTGCCGGATCGCTGATCGTCCAGGCCGTGTGCCGGACCCCATCCCCGGCGACGAAGTCCACTTCCGGCGGGCCGGACACGATGCCGGCAAAGAGCGCGTCCAGTTCCGGCACTGCGCGATACGAGAGAAAAACCGGTCCTGTCTGGGAGTTCAACGACTCGATGTGCCGCACCCGGTCATCCTCCTTGTCGGGTCTGGTGAACTCATGTTTGCGGATGATGCCATCCAGATACTCCTGGCAGCTGGCGGCCGCAACCAGTCCAACCTGCGAATGTTTTCCCATCACCTGCCGGTAGAGATAGAAGCAGGGCCGGTCATCCTGCCGCAGCGCGCCCTGCGCCATCAGCTTGTGCAGATTCTCCCGGCCGGTGGCGTAGACTTCCGGCGCGTATGGATCCGTGTCGCGCGGCAGGTCAATTTCCGGCTTGGAGACGTGCAGAAAGCTGAGCGGATTGCCGGCCGCCATTTCGCGCGCTTCGTCTGACGACATGACATCGTACGGCAGCTCGCAGATCTGATCGGCCAGTTCGGGTTTGGGTCGAAGTGCAGCAAAAGGTTTGATCGTCGCCATAAAAAACGGGCGCGATGATGGGAGCTGGACTCCGGCGTGTCGATGGTGAATCGGCTCACGGCCCCGCAAACACCGCGCCGTTCTTCATCACGAACACGACCTTTTGCAGCGCGACCACGTCCGCCACCGGGTCACCTTCCACGGCGATGATGTCGGCCAGCATGCCCGGTTTGATCGCGCCCAGCTCGCGTTCCTGTCCGAGCAGCTTCGCCGCCTCGACCGTGGCGCTTTGAATTGCCGCCATCGGCGTCATGCCTCCTTCAACCAGATACAGGAACTCCTTGGCGTTCTCACCGTGGGGAAACACTCCCGCGTCCGTGCCGAAGGCGATCTTCACTCCCCGCTTCAATGCCTGGCTGAAGGTGCCCATCATCATCGGGCTCACGGCCAGAGCCTTCTGCGCAACCACCGCCGGATAGTATCCCGGCACCTTCGCCTTCTCCTCGGTGTAACGGCCCGCGCTCAGCGTGGGCACGTACCAGGTGCCCCGCTCTCGCATCAGGTCCATGACCTCCTCGGTCATCATCGTGCCGTGCTCGATCGATCCGATGCCCGCCAGCACGGCGCGCTTCATCCCCTCGGGTCCATGTGCATGAGCCGCGGTGGACAGGCCGAGATCCCGGGCCGCCTCCACGATCGCGTCCACCTCCGCCTGCGTGAACTGCGGACGAAAGCCGTCCTTGGCGACGCTCAACACGCCGCCGGTGGCGGTGATCTTGATGACGTCGGCCCCCTCCTTGTAGCGCTGACGGACAGCCTTGCGCGCGTCGTCCGGACCATTGATCACGCCTTCAGCGGGGCCGGGATCTCCCTGCAAATCCCGGCGCATGCCGTTGCTTTGATCGGCGTGACCGCCCGTGATGGCCACCGAGCGGCCGGCGGCGATGATTCGCGGACCTTCGGCGATTCCCTTGGCGATGGCGTTGCGCAGCGCCACGACCTGTTCTCCGCCCAGGTCCCGCACCGTGGTGAAACCCGCCCGCAGGGTCAGCCGGGCATGGTGGGCTGCGTGCAGCGCGAGATCCTCGGGGTTCAATTGAAAGCGCTCCACGTAGCGCTCCGGACCAAAGAAGCTCTGGAGATGCACATGCATGTCCATCAGCCCGGGCAACACCGTGGCATTGCGCAGATCGACCACGCGGTCTCCGGAGCGAGGCCGGTCGTGGCCGGACGACACCGCTTCGATGCGGTTGCTGACGACCACGATGGTCGCCTCGCCCCGCACTTCACCCGCCTCGACGTCCACGAGCTTTCCGCAGTGAATCAGCGTGCGATCACGCGCAGAGGAAGAGGTCACGGTGAAAAACAGGGCCAGAGAAAGTCCGAAGAGGAGGAAGCGCATCAACCGATGCAATACCGGGCCATCCAAAGCGTCAAGGCCGGGAACCGGCACCGGAAAGTGCCGCTCAATTCACGAAGTGTTTGAGCGCCAGCGCGCCGAGCCCGAGGAAAAAGAAGAAACCGGCCACGTCGGTGACGGTTGTGAGAAAGATGCTGGACGCCATGGCGGGATCCACCTTGAACCATTTCAGGCCGAATGGAATCAGGACCCCGGAGAGCGCCGCGGCGATCTGGTTCAACACCATCGCGGCTCCGGCGACGAGGCCCAGTTCCGGACTGTCCTTCCACCACCAGCCGATCAGGCCGACCACGATGCCAATGGCGATGCCGTTCACGACGCCGAGGACGGCTTCCTTGATCAGGGCCTTGCGGCCATCGCCGGGGGTCAGCTCACCCAGCGCCATGTCGCGGATGATGACCGTCAACGTCTGCATGCCCGCATTGCCGCCCTGACCGGCAACGATGGGCAGGAAGATCGCCAGCGCGGTCCAGCTGGCGATCGTGCTTTCAAACAGACCCACCACGAAGGCCGCGAGGAACGCCGTGGCGAGATTTACGTAAAGCCAGGGCAGCCGTCGGCCGAGGGCCTTGTTCCACGGCGTGAGGGCGCGTTCCTCGCCGGACAGACCGACCATTAGCTGCATGTCCTCGGTGGCCTCTTCCCTGGCGATCTCGAGCGCGTCCGTGGCCTTCACGATGCCGACCAGCCGCCCATGCCGGTCGAGGACCGGGAGGCCAAGGTAGTGGTAGTGCTCGAAGCGGCGGGCAATCTCCTCCTGGTCGTCGTCCACCCGCACGAAGGCCACATCGCGGCGCATCAAATCGGCGATCAAACGGTCTGGCTGGGCGAACACCAGCTCTCGGATCGGCACCACCCCGGTCAGCTTGTGGGCGCGGTCGACGACGTAAAGGTAGGAGACATCCTCGCGCTCGGTGCCGCCCCGGCGGCGCAGAAGATCCATGCACGCCTGAACGGTCTGGTCGCCGTGAATCGCGATGAACCGGTCGGTCATGATGCCGCCGGCGGAATCTTCCGAGTAGGCGAGCAGGCTGCGGATGCCCTGGGCATGCTCGGGCGGCAGCCGATCCAGCAACTGCCGCTGCCGGCCGAGCGTCAGCAGGCCAAGCAGGTCGGCAATCTCGTTGTGGGGCAATTCGGGGAGGAAGCCGATCAGCTGCTCGTCGGTGAGGGATTCCAGCAGCTCCTCCGCCTTTTCGAACTCCATCTCGGAGAGGCCCGCGGCAGCCTTGCGCCGCGGCAGCGAAAGCAGGACTCCCTGCGCATCGTCGAGTTCCATCCGCTGCAGGCGGTCCGCCAGATCGGCGGGGTGCAGCTTGAGGAACTCTTCAAGGATGACCGGTGTCGGTTCGCTCATGGGATGTTGGCCGGCTCAACCCGGCGGCAGCGCAATCTGCGCGTACACCTCTCGGACGATGTTCGGACCGTATGTCTTCTCGAGCCGGCGCACAATGAAGTGGCCGCGGGCCATCGCCTGGAAATGACTGGTGAACAATACATTGATGGCGCTGCCGGCCGCGGCGCCGATCACCGGCACCGCCTTGGCCGCGATCTGTTCGGAAACCACCACGCCGAACCGCGCACCGATGAGCGAGATCAACCGCACCAGGGCGGGCGCCGTCTCCTGCAGCATGCCCCGCTGCGTCACGTGTGCCGCCGCTTCGCTCACCGCCTGGGACAGCACCACGCGCATCGCCCAATAGGCGTTCTCCGCCGCGTCGTCGCTGTGGGAACGCCCGCCCAGCGCGAAAACCTCCAGGCAGGCGAGCCGGGTCTCGGGATCTCGGAGGTCGTGCCCTTCATGGCGGGCGATGTCGGCGATCGATCGCAGCATGACCGTGGTGGAGAACGGCAGTTCGACCGGCAGCGCGGCAAAACCGAATGCCCCACCGATGCCTCCCGACAAACCGGTCACCACACGATGAAACCCAATCGATGCCCGACCAGCGCGCGGCTTGGATCGGAGGGACGTCAACGCAACGCGCAGGGCGGCGCGCAGGGCCCGATGCACCGCGCCGTGAACGGTCTTGGACCAGTTTCCGGGAAGCAGTTTGAAGCCCTTCTCGATTGGCGCCCCCAGCAGGCTCGCCACCCGCACCGCAAATCCGGGATTCTCCAGCAGCGACTTCGCGTAGCTCAGATCCGCGTAGTCCCGCGGCTCGAGCGTCACGTTCTTGATGGGCGCCACCACTTCGGTCATGCGCGGGAGAGCCTAGCGGGATTGGCCGCGTCAATCGAGAGCTCGTTTCCCGTGCTGCCAGAAGCTCGAACTCAGGCGGATGGAACGAACAGCGTGACATTCGTCTCCGACGGGCATAGGCTTCCATCGTACCATCAAAGGTCTATGCGCTCGCCCATTGTCGTCGCTGGCGGCCACGTGCCGGATCACCCCCGACTTCTCCGTCCGCGGCCAGGGCGCAGGCTGCTCCCCGGGCTGGCGTTCGTCGCGCTGCTGCTAAGCGCCGCAGCCGACGAACCGCTCGTTCTGACTCCCACGGGCATCAGCGCCGGTGCGCTCCAGGTCCAGGTCACCGGGCAGGGCGCCCGCTACTTTGTCGACGTCTCCACCAATCTGGTGGACTGGCAGGAAGTGCATTCCGCCGCGCTGAC
>DNDP01000397.1:23225-23464 GCA_003484235.1 Verrucomicrobiales bacterium
CTGAATGCGCTCGAACCACAGGAGGTTTACCTTTTCTCCGGCGACACCATGCTGTTCCGCGTCACCCAGGGGCCGCCGGGAACGGCCTGGGTATTCAAGGTCAACGGCGTGCCCGGAGGCAATGCTTCCGTCGGGACCCTGCTGGCGCATCCTTCGGATCCGGCGAGCTTCGCCTACCGTGCACCCACCAGCGTCGGCAGTCCGTTCGACGTGAGCATCTGTGCCGAAGATCCCAACGA
>DNDP01000358.1:0-161 GCA_003484235.1 Verrucomicrobiales bacterium
CCGGCTTCGTCGACGGCCTGGCGCCGTTGCCGGATGAATTCCTCCAGCTGTCTGCGCGCCTCCTCTCCGGTGGCGGCATCCTGCGGCGCCGTGGTGTTCTGCGCCGGGACGGCGGGGGGAAAGGCGGGCGGCGCCTGCGCTGCCAGACTGAGCGTTGCGGC
>DNDP01000358.1:440-1186 GCA_003484235.1 Verrucomicrobiales bacterium
GCGAGGGCGATGAGGGTTGAGATGGTCTTCACAGGCTGGGGCGTTTGAGGTTTCTACTGGGGACCGGCGACGCCGTCCTTCTCGGATTTTTGGTAGCTGGCCACCAGGGTGATGTTGCCCTGGAGCCGCTGGTTGGAGGGATCGCGTCTCACGTCCATCGTCCGCACGCGAATCATGGAATCGTCCTCGGTCAGTCCCACCAGGAAGTTGATCAGCTGGTTGTAGCCGGTGTCGTAGCCCACGACGATGGACTGCTCGTCGAAGAATGAATTGGTCGCCGCCAGGGCGCTGCGGGCGGCCGGATCATAGCGGACGATCTGGACGCCGCTGCGCAGCGCATGCGACTGCACGGTCATCTGCAGCTTCAACGCCTGGTCGCGGCGGATCACCTGTGATCCCTGACCCTCGAGCTCGGTCAGCAGTTTCTGGTAGGTGTCGCGCCTGGCGATCTCCTGCTGGTAACGGTCGATGTCCCGCTGCACGACCCCGGTTTCGCGCCGCACCGTGCCGAACTCGCCGAACCGGGGAAACACAAACATGATGTTCAGCACGCCGAAGACCACGATGCCCACCACCACGAGCAGCCGTTTTTCGCCGGGCTTGAGGACGGTCTTCTCCGCGGATGCGCTCATCGTTCCGTCTCCGGGTTGGCCAGCTGACATTCAAACTGCCAGCGGGTGGTCTGGGTCTGGGGATTGATCCGCATGTCCGGCGATCCGATGCTGGCGAAGAGCGGCTTGCCGTCC
>DNDP01000358.1:1381-1795 GCA_003484235.1 Verrucomicrobiales bacterium
ACTGCGCGTTCTGCAGCGCCTGCACGAGGTCGGTGACCTTGCCCGGATCCGACTGCGGTGCCGACCCGACGAGGGTGAGCTTCGAGCCCCGTTGAAAGCTGAACGAATCGAGCGTAACGCCCTCGGGGAGCTTTTCCGCAATCGACCGCAGGCTGTCGAGGGCCGCGTACTTCAGGTTCATCTGGTTCTGCAGAATCTGCACCCGGGCCCGCATGTGCAGCGTGTTCGTGTACGTCTGGGCAATGGTCCGCAACTCCGTCTTCACCTGCGTCTGCCGGTAACGCGCCCATTCGATGGCGCCGAAATAGCCGATGACCCCGAGAACGTAGAGCAGAATGACCGCCCCCAGCGACCGCATCCAGATGCGGTCGACGAAGAGCTGCCGGTAGCGCGTGGCGAATTCGGCGGGCAGCA
>DNDP01000358.1:1956-5621 GCA_003484235.1 Verrucomicrobiales bacterium
GTGGCGAATTCGGCGGGCAGCAACGGCACCGGCTGGCCGGCGGCGGCCCGGGCGGCGGTGAGCTGGGCCAGCGTGGCTTCGGCGATCGGTTCGCGGACGTCAACCTCCCTGCCGGAAAATTCCCGCAGCACCGGTTCAAACTCGGCGGCGAGATCCCCGGCGGCCACGACGTGGGTGTCGGCCCCGGATTGAAACCAGCCTTCCAGCTCCCCCGACCAGGCGACCTGGGCGAGCTGGTTCTTGAAGACCGTCTGCCATCCCGCGGGCGGAAGGTGTGAAAGCCCCACGTGCCGGAGTTCCCCGTCGGCAATCCAGGCCGTGACGACTGAATGATGTTCGCCGCTGCGGCGCGGGAACGTCCAGATGCCGTCCCCCTGGCCCAGCACGGCAAGCAGTTCGTCGATCTGCGGCAACTCCAGGCGGTCGGCAAAGAAGCCGTCCGCCTCGAGCTTTCCCAACTGCGCCTCGACCGCATGACGTCCGGCCACCACCAGCAGGACGCGGCTGAGCGCACCCTCGGCGCGGGGCAGGGGAACGTAGGTCCAGACAGTCTGGGTGGCCGGCAGCGGGGAAAGCTTCTCCATCTGCAGCTCGAGCATGCCCTGGATTTCGTCGGGATCGCTGGTCGGCAACTCCACCGAACTGAGAAAGACCTCGCCGGGCGGGAGCCACGCGACGTTCAACTTCTTCTGCCAGACCGATTGAAAGTCCTTGGTGACCACCGGCGCCGGCAGCTTTTCCTGGCCCACCACCGTGTACTCCCGGGCAAGGGCGAAACCCTGTCCCTTCGCCCGCAGGTTCCAGAGACGCCGGTCGGCGGCACCGATCCGCATGACATTGCAGGACTGCCAGCGTTCCTTCTTTTTCCTGGTCGTTGCTTTGGACATCAGGCGGCGTCTCCCACGAGGGATTTGAGGTGCTCCTCCGTCTGGGTCACGCGGAGCACCTCTTCGATGGTCGTCAGGCTGGCGCGGACCTTGTTCCAGCCGTCGATGCGGAGTGTGCGCATGCCATGGTCGATCGCTGTCTGCGCGATGGTCGAGGCCGGCGCGCGGTTCATGATGAGCGGCCGGAGCGCCTCGTTCACCACCAGCAGCTCGTAGATGCCCAGCCGACCCTGGTAGCCCAGCTGCCGGCAGGTCTCACATCCGGCGCCATGCCAGAACTTCGCCTCGGCAATTTCATTCTCTGGGAAGCCGATCTTGCGCAGGTAACTCTTTTCCATCTTCTGCTCGGTCTTGCAGGTGGTGCAGATCGTCCGCACCAGCCGCTGGGCCATGACGGCCTCGACGGACGAGGCGACCAGGAAGGGCTCGATCCCCATGTCGATCAACCGCGTAAACGCGCTCGGTGCGTCGTTCGTGTGCAGCGTGCTGAACACCAGGTGACCCGTTTCAGCGGCGAGAATGGCGTTGGAGATCGTTTCCAGATCGCGCATTTCACCGACGAGGATCACGTCCGGGTCGGAGCGGAGCACGCGGCGAAGGGCCTCAGCGAAGCTGGGCACGTCGTTGCCGACCTCGCGCTGGTTGATCAGGCTCTTCTTGTGCGTGTGGTAGTACTCGATCGGGTCTTCGACCGTCACGATGTGGCGGTCCATCTCGTTGTTGATGTAGTTGAGCATCGACGCCAGCGTCGTCGTCTTGCCGGAGCCNNGCGTGCTGAACACCAGGTGACCGGTGAGCGCGGCGCGGATGGCGATCTCGGCCGTCTCCAGGTCGCGGATTTCGCCGACCATGATCACGTTGGGGTCCTGCCGGAGAATGTGGCGCAGCCCGACGGCGAAGGTCAGGCCGATGTCCGAACGGACGGCAATCTGGTTGATGCCCTTGAGCTCGTACTCGACCGGTTCCTCGACGGTGATGATCCGCTTGGTGACGGAATTGATCGAGCTGAGGCAGGCGTAAAGGGTGGTGGACTTGCCGGCGCCGGTTGGTCCGGTGACGAGCATGATGCCGTGCGGCTTGACGATGATCTCACGCATGGCCGCCTCCTCCGCCGGGGAGAAGCCCAGCTTGTCCATGCTCAGGAAAATCTTTCCGCGCGTGAGCAGGCGCAGGGACACGCTCTCACCGTAAACCGTCGGCACGGTCGAGACGCGGATGTCAATCTCCTCGCCCTTGATGCGGACGTTGATGCGGCCGTCCTGGGGCAACCGCTTCTCGGCGATGTTCATGCCGGCCATCACCTTGATGCGGGAGATGATCGCCGCCTGGTAGCGCTTGAGCTGCGGCGGCATCGGCGTCTGATGGAGGATGCCGTCGATCCGGTAGCGGATGCGCAGCTCGTCCTCCATCGGCTCGAAGTGGATGTCCGTCGAGCGGTCCTTGAACGCCTCCCAGACGATCTGGTTGACGAACTTGATGACGCTCGCCTCCTGGTCGCCTTCGGTGATCTCCTTGTCCTCGCCAACGATCAGTTCGATCGGTTCGTCCTCCTGCAGCTCGTCGAGCGTCTCGGCGCCGACTCCGTAGTATTTCTTCAGCGCCTTCTCGATCTCGGCCCGCGGCGCGAGCCCGAACTTCACCGGCGTCCCGGCGTCGAACTGCACCGCGCTCAGCATGGCGGCGTCCAGTGGATTGCTCACCGCCACCTGCAGCACGCCATCGTCGTAGCTGACGGGGAAGACCGAATACTGGAAGGCGACCTTGGTGGAGATCTTGTTCCGGGCCTCGACCGGAATGGTCAGGTGCGGGAGGTCCACGTAGGGGAGGTTCAACTCGGCGCCCATCAGCTGGAGGAACTTCTCCTCGCTCAGGCCGCATTCCCGGCTGAAGAACCCCAGCAGGGGTTCCTGCGACCCGTTTTCCGCCGCCACCCGCCACGCCTTGACCAGGGTTTCAAACTGGGTGGGCGTCACGGCGCCTATCTGCGCCAGCAGCTGTTTGATCGACGGCAATACCATGAAATCGCGTTTTTACTGCAGTTTGCAACACGGGGCCGGCCTGAAAGTTGCGCCACTGGTCCGGCCGTGGGGGCCTCGGACGCCCGCCGGAGAAAGTCACCCGCCGCCCGCATCCCGGGTTGGATCAGACGGTCATGATCTCCTTCTCCTTGTGGGTCAGGTGCTCGTCGATCCGCTTGATGTACTGGTCGGTCAGCTTCTGGACCTCCTTTTCCATCGCCCCGACCTGGTCCTCGGTCACGCCGCCCTGTTTGGATTCCTTCTTCAGGGCCTCCAACGTGTCCCGACGGATGTGCCGGATCGCCACCCGGCCGTCCTCGGCCATTTTCCGGGCAATCTTGGTGAATTCCGTCCGGCGCTCCTCGCTCAGTTCGGGGATGACGATCCGGATGAACTTCTTGTCCGTGGCCGGGTTGAGGCCGAGGTTGCTCTTCTGAATCGCCTTCTCGATCGGTCCCACCGTGCTGGCGTCCCAGGGCTGGATCAGGATCTGCCGCGGCTCGGGGCAGGTGATCCCGGCCAGTTCCCGGATCCGCATCTGGGAACCGTACGCCTCCACCAGGATGTTTTCGACCAGCCCCGCCGAGGCCTTGCCGGTGCGGACGCCGGCGAATTCGTGCACGACCACCTCCTCCGTCTTGGCCATCTTCTCTTCCGCTTCCAGTACAATGTCGTCCAGTGCCATAGGTGCGGCGACGCTAGCAAAGAGGTCCGGGCCTTGTATAGCGGCAAGAATCGCGTGGCGTAAGACCTAAAACGT
>DNDP01000360.1:0-4947 GCA_003484235.1 Verrucomicrobiales bacterium
CCCCCCCCCCTCCCCCCCGCGGGGGGGGGCGGCCGGGAAAGGGAGGTGTCCGGCGAAAAGCCGCTGACATTGACTATCGAGGAAGGGCAACAGATGGTTAAGGTGGCGAGGGAGACCGGTCGCATCCTCCAGACCGGCAGCCAGCAGCGCTCCGACCGGACGTTCCGCCAGGCGTGTGAACTGGTCCGCAACGGCCGCGTCGGCAAGCTCCACACCATCACCACCTACCTGCCGATGGGCCGACATGGCGGTCCCTTCGCGACGAAGGAAGTGCCCAAGGGGTTGAACTGGGACATGTGGCTGGGGCCGCGGGAAATGACGGCCTATGTCCCCGAGAAATGCCACGGATCCTTCCGCTACTGGTACGACTATTCGGGCGGGACGATGACCGACTGGGGCGCGCACCACAACGACATCGCCCTCTGGGCGTTGGGACTGGACCGGAGCGGTCCCGTGGCGGTGGAGGGCCGCCCGCTCGTGGAGATGGTTCCCGGCGGCTTCACCGCCGCGAGCGAGTATGAGGTGCTCTACACCTACGCCAACGGGGTGAAGCACCATTGCCGGAGCATCTCGAACAACGATCCCAGCGGGCGCGCCGTGGGTCCGCACGCCAACCAACGCGGCCACGGCGTCCTGTTCGAGGGGTCCGACGGGTGGATCTTCGTTTCGCGGGGAAACAAACTTGAGGCGAGTTCACCGGAACTGCTTTCCACTCCGCTGCCTTCCGATGCGGTCCGTCTGGCGGTAAGCCCTGGGCATCAGCAAAACTTCTTCGAGTGCCTGCGGTCCCGCCAGCAGCCCATCTGCGACGTGGAAATCGGCCACCGTGCCGCCAGTCTGTGCCACCTCGGGGTCATCGCCCTTCGCACCGGCTGGAAACTGAAGTGGGATCCCGACAGGGAACGGTTCCTGGACAACGCCGAGGCCAACACGTGGCGCGGCCGCCCGATGCGCGGCCCCTGGCAGTTCGACCAGGTCTGACCCGCCCCGCCCTCCCGCAAAACAGCACGCCGCCAGCTAAAACTGGCGGCCGTTCTCAAACTCGCAACGGAAGTGGCCGATCAGCCCAACGCCATCTGGGCGGTGGTGATTTCGAGCAGCTCGCGGGTGATGTTCGCCTGGCGCAGCTTGTTGTACTCGAGCGTCAGGTCCTTGATGATCTGCTTCGCGTTGTCGGTGGCGTTCTTCATCGCCACCATCCGCGCGCTGTGCTCGGAGGCCTTCGACTCCAGGAGCACCTGATACAGCTGATAGTTGAGGTAGTGCGGCAGCAGTGCACCGAGCACGGAGGCCGGCGCCGGCTCGAAAAGAAACTCGCGACTGCCAACCGTCAGTTCGACCTCGGCATGATCCCCGGCGATTCCGGCATCGACCGCCTTCAGCTCCCGCAACGGCAGGAACTGCCGCACCTCGGGCTTCTGGTTGAGCGTCGAAATGAAGTTGGTGAAGACGATGTCCACCCGGTCGACTTCGCCCTTAAGGAACAGCTCCTGTGCGAACTTCGAGATTGCACGCGCCTCGCTGAACAACGGCGCATCCTTGTAGGTGAACTCCGCGCCGAGTTTTCGCTTCGTCCGGGCGATGAACTGGGACGCCTTGCGTCCGGCCGTGATGTAGGTGGTCTTGTCCTTGTCGAACCGGGCCGCCTCGCGCAGCAGGTTGCTGTTCAGCGCACCGCAAAGCCCCTTGTCGGTGCTGACGATGACGACGGCGCGGCGGTCGCCCGGACGCAGTTCCATCAGCGGATGCGAGAAATCACCGGCACCGGCGGCGACCTCGGCGAGCACCTCGTTCATGAGCGTGGCGTAGGGACGGCCGGCGAGGGCGGTCTGCTGCGCCTTGCGCATCTTGGAAGCGGCAACCATCTGCATCGCCTTCGTGATCTGCGAGGTGTTCTTGACCGACTTGATGCGTCGGCGGATGTCGCGTGTGCTGGGCATAACCCTATTTGTAGGTCTGCTTGAACTCGGTGACCACGGACTTGAGCAGGCCGGTGATCTCGTCGTTCAGGGCCTTCTCCTTCACGATCCGCGCCAGCAACTCGGCCTTGCGGGTGGTCAGGTAGTCGGTGAGCTTCGCCTGGAAGTCCTTGATCTTCTCGACCGCCACGTCGTCCATGTGGCCGTTCTGCACCGACCAGAGAATCACCACCTGCACCTCCACGGCGATCGGATTGTACTGCTGCTGCTTGAAGACCTCGACGATCCGTTTGCCGAGTTCAAGCTGCTTCTGGGTCTTGGCATCGAGATCGGAACCGAACTGCGCGAACGCAGCCAGCTCGCGGAACTGGGCGAGGTCCAGCTTGATGCGGCCGGCGACCTGTTTCATCGCCTTGATCTGGGCGGCCGAACCGACACGGGAAACGGAGAGACCGACCGAGATGGCGGGGCGCACGCCCTGATAGAACAGGTCCGTTTCCAGGTAAATCTGGCCGTCGGTGATGGAAATCACGTTTGTCGGAATGTAGGCGGAGACGTCGCCGGCCTGGGTCTCGATGATCGGCAGCGCGGTCAGCGACCCGTTGCCGTACTTCTCGCTCACGCGGGCGGAGCGTTCGAGCAGGCGGCTGTGCAGGTAGAAGACGTCACCGGGATACGCCTCGCGGCCGGAAGGACGCTTCAGCACCAGCGATACCTGACGATAGGCGACGGCGTGCTTGGAGAGATCGTCGTAGATGATGAGCGCGTCCATGCCGTTGTCCATGAACCATTCGCCCATTGCCGCACCGGCGAACGGGGCCAGGTATTGGTTCGTCGCGGAATCGGAGGCGGAGGCCACGACCACGATGGTGTATTCCAGCGCCCCGGCCTCCTCGAGGACGCGGATGACGTTCGCGACGTTGGACTGTTTCTGGCCGACGGCGACGTAGATGGAATAGAGCGGGCGGTAGCTCTTGTCGCCCGCGGCCTCGGCGGCTTTGTTCAAGCGCGCCTGGGAGATGATCGTGTCGACGCCGATCGTCGTCTTGCCGGTCGAACGGTCACCGATGATCAGCTCGCGCTGACCACGGCCGATCGGGATCATCGCGTCGATGGCCATGATGCCGGTCTGCACCGGCTGGCTGACGGACTTCCGCTTGACGATGCCCGGGGCGATCTTCTCGACCGGATACTGGGCGGTGGCGGTGATGGGTCCCTTGCCGTCGATCGGCTGACCGAGCGTGTTGACCACGCGGCCGAGCAGGCCCTTGCCCACGGGCACCTGGAGCAGCTTGCCGGTGGTGCGCACCTCCTGGCCCTCCTTGATGCCCGTATACTGGCCCAGGATGATGGCACCCACCTCGGTCTCCTCGAGGTTCAGCGCCAGGCCCACCACGCCGTCGCCGAAATCGAGCATCTCGTTGAGCATGGCATCGGTCAGGCCCTCGATCTTGGCCACACCGTCGCTGATCTCGCGCACGGTGCCGACGTTCTGCTTGTTCACCGAAGTTTTGACGCCCGCGATCTGGGCTTCGATTTCTTGGAGTAGGTTGCTCATGGCTGGGAATTGAAATCACGTGCCGGGGAACCGGCGTTCTGGGTTAAAAACCGGCGCTCAGGTTGTTGAGGCGGGCCTTGACGCTGCCGTCATAGACATCACTGCCCACTTGGATGCGAAGCCCGCCGATCAGGTCCGGCTTCACCGAAAACTGGAGAATCAGGTTCTGGCCGTATTTGCGGGCCAGGTTGGACCGCACACCGGTCTGCGTGTCCGCGTTCAGCTCCACCGCGCTTTCCACGCGGGCGGTCCGGCGTTCGAAGTCCAGCTTCACCAGGCGCTGAAACTGGGCGAGCGTGCCGACATGGCCGCGGGGTTTCTTCTCGATCACGAGGGTGACCGTCTGCCGGACACGGGCCTCGTCGAGTTGGCCATTCACCACGCAGGCCTGGAACAGCTGCTTGGCGTCGCGCTTGGACTGTTTGCTGATCTTCATTTCGCGGTTCGGTTCGGAGTGGGGACCGGTTCGCCAGCTCAGGCAGCCAGCTGCTTGTTCGTCTCGTCGGCGAGGCGCTTCTGATCGTCCACGGTCAGGATCTTGCCGGTGACCTTGGCCGTGGTCGCCACCACGAGACGGCCCACCTCGGCACGCAGTTCGGCCAGCATCCGGCCGCGATCGGCGTCGGCGGCTTCGCGCGCCTTGGCAATGATCTGCTCGGCCTGGGCGATCGCCTTCTGCGATTCGTGCTCCAGCACCTTGGTCGCGGCGGCCCGCGCTTCCTCGATCAGGTTGGTGGCCTGGGCGTTGGCCATTTCAAGGACTTCCTTGCGGGCAGCCTCGGTGCGGGCCAGTTCCTCCTTGATCTTCTGGGCATTGGCCAGGCTGTCGGCGATGGTCTGCCGGCGCTCGGCCAGAATCTTCAGAATGGGCTGGTACGCGAACTTGTACAGGAGCGCCGCCACGATCGTGAAGCTGATGCACTGGGAGATGAACAGCTGCCAGCTGATGCCGAAAGTCTCGGCTGTCGAGCTTGCGATGTCACCCAAGCCTCCACCGGAGGCGGCAAGGAAGAGTTGGTTCATGGTTGAGATGGTTGGGTAATGAGCCGTGCTGCGGCCCGGCTACAGGCCGCAGCACGGTAGAGGATCACTGGACCAAGAAGATGGCGAAGAACACGATGCCTTCAGCGAAGGCCGTGCTCAGAATCGCCTGCACGAGGATCTTGGTGGCGGCACCGGGATTGCGGCCGACTGCTTCGGAGGCCTTCATACCGATGATACCGACGCCGATCGCGGCGCCGAGGGCGGCGGCGGCGACGTGGAAGTTGCCAGTGAGTTCAGCGAGCATTGGGAGCATGATGTTACCTTTCTTTGTTCTCTCCGGCGCGTCTCACGGTCTGGCCATGATCAACGTGCCGAAATTCTTCAGTGATGTTCACCGTGGGCGTGTTCTTCGTCGTGGGTGCAGATCAGCAACGTGAACACCGCGGTCAGGAGCATGAACACCAGCGCCTGCACCAGGCCGACCAG
>DNDP01000360.1:5111-10528 GCA_003484235.1 Verrucomicrobiales bacterium
GCGAAAATGTTGCCGTAGAGTCGGAAGCTCAGCGAGACCGGCCGGAAAAGGATGGAGACCACCTCCAGCACGCCGACGAGCACGAAGACGCCGATCATCAGCACCTTCAGTGCGCCGGTTGTGTCGCCCTTGGGCCCGAAGATGTGCAGTAGGAAGCCGCCCGGTCCGTTGGCCCGGAGCGCCCAAACCGTCCAGCACAGGAAGAAGATCATGGCCATCGCGAGCGTCATGTTCATGTCCGCGTTGGCGCCCCGGAGGAACGGCCGGGTGATGTGGTGGGCCGTCGGAT
This sequence comes from Verrucomicrobiales bacterium, assembly GCA_003484235.1. Taxonomy (GTDB): domain Bacteria; phylum Verrucomicrobiota; class Verrucomicrobiia; order Limisphaerales; family RI-55; genus RI-55. Next base: position 5,401 of record DNDP01000360.1, read on the forward strand.
CGGTCGTGTAGCCAATGGTCCCGACGCCGGGAATCAGGCCAAACCAGTTGCAGGCCAGAATCATGATGAAGAGGGTGGCGAAGAACCAAAACGTCTTTTTCACCAGGTCCGATCCAATGATTCCCTCCAGAAAGTCATAAAGCCCGCCGACCAGCCACTCCCAGAAATTCTGCGCCCCTTCCGGTACCGCCTTCACGTTCCGGGTCGCCATCTGGGCCGCGATGATCAGGAGGATGGCCACCGCCCAGGTCACCACCATCGAATTGGTGATCTTGAAAAAACCGAGATCGACCAGCACCGGAGCATAGGTGGGCAGCCCGCTGTGGCCTTCACCGTGGGCGTCTCCGTGATCACCGGCGTGCTCGGTGAGGCCGGCGGCTCCTTCCGCAGCAGATTCTGCGGAAAAGGCAAAGAGTGGAAGCCCCGCAAGCAACAGGGTGGCAAGAATCGTCTTCAGCGTGCGCATGCGAATTGAGCCAAAAAGAGGGCAAAACCCTCGGGATGATGACCGTCCAGTTGGAGCGGGCCGACAAACTGCCTTGGCGTGAATTTTTTCACAAGGGTTTTTTTGCCGCCCAACTGAACTGCGCAAGGGTATTAACGCGCTCCATCGGTGGCATTAAGGAACTTGAACGCGTCCAAGCCCTTCTCAGCAGCCCCCTCCCTCTCCGCCCACCCAATCTCGCCAACAATCCTGCAACTTTCTCGCCTCCAATCGGGTGTTGTCCCTACGATGACCGCGACCCAGTTCCGGCCGGAAGATGAGCGAAGAGCCAAATTTTGAAGCGTTTATGACGGCTTATCAGGACATGGTGTTCACCACGGCGATGCGCCTCACCGGCAATTCGGCCGAGGCGGAGGACATCTCGCAGGAGGTCTTTCTCAAGGCGTACGACCGGTTTGCCGAACTCAGCCAAAGCAAGACGGCCGGTGGATGGCTCAAGACCGTGGCCCGCAACCTCAGCCTGAACCATCTCACCCGCTACCGTGCGCGGTGGTCCTTCTTCTCGGATCTCAAAAGGGACGATGACGACGACGATCGAGCCTTCGACATCCCGGCCGAAGACACCCAGTCGGAAGACGCCGAGTTGGCCGACAAGCGGGCACTGCTGGAGCATGCCCTGCTGAAGCTGCCCAAGGCGCAACGGGTGCCGCTGGTGCTCTACCACTTTGAAGAGCTGAGCTACGACGAGATCGCAGCACGGCTCAAACTCAGCCTGTCCAAGGTGAAAACCGACATCCACCGGGGACGTGAGGCGTTGAAGAAGAAATTGAAACTGGATCTGGAAGGCGAACTGAGCGGCACCGTAGGACTGGTGCCATCCCAACTCGCAACCGGAAGCGTGACGTTATGAACGAGCAGGACGAAATCAGGTTGGTGGACCGTTTGCACCGCGAGCTGCGTGCCCTGCCCGGACACACCGCACCGCGCACCCTCACGCCGCGCGTGCTGGCCGCCATCGCCGTCCGGCAGCAGGCTCCGTGGTGGCGCAAGTCCTGGTCCAGCTGGCCGCTCGGAGCGAAGGTCCTGTTTTTTGCCATCGGGCTGACCTTGGCCGGCGCCCTGGTGGCCGGTGGGATGGCGATCCCACAGTTTGCGCTCATCGCCGAGAACACGCTGGGCTCATTTGGCGGAATCACGGAATCGCTGCGCCCCTATCTCGAGCTCCTGACGCGCATGACCGGGCACCTGTCCACAGCCCTGCAAGCCGCCGGACCAAACCTGATGTGGTATCTGGCTGCTCTGGGGGGCGTCGCCTACGCCACGTGCATCGGCCTGGGCACGGTCGGATATCGCCTGGTCTTCAACCGAATTTGATGAATATGAAGTTCCACAGAGACAGATTGAATGCCTGGATGCTTGCACTGCTGCTTGCGGGCGTGCAGCTCCCATTGTTCGCGCAGGACACCGATCAGCAGGACCGGGTGACGGAGGCGGATTCACCCGCTCAAGCACCGTCGGAAGCCGCCGAATCCACCGACCCCGCCGGGGATGCTTCGGCGGGCGAAGCCAACCGTGGCGAGCGCGTATGGCGGTCACGCCACGCCAATCCCTTTGTCGGCATCTTCACGGACATCGAAGTCGGCTCGAACGAATTGGCCGAAGTGGTGGTGACGATCGCGTCCGAGTATGTGGTCAACGGCCGCGTGGCGGACAACGCCGTGACCGTGCTCGGCAAGGGCAAGGTCAACGGCCCGGTCGTTGGAAAATGCGTGACCATCATGGGCGATGTCGAAGTCCGGGCACCGGTGGACGAGAACGTCGTGGTGGTGGCCAGCACCGCCTATATCGACGCGGTGGTGGATGGCGACGTGATACTGGTGGCCTCCAAGGCCGAGTTCGGCCCCAATGCCCGGGTTCGCGGTGAAACCATCATCGTCGGGCCCTCGCCCAAGATCGATGGCGACGCCGTCTTCGACGGTCCAAAATCGGTCTTCTACCTCCCCGACCTCTCGTGGATCGGCGAATATGTCCGTTTTGGTCCCATGCTCCTGCGGCCGATCGCCCCCGGGGTGATCTGGGTCTGGTGGATCGTCCTGTTTTTCTTCCTGTTCCGGCTGATCCTGCTGCTGTTGCTGCCGCGCCCCATCAAGGCGGGCGCCGAAGTCATGCGGCAGGGTGCGTTGCGCACGTTTCTGATCGGAATCATCGCCTACATACTCTATCTGCCCGCGCTGGGGCTGCTGGGCGCGACCGTGGTGGGTGGCATCGCCGTGCCGTTTGTGGCGATCGCGTGGGAAATCGCCACGTTGCTGGGCAAGATCTCCGTGCTCGTGCTGCTGGGGAACCACCTTGGCCGCCAGATGAACAACACCACCCTGCAGTCTCCGGTCGGCGGCTTCATCGCCGGCACCGTCCTGGTCACGCTGATTTATCTCATCCCCGTTTTGGGCATGATCGTCCACCTGCTGATCAAGCCGCTGGCACTTGGCTGCATGCTGGTCGCCGCGGTGGATGCCTTTCAACGGGAACGCCGGCCACCGACCCTTCGCCCCACCTCAGCCGAAGGAGCCCCTGCCGCGACGCTGCACGCGAATCCTCCCGCGCCATCCGGCAATGACGCCGCCGCCGCGCCGCAATCCGGAGAGCCGCCCGTGCTGGGCGCCACGCAAACCCGTCAGCCGACGCCGGACGAACTGGCGACCTTCCCCCGGGTCGGCTTCTGGCCCCGGTTCGGCGCATCGCTGCTCGACTTCATCCTGGTGATGGTCGCCGTGAGCCTGCCGCTCGGCCAGCCGGAATTCTTCCCGATCGTCTGGATCTTCTATCACCTCGGGATGTGGGCCTGGCGCGGGACCACGCTCGGCGGCATCGTCTTCTCGTTGCGCATTGTCCGGCTCGATGGCCGACCGTTCGACCTCGTCACCGCCATTGTGCGCCTGATCGGCGCCACGCTTTCGCTGTTTGTCGCCGGTCTCGGCTTCTTCTGGGCAAGCTGGAATCCGGAGAAGCAGTCGTGGCATGACATGATCGCCGGCACGGTGATCGTGCGTACGCCCCGTTCAATGCCCCTCGTCTGAACAGATCTCGCCGGCGGCAAATTGCGATGGCGTCGCTTGGTCAATCTGCTACAACCACGGCCGATGTCATGCCGCCCCGGTTGCCAGTTGCTGATTGTTGCATTGCTCCTGGCGACCGGCTGCACATCGGTCCGAGTGCGGCTGACGGGCGACCGCGGAGTTCGCTACACCGCGGCGTGGACGACGACCGAGGCCGGCACACAAACGCGGTCCGGCACGGTGCCGGCCACGCTGACGTTCAAGGGCGACTTTTCCGGCTGGTTCCAAAACGCGGCATCAGCGGGCAAGTTTCGCGTGCGGGTCTACGAAGGCATGGGCGTTCTGGTCGACGAGACCACGGTTGATCGCGCGCGACGGGTAGTGGTGGAACGCAAGGGCCGGGGCGTTTCCTATCGAATCGAATGAACCTCTGAAGCCATGAAATTCATCATCGCCACACTGCTGTTCGTCCTGCTGTTCCTGCTCTGCTGGCCGCTGGCGTTGCTGGCCCTGCTGGCGGTGCCGGTCATCTGGCTGATCTGCCTGCCATTTCGGATCTGCTACTGGATCATCGAGGGGGCGCTGTCGCTGATCCGGGCGCTGCTGCTGCTGCCCGGCCGGCTGCTCGGCGGCAGGAGCGCCTGAGCGGAGACTCGGCGATCGAGCCCTGTTCGAAAGCGCCAGACCGTCGGCGCTGACTTTTCCCGCCGACTCCCGCCTTGCCATTGGCTCTCCGCCGTTTTTCAATCCCTCAGCATCCACTGCAGCGAACCATCTCCAGCGCCATGAAAACTTTGATCACTCTCTCGCTCGCCCTCACCTTTTGCACCGCCGCGATCGCCCAGCAAAGCTTCGATAACGTCGAGATCAAGGCCACCCATGTCGCCGGCACGGTCCACATGCTGGAAGGAGCAGGCGGCAACATCGGGGTCTCGGTGGGCGAGGACGGCATCCTGATCGTCGACAACCAGTTCGCGCCGCTGGCTGGCAAGATCGAAGCGGCCCTCCGCAAGCTGAACCCCGGCGACATCCGCTTCGTCCTCAACACCCACTGGCACGGCGATCACACCGGTGGCAACGCGCATTTCGGCAGGCTCGGGACCATCATCGCCCATGACCAGGTCCTCACCCGTCTCGCCGGCCGTGCCGGCACCGAACGATCCGCCCTGCCGGTCGTGACGTACCAGGACCGCATCACCGTTCACTTCAACGGGGAGGAGATTCACATGCGCCACCACGGCCGGGGGCACACGGACGGAGATTCGCTGGTCGAGTTCAAGCAGGCCAACGTCCTGCACATGGGCGACCAGTTCTTCAACGGCCGTTTCCCCTACATCGACCTCGGAAGCGGCGGCAGCGTGCAGGGCTACATCGACACCGTGGCGAAGGCGCTCGCCCAGGTTCCCGACAACATCAAGATCATCCCCGGCCATGGGGCGCTTGCCACCAAGGAGGATCTGCGGCAGTTCCACACCATGCTCACCACCGTCACGGGCATGGTGAGAAAGGCAATAGCGGACGGGAAATCCCTGGACGAGGTGAAGGCCGCTGGTGTGCCCGGGCAATACAAGAGCTGGGGTGCCGGCTTCATCAACGAAAGCCGTTTCCTCGAGATCTGCTACAACGA
>DNDP01000284.1:0-2831 GCA_003484235.1 Verrucomicrobiales bacterium
GAGGTCGCTGTTGCTTCCCTGGTGGGGAGATTCTGCCAATGGGCCGAAGCCATTCCTTGCCGCTGAGCGGCGGCAGTTTTTGCCCTGTTGCGCTGATCTCAATCCGGGAAACTTCTTCAAACCGTTGATTTTGAAGGGTTGGCACGGCGTGGCATGGCGTCCGCTAAACAGGCTGGTGATGAATCCTGTGAATCAGAGCGCCGAGCGCGAACGGCTGTGGAAGAAGCTGTCCGGGGAGTTTCGACAGGCGTGCCTGCTGCGTCGTCAGGGCAAGCAGGCGGAGTCGGCGGAGATTCTGGACCGGTTGCTGCCGGAGACCATCGCCGCCTGGGCCCGGGTCTCATCCTTGGGCGAGTCCGAGCGACGCGAGCGCCTTAACCGCCTCTTCGAGTCGGAGCAGAACCGGGTGGATGACATCTGGCTTTCGCAGCAGATCATCCTGCAGCAGATGCGCGAGATTTTAATTCCGTCCCTGTGCCTCCAGGTTGCCGAGGAGGTGCGTGAGGTGATGGAACTGCAGGTTTCCGAGCTGAGCCGCAAGCTGGAGGAACTCGAATCCAGGCAAAGCTCTACCGTCGTGCCTGCGGAACAGATTGAATCGCCGCCGCAGGCGCCCGCTCCAGTGCCGGCTCCCGCGCGGGAAGAGTCGCCCCGTTTGATTTCGCTGCCGGTCATTGTGCCTGAACCGCCGGCCAGCCGCCGTCCGCAGCCGTCCTTTGACGATCTGCCGGCGATCATCGACGAGCTGATCAACGAGGAACTCGAATCTTCTCATTCCGAACCGACCCGGTTCGCGCTTGTCTGACATGAACCTCGCCACCGCCGCAAATTTCATCCGCCTGCGCACCGGCAGCAACCGGGGCGACGGACGGTTCGTCGGCGAGTCCGCGTCCGACGGACGTGCGATGCTGGCCCGCGAGGAACGGAGTCCGCGTGAACAGTCACCGGTCGCGGCGACGGACCGGCGGACAATTCTGCTGGGCGTCGATTTCGGAGCGCGGCACACCCGGATTGCCGCCGTGTTTCCCGGCGTGGAACAGTTTTACCTGCGGCGCAACATCCCGACGGCGGTGGCATTTCATTCGTCGTCCGAGGAGCAAACCGTCTCGCCCCATCTCTACTTCGGTGCCGAAGCCGTTTCCCGCGGTGAACGGTTTCGGCTGGTGCATCCGTGGCAGGCGGGTGATCTGGCCGATCCCGCGCTGGCCCGTGAGTTTGTGCGCCACCTCCGGGAGCTGATGCGCCGGTCGGACCTTCCCAGCGCCCGCGCCGTGGTCGGCGTGCCGGCCACGATGTCACCCGAAGGCCGGCAGCAATTGATGCAGTCGATGCGCGGGCTGCTCGAGCATGTCATCTTTTTGCCCCGGCCCTATCTGAGCGCGCTTGGGCTTCGCGACCTGGTCGGCGCGGAGAAGCTTCATTCGCCGGAGGGACGGCCGGTGCTGCTGGCCGATCTGGGGGCCGGCACGACGGAAGTCTGCCGGGTCGGTTCCAGATTTCCCGCGCCGGCGGAGATGCGGGGCGTGGCCTTCGGCGGCAACGACGTGGAACTGCTGATCGAGGAATGCCTTCGCCAACGCTGCCCGGCGCTGCGCCCTTCACGGATGATGATCCGGGGCTGGTTCGAGAGCTTTGGCACGGTGGGCGAGCCCGCTTCGCCGATTGTGGTCCGGATGCCGGTTGACGGCACCGAGCAAGCCATCGACATCACCGAGGCGATCCGGCGCGGAAGCGAGTTTTGGGCGGTGCACGTGCAGCAGTTGGTGCAGGACCAGTTGAAGGGCGCTGAAGCCGGTCTGCCGGCGCAGGTATTTCTGTGCGGCGGCGGCAGCCGGCTCGTGAACCTTGGTCGGGTGCTGGGCGAAACGTTCGCCCGGGCAGGCCATGCCGGAATGGAATTTACCGTCGTCGAGGAGAAGGAACTGTCACTGGCCGCCCGCGGGGCCCTGTGTGCGGCAAGGCAGGTCCGCGATGATCAGTGGGCGAGATTCGAAACCGCCTGAAGAACTTGATTGGGTACGCAAACAACCCTCCGCCACGGATGTGACGGAGGGTTGCTGCGTTTGAAATGGTGGCGGTTTACTTCGCTCCCTGATCGATCCAGGCGCGCACGAGACCGATCTGTTCCTTCGTCAGCACCGGGTACTTGTCGCGCTTGTCGAGCGGCGGCATCTCCATCTCCTCGACCAGATCCGCGATGTACCAGACCAGCGGGCTCTTGTCGCTCTTGCCGGCGATGATGGCGGCCTCGTCACTGGATCCGCCCTTGATGATCGCGGGCAGGGATTCCATGGAGTACTTCGATTTCGGCCGGTCGCCGCTGTGGCACTTGACGCAGCTGTTCTCGAAGAGGGCCTTGATGTCCTTGTCGTAGGTGAGGCCGGTCTTGGCCGCGGCGGGCGGCAGCTTGCTGACATCCACGTCTTCCGCAGCCCGTGCCGGAAGCGCTGCCAGCAGCGAGCCAACCAGCGCGCCAGCGAGTAGTGTCTTGGTTTTCGGAGTCATGATTTTGAATTTGTTGTTCGCTGAAACACGACGAGAATGAAGGGCATTCGATTCAAACGCAAGAGTGCCCTCTTCCATGAACCGCCGCCCAATCCGTCGCCTCCCCGTCCTGTTCGCCGGCGTTCTGCTGGCCCTGTTCGCGGGCCTCGCATGGTTCAGCGTGCAGTCGGATCCGGAGGTGGCCGGGCGTCCGCTCACCCTGTGGCTGGACGATCTGCGCGGCAAGGACGACGGCCAGCGTGCCTTCGCGGCCGACACGCTGAAACGGAATGCGACCATCTCGGCGCCGCTGCTTGCCGGCGTGCTCGACCGCCGGCCGAGCCGGC
>DNDP01000284.1:3039-4249 GCA_003484235.1 Verrucomicrobiales bacterium
CTCGACCGCCGGCCGAGCCGGTGGCGGACCTGGCTGGAGACGAAAACCCTTCGCTACTGGCCGAAACGGTTCCTTGCGCGCGATTGGAACGTGGACCGGCGGGAGGTTGCGAAGCTGCTGGGCGATTTCGGCGAGCAGGCGCGGCCGGCCGTTCCCGCGCTGCTGCGGGCGAGCGCCGATGCAAATTGGGACGTGCAGGAAAACGCCTCGGTCGCCCTGACCCGCATCGGCGAGCCTGCCGCAGGCGAGCTGGCGGCGATCATCTGTGACGGGAGGGACAGGGCCCTGTCGGAGCGTGCCGCCATGGCGCTTGAGCGCATGCATCCCAGAACCCGGTCGGCCCTGCCCAGGTTGGTGGACGAATTCTCCGGGCTGCCCGAGAACCTGCAGATTCTCCTGGCTCCGGTCCTTGGCCGGTCGGCGGCTGAACATCCGCGGATCATTGGCGTTCTCGGCGAAGTTGCCCGGAGTTCAACCCGGTTGAACGTGCGGCTCGCCGCGTTGAAGGCTCTGGCACTGTCGCCCGTGCTGGACGACGACCTGAAGACACTCATGAACGAGGGTCTTTCGGATCCGATGCTGGAGGTGCGGTTTCATTCGGCGGCGGGCCTTTGGCGGACGATGGGCGACCACGCCGCGGCCCTGCCTGCCATCGCGTCCGGACTGACCAATGGCGCACTGCGGATCGAGGCGGTCACTCTGCTTGGAGAGATGGGCGAAGCCGCCGGCCCGGCAGTGCCGGAACTGGTCCGCGTGCTGGCGGACGAACGGGTTTACCGGCCGTTGCGGACTCCTCCCTCGGCCGGCATCGCGCTCAGCCGGATCGGTGATCGGGCGCTGGAGTTCGTTGCGCCGCTGCTGCAAAGCACCAACGCCCAGACCCGGTTGAACGCGGTCATCACCATCGGGCTGTTTGGCCCGCGGGGAGGCGCGCAGGGCCGGGATCTTTTGCCGCTGCTTTCGGATCCCGAGCGGGAGGTGCGCTTCTCGGCGGCGCTCAGCCTGAGTTCGGTGGGACTGCACGTCAGCAATGCCGTTCCGGTGCTGTTCGAGATCCTGGACGAAGACGACCCCTTCCTCGTGACGTGGGCCGGCGACGCGCTGGCAAAGATCGATTCCAAGCTTGCTCCCGGAAACACCGCGCGATGAGTGAAGCCCCGTTGCAGGCGAAAGCCCGTCTGGCCCGTTTCAACCTGTGCTGTGCGGGACG
>DNDP01000284.1:4423-22802 GCA_003484235.1 Verrucomicrobiales bacterium
TGCTGTGCGGGACGGAGGTTCAACGGTCAGCCCGCGGATGCGGCCAGTCGATAGCCCACTCCGTGCACGGTCAACAGCAGCCTGGGCGGGCTGGTGTCCCCCAGCTTGCGGCGCAGCTGGGCGATCACCTGGTCCAGGGTCCGGGTGGTGCCGAAATAGCCGCAGCCCCAAACTTCATTGAGCAGTTGGTCCCGGCTCAACACTTCGCCCGGGTGCTTGTGGAAGTACTGCAGCAGCCGGAGCTCCTTGGCCGTCAACGAGTCGGTGCCGTTCGCGCCGGAGAGTTCGAAGGTCCGGGGATTCACCGTCCAATCGCCGACGGAGAAGGAATCGCCGTTGCCCGAGGTGCTGCTGCCGGAACGCCGGAGGAGGGCTTTGATGCGGGCAACCAGTTCGCGGACGCCAAACGGTTTGGTCACATAATCGTCGGCGCCCAGATCAAGACCGATGACCTTGTCGATCTCCTGGCCCTTGGCGGTCAGCATCAGAATCGGCGAACGCAGGCCGGATGACCGCAGCTCCCGGCAGATGTCGAAGCCGCTCTTGCCCGGCAACATGACGTCGAGGACGATCAGGTCGGGATGGGCGCGCTTGACCGCGCCAACGGCGTCACCGCCGCTGGTGCAGGTGTGCACCTCGTGGCCTTCACCCCGGAGAATCTCCTCCAGACCCAGCAGGATGTGCGGATCATCCTCGACGATCAGGAGCTTCGTCTTCATGTCGGCGAGCCCTTCGAGCCCTCGGATTCGAGAGGCAGTTCCAGGATGAACGTGCTGCCGCCGCCCTCGCGTGCCTCGCAGCGCAGGCTGCCACCGTGGGCGCGCGCGATCTGGCGTGCCAGCGTCAAGCCCAGTCCCGACCCTTGGATTCCGCTGGCCAGTGAGTCGTGCGCCCGGTGGAACTGTTCAAAGATCCTTTCTTCGTGACCCGCCGGCACACCCAACCCCCGATCCATCACCCGCAGCTCCGTGCAGTGGCCGTTGCGGCGGACGTCCACCAGAATGGATTTGTTCCGGTCGGAATACTTTTCCGCGTTCGAAATCAGGTTGAGCACGATCTGCGCGATGGCGTCGCGGTCCACCCGGGTTGCGACCGGGCTGTCCGGCGCCGTCACCGTGACGTCGAAGCCGGCCTCTTCGAGGGCTGGCCGGCAGGAGTCCACGGCCGAGTCCACGATCTCCCTGAGATCCGCCGTTTGAAACGCGTATTTGCGATCGCCCCGTTCCATGCGCGCGAAATCGAGGACGTTGTTGATCAGACGCGTCAGCCGGGCGGTTTCGGAGCCGATGATGCCGACGTAGGATCTGCGCCGATCCGCGGGCAGGTCCTCGCGCTCGGCCAGCAGTTCGGCAAACATCCGGATCGAGGTCAACGGCGTCTTGAGCTCGTGGGAGACGTTGCTGACGAAGTCCGTTTTCTGCCGCGCGAACGCGAGCTGCCGCCGCACGTCGATCACCATCAAACCGCCACCGATGACGATGGCAAGGAGCAGGAGCGCCGTCAGGAGCGCGAGCGTCCATCCGGTGGAGCGTGCCGCCGCCGGCAGACCGCCGGGGTTCAGCTGGTAGGCGGTGATCTCCCAGTGCGGCAGGCTCTCGCTGAGTTCGACCGAGGCAACAGGTTTGCGCCACTCGGTTTCAAACTCCTGCGGATCCCGGGCGAGAGGGCGCGAGCGGTCATTGAGCAGCGCCACCGCCATGGTGCCTTCATGGCCGGCAGGCACCGCGATGGTGTTCCGGAAGTCCTCGACCAGCCGGCCGAGATGAACCTGGGAACCGAAGACGAGATTGCTCTGCCGTGGCGACCGGTACCAGAACATCACGTGCAGCCGGTCCTGAAGAAAGCGGGCGAGCGTGCCCTCCTGCCGGTTGGCGACCAGCTGCTGGAACTCCGCTTCAGTCACGCTCCATTTCGTGATCTTGCCCGCGGATGAAACCTCGGAGCCGGTTCCGGCCGTGGCCAGGCCCGGAGTTGCCGTGGCGAGGGCGCCTAGCTTCTGCTCCTTCCGGTCGAGCTGCGTCAGGCTGATCGCGCCCTTGGGGGTGTTGTAGTAAACCTCCACCGTCTCCTTGCTGCACAGGAACATGTCGTTGGCGATGCGAAATTCCCGCGCGGCCAGTCCGTCGAACACGGTGGGAGCCATCACCTCGCCGTTGAGCGAAACCGCGAAACCCACTTCCGCGAGCGGCCACTTGCCGGTGAGCAGCGCGTGGAACTCGGTGGCGGTTTCGGAGGCCGGCCTTTGTGCCAGCAGTTCCTCCACTTCCCGGGCGAACTGGCGGCGGTGTTCCAGCAGTTGTTCGTTGACGAGGGCGGCGAGACGGTCAACGGCGGCCTGAAAGAGCAGGGTTTGCTGCCGCTCGGCCACCAGCTGCTGGTCGCGGAGCGAACGCAGCGCCAGCCAGCCCAGCACCAGGCTCGGCACAAGCACCGCCAGGAGGAATGTCAGCGCGGCCTTCTTCATGACCTGAACTGCAGCCGCCGGCCCGGCCGGCGGCTGCACGGAGTTGGCCCAGATTTATAGTGGGTGTCCCGCCGTCGGGAAAGGCTTATCGGGCACTCGCCGGTTCGGCGGAGGCCAGATATTTCAGCTCTTCGAAACGGACGGACATCTGCGCCCTGATCGAGCCCACCAGCCGGTTCAGCTCGAGCGTCGGTTTCTTCATCTGCTCGGTCAACGCCGGCTCGGGCCATTGTTTCGCAAGCCGTTCGCGCTCGCGCGCCAGCAGGACATTGGCGGCGCGGGTCAGCGCCGGATCGACGAAGCGCCGTTCGACGAGTGAAACCATCGAGGAAATCTGCGCTGCGCCACCGGACCGTTGGGCCTCCGTCAACAGGAGCTCCATCTTTTGCTCGACGGTGCGTTCGAGGATCTCGGCGCGGCCGACCATCACGCGGACCAGTTCCCTGGGTTGCGGTGTCAGCTGCAGCGGCAGGATCTCGTCCGTCCAGCTCTGTGGCAGGAGGTAGAGTGCCCGCAGTCCCTGGTCGTCGAACCAGTCCGCCTTCCAGGTGTTGATCATGGCGCGGGCCTCGTCCTCATACAGGCCCGTCGCTTCCAGGCTCTGCTGCAACCTCGTCGTCAGCTCTGCAATCGCCAGCGAGTGCTCGCCAAGCTCCGGAATCGCCAGGAGCGAAACCTTCTTCTGCTCCTTCGGCTCCAATCCCGGGACATGATGAACTTCCGCGCGATCTCCGCGCCGCCGGTAGACGAAAAGGTCGGCCATGGCCGTGTTGCCGGCGTTGCGGAGCACCACCTGACCCTGCTCATCGATGGAGGCGTGCAGGGGGGCGGTGAAGTTTGCCGCTCCCCGGTAAAACAGGAAGCGCTCGACTTCGCCGGCCTGCTCGGGATCGGGCGTGCGCTGGACCTGCACGGTATTCGCCGAAGTCTCGCGGGCCGCAAAGTAGTGATTCGGTTGCGGGGCGGCAGGCAGCGTTTCCGGAACCATGCCCGGCAGTCCGTGAACCAGCAGATCGTCCCAGCGCACGTGACTCTTCCGGCTTGCCTCCATGACCCCTTTGATCGCGGGAGCGGGCCCGTAGGTGGTCACGGCCGGATACCATTCGGTGACGAGCCCGTCGGGCAGGCCGACCTCCACATCAACCGTGAACGTGTTGGTGGCGTGGAAGTAGATCACGGGCGTTTCCATCCGCTGCAGCCAGCGCTGCCCGTATTTGAATCCAAGGGCGAAGAGCAGGTCCGTCTGCCGGTTCACGAAGGCGTCCCGGAAAGGTCTCCGCCGGTCGTAGACGAAATCCGGCAGTTCGCTGGTGACGAACGGATTCCAGGCAATGAGTTCTCCGTCGGAACCCTGCACCGAGGTGAAGGTTCCCCATTCGTGCGCCGCGTAGGCGGGCGCCGTGTCAGCCGTGGCGGGAAACGTCAGCGCCAGCAGGCCCGAGGTGATGGTGACTGCAACTGTGGTTTTCATGACACGGCAACGCTGCCACAGACGCGGCACCCGGTTGTCATGGAGGTTTCGCGGATTTGTAAAAGTATTGTCAGGGCGGATGCCCCCGTTCGGGGAGGCGAATACGGACGGGATGATGAATCGCCAGGCCCCTGGCACCTATTTCCCGCTTACCGCCGCGAACGCGATCGACGATGCTGGGCGCGGCCGATGAAGAGACGAACCCTCAGGCAGCTGCGTTCCCGGCTGGAGCCGGCGCTGCATCACCATGTCTATGTGGTGCTGCTTGATCGGGCGGTGGCGCGGTTCCGTAGGGTGCGGGCGGAGAATCCCCGGGCAGATCCGGAAAAACCCTGCGTCTACGTCGGCATGACCGGATTGTCGCCCGAGGAGCGTTTCGCCAATCACAAGGCCGGGATCAAGGACGCGTCGCTGGTGAAGGACTTTGGCATCCGCCTGTTGCCGGAACTCTACGCGCACCTGAACCCGATGCCGTTCGAGGCCGCGGCGCAGATGGAAAAGGACCTGGCGGAGGATCTGCGCCGCGAAGGGTACACGGTGACGGGCGGGCACTGAACCCGGTGCGGCGTCTGCTCAGTTCTCCGATCGCGGCCCGTGCGGGCGCCTCAGAGCGTCCAGCCCTTCCGATACTCGCGGTGGAGCAGCTCGGCGGCGGGACTTGAGTTCAGAATCTGGCCGCTCAGCGTGTCGTATTCGATCGGCCCTTCAACAAAGCAGGCCAGATTGGCGAGCTGCGAGAGCTCGGTGAGCGGTCCGCCGATGTCGAAATCCGAGAACGTTCGACCCTTGCCCTTGCACGCGTCGATCCATTCGCCCTGCTGGCTCTGGACGCGCGGGAGGCTCTCGGGCGGGCCGCCTTCAAAATCCTCAAACTTCTTCTCAGGCAGGAGCGTGTAATGGGCGTTCCAGGGATTGTTCGAGTAGATCGAGCCCTTCGATCCGACCAGCAGATCGCCCCAGCCGCCCCGTTCGTGGCCAAGCAGCAAGTCTTCGGAAGGTTTTTCCTTCGCGTACCACGTGAGCTTGACCGGCGGCAGTTCGCCGCGGGCAGGCAGGTCCATCACCACCTTCAGCGAGGAGGGATAACCCTCGGGATCAACCTCCGAGGGCCAGCCCTGAAGGCGGATCACCACCTTGGCGGCACCCGGATTTGCCGCTGGCTGCCAGAGCCTTTCCAGATGCAGTGCGCGGAACATGATGTTTGCGGTGTGGCAACCGAAGTCGCCCACGATGCCGCTGCCAAACGCGCGCCACGAGCGCCAGCTCGCGGGCACATACGCGGGACTGTACGGTCGGAAGGGGGCCGGCCCCAGCCACAGGTCCCAGTTCAACCCGTCGGGCACGGGCGGGGTTTCGGTCGGACGCTTCATCGGTCCGTTGCCACCGTCAAACCAGACGTGGGCCTCGCGGACCTCCCCGATGACGCCTCCCCATACCAGCTCGACCGCCCGGCGAAGACGCCGCTCGGCCGAACCCTGGTTGCCCATCTGGGTGATCACTTTCTGGCGTGCCGCAACCTCCCGCATCACCCGAGCTTCGTGAACCGTCCGGGTCAGGGGCTTCTCACAATAGACATGCTTGCCCAGCTTCATGGCCGCCACCGAGGCGACCGCGTGGGTGTGGTCCGGCGTCGAAACCAGCACGGCGTCGATCTGCTTCTCCATCTCGTCGAACATCCGGCGGAAATCTTCGTAAGGCCGGGCGGCCGGGTACTTTTGGTAGATGTCGCCGGCACGCCGGCGGTCCACGTCGCACAGGGCGACCAGGTTGTTGCCCATGTGGTGAAAGGCGTCGAGACTGCCGCGCCCCTGGCCGCCGACGCCGATGCCGGCAATGTTGAGCTTGCTGTTGGCGTCGTAGGCGAAAGCCAGACGGCTGTTGCGGAGAATCAACAGGCCGGCTCCGGTTTTGACGGAGGTGGAAAGGAAACGGCGGCGATTGAGGGAGGTTTTCATTGCTGGAATGGATGCAGCGACTTGAGGTGAATGCGTCGGAAACTAGCCGGTGCGCCCGGCCGCGACAAAGCAAAATGACGCCTGACCGGTGCAGCGGAGTCGGGGCACCAGAGGCTCCACCGGCAACCACACGTTGGGTCGGCACGGTGATTTCGGGCCCCGGGTGCGAGAGCAGGCAGCTTTGTCAGCGGTCACGCACTTGCCGGTTGCGTCCGGCAAAGACCTTTTGCCAACCTCCTGCCTGTCGCACAGAATTGCCGATGGCTGCCGGGACAGCGCGCCCGCGATTCGACCGCAGGCGCGGCGACCGGCCCGGCCGAATTCATTGGCTCATGAGCACAACCTATTTTTTTGACTGGCAGAAGAAGCTCGAAGTGCCCGGTCGCGTGACCTTCCTTGACGGCAACGGTGGACTGCCGAAGGTGGAGATCACCACGGCGTTCTCCACCGCCGAGATTTATCTGCAGGGCGCGCACGTGACCCATTTCCAAAAGAAGAATGAGCAGCCGCTCCTCTTCATGAGTCAGGTCAGCAATTTTCAGCCGGGGCAGCCGATCCGTGGGGGCATCCCGGTGATCTACCCGTGGTTCGGCTCCCGGGACAGCCAGGTCTCGCACGGGTTTGCCCGCACAATAGGTTGGGAGCTGTGGGAAATCACGACCCAACCCAATGGCAGTGTGCGGTTGCAGTTCCGGCTGCCCGACTCGCCGGACGCTGCGCTCTACCCGGCCGCGGCGGTCAACTATTCGGTGACCATGGGCGAAACCCTGATCTGTGAATTGACCGTCACCAACCGGTCGGAGAGCCAGCCGCTCGAATTTGAAAACTGCCTGCACACCTACTTCAGGGTCGGCGACATCGAGCAGGTGGAGATCAGCGGCCTGCAGGGCGGGCGGTTTCTGGACAAGGTGGACAACTTCGCCACCAAGACCCAGGCGGACGCGGTTCTCACCATCAACGCCGAGACGGACCGCATCTATCTCGACGCGCCCGAGTCGGTGGAGATCATCGACCGGTCGCTGCGACGCAAGATCCGTGTGGACAAGACCGGCGGCCTGTCCACCGTCGTGTGGAATCCCTGGATCAAGAAGTCCCAGCAGCTTCCCGATTTCGGCAACGAGGAATACCGGCAGATGATCTGCGTGGAATCGGGCAACGTCTCCCGCAACCAGCTGTCCCTGCCGCCGGGCCAGTCGTCCGCGCTCAAGGTGAAGCTGATCAGCAACGCGCTCTGATTCGACGCCCGCGGTACGGTGCCGCGCCGGGAGGAGGCAGGCTGCAAGCCCAGCGGTTTACGGCATCTGCAGCCCGCGTCCGGCTACATCCCCATGATCTGGTAGCCGCTGTCCACGTAGATGACCTGGCCGGTGATGGCGGCCGCGCCGTCGCTGGCGAGGAAGGTTCCGGTGGCGCCAAGTTCTTCCGGCAGCACGTTGCGCTTGAGCGGCGAGTGCGCCTCGTAGTGCTTGAGCATCGCGGTGAAGCCGCTGATACCCCGGGCGGCGAGCGTGTTCATCGGGCCGGCCGAGATGCAGTTCACGCGGATCTTCTTCGGTCCGAGGTCGTAGGCCAGATAGCGGGTGCTGGCTTCGAGGGAGGCCTTGGCGACGCCCATCACGTTGTAGTGGGGAACGACCTTTTCCGCGCCGTAATAACTCATCGCCACGATGCTGCCGCCGTTGGTCATGAGCGGAGCGGCCCCGCGCGCCAGTGCCACGAGCGAGTAGGCGCTGATGTCATGGGCGATCTTGAAGGCGTCCCGGCTGGTGTTCACGAACTCGCCCTCCAGCGCGTCCTTCGGCGCGAAAGCCACGGCATGCAGCAGCAGGTCGAGCCGGCCAAACTTCTGGCCGACCTCGGTGAACACGCGGTCGATGTGATCGTCGCGGGTCACGTCGCACTCGAGAATCAGCGTGTCCGGGCCGAAGGTGCCGGCGAGTTCCCCGACGTTGTCCTTGAGCCGTTCGCCCTGGTAGGTGAAGGCGAGCCTGGCGCCGGCGTTGTGCCACGCCTGGGCAATGGCCCAGGCGATCGAGCGTTTGTTGGCGACACCGAAGACGACTCCGAGTTTTCCAGCGAGTGAAGACATGGTTCTTAGAAGTTGAGTTAAGAGCGGGGCGAGCATGCCGGTGGGTTTGGAGGTCTGGCAAGACTCCATTGCGCCGCCGGCAGGGCAGGGCTACCCTGTGGCCACGATGAGATTGTCCAAGCCCGCTTCCGCACTGCTGATCGCGTCCCTGCTCACCGTGTTCTTGCACCCACCGCAGACTCCGGGAGCGGCGCCCGCCTCCCCGGCGCGGACGAAAGAGGAGCGAAAGCGCCCGCCGACTTCGCGTGAACTGCGGGAGGCAAAGCGGCCCAGGCCGGCTGCCCCCGAACCGATTGTCGTCGATGGTGTGCTCCAGTCCGCGATGGGCTATCCGCGGATTTTCGTGCGGCTCCACGCGAACGGAGCGCTGATGGTCGGCCAACCGGCACCCGATGTCGTGCAGCGTGCCCGGGCATTGCGGGGAGACTGGACCGATCTCAATCTTGCCTCATCCCAGGGCGTGCAATCCTGGTGGACGGCCGTGCTGGACACCGGTGCGACGACCTACAGCGTCAACCAGGAGACCGCCGCGCGTTTCCTCCTCAAGCCCGGCGGTGACAGCATCGTGCTCAACACGGGAATCGATGGCGAAAGCGTGAAGACCCGCTCGATGATCTACTCGCTCAGCATTGCCGGCAGCCACGGGCGGGTGAGCGAGCAGCCCTCGATGCCGTTCGTGCCGGTGGAGGACACCGCGCGGTTTGTGCTGGAGACAACTGCCTATCGGCCGCAGTACCGGCTCCGGCCGGATGGCGCAAACCTGATCGGGATGCTGGGGATCCGCCACTTCACCATTGAGATCGATTCCTCAAACGTCACCCTCGAGCAGCTGGCCAAGCCCCTCGATTTGAGCTCGCCCGAGGGGTTCGAGGGCTCCCTCCACAATCTCGTGGCCGGGCCGCGCGTGGTGATTCGTCCGCCGGCCTTCCGGCCCACCAACGACGTGGTGCGGCTGCCGCTGCGCTACGTGGACTCCGGGCAGTTGAACACTCCGCGGGCCACCGCCGCCCCGCATCCCGCGGGAATCACGCCGATGGTGATGGGGGTGAGGACCTCCGAAGGCGAGCGGCGGTTTGTCGGAAACTTCGTCTTCGACACCGGGTCGCCCGTTACCATGATTTCGCGCTGGCACGCCTATCAGCTCGGGCTGATCCCCCACGCAGACCGGATCTACGACCAGCCCGAGTACGAGGCGGCCCTGCGGGGCACCTCGAACCGGAACATAGACGGTTCCGGCTTCATCATCGACTCGCTCGAGGTGGTGAACCCGGCCGGGCAGATCATCAAATGGCGAAACGTCCCCGTGGTCGTCCATGACGTTGCGGAACGCCAGTACACCGGCGGCTTCTACATTCACGATGGCATCATCGGCAACAACCTCCTCCTGCCGACCACCGATGGTTCCTTCTCCGCCGGCGGATTGAACGTGTCGCCCGCCCCGTTCGAGAAGTGGTGGGTTCACGGTCCCTCCGGCGAACTCTGGCTTCAGCGCCCCGGCACCAACGCCGCTCCGGTTGAAGCGGCTGCGTCTTCCAGTCCCGGCCAGCCCTGACGGCGGGCGAAGATCCGCGGCGACCACGCCGAAGCCGGCACGATTCAGCTCCCGGGTGCAACCGGCGGCCTGACTCATCCCTGCGCACGGAATTCGGTGGGCCGCCAACCGATCCACTTCTTGAAGGTGGTCGAGAAGACGAACGGATTCCGATACCCCACCTGCGCCGCGATGGATTCGATCTTGTCGCCGGTGGTGGTGAGCAGTTCACCGGCTTTCTGCATGCGTAACCAGGTGACGTGCTGCATCGGGCTGCGTCCGAGCTGGCGCCGGCAGAGGCGGCGCAGATGTTCACCGCTCACGTGTCCCTCCCGGGCCAGGCGCTCGATGGTCCAGGGTTGTTCGAGGTTGCCGGTCACTTTCTGCCAGAGATGCCAGAGGCGGTCGTCGTCCTGCAGGGGCCGGGCGAAGCGCATGACATAGGAGTGGATGAGTTCGACCCAGTGATGCATCTGGGCCGGCGCCGCAGCGCCGCTGCACTCGTGATGCAGACCGGTGATCGCCGCGCGCAGCGGTTCCGGATCGTAACGGGCCTGCACCGGGGAGTGGGAGGTGGCGACCGGCCTCTGCTCGTCGGGCTGCTGATAGCGCACCCAGCAGTATTCCCAGCTCCTGCCGGGCACCGCGTGGAAGGCATTCAGTGTGCGTGGTGGCAGGAGGCAGGCGGTGCCGGACCGGATTCGTTGCCAGCGGCCGTCCACCAGGATGCTTCCTTCGCCGCCATGGCAGGCGAGGAAGTAGGTGCCGCCCTGCTGTTTGCGCACCACCCTGAAAGGAACGGCCGCGCTGATCAGGCCGGCATGGGCAATGTGATGCTGATGCAGCAGCGCGCAGACGGGCAGCGGCCGGATCCATTCCCGATCATCCTGCCGGTCAACCCGCACCCCAATCATCCGGGTGCGTCCTCCCAAAACATGGGTTTCGGTCAGGCTCGAACTGTCAGTGTTGCCGGAATGCAAGGGGGCGAGCGTGGAGAAAACCGACCGTTCCGGCAATCGCAGACCGTGGGATGAGGATGTCCCCGACTGCGCCCTCCATCAGAACCCAGTCCGCTCAACTCCGGCGTTCTGGCGACTCCAGTCCCGCCGGCTCGCCGTCCGCATCGGGACCGGTGAGATCGCCATACAGTTCGTGGGAGCAGTCAGGGCAGATGCCGTGCGTGAAGCGCAGATTCTTGTGGGTGTGAAGGTATTCCTCGATCTGGTTCCAGTAGCCGCGGTCGTCACGGATCATCTTGCAGTTCGAGCAGATCGGCAGGAGTCCGCTCAGCGTGCGCACCTCCTCGAGGGCGGTTCGCAGCTCGCCGATGAGACGGCTCTGCTCCAGTTCCAGTGCCTGTTTCTGCTCAAACTCAATTGCAATGAGCACGATGGCGGCAACGAGAAGCAAAGCGACCACCAGCGCCACAGCCCGATAGGTGGCCAGGCGGGGCAAGGCTTCCGACCAGCCTCCTGCTGGGACTGCGGCCATTTGCCAGACGCCTCCATCCATCAGGGCCAGATCAAGCAGCACCGGCGTATCGGCGAACACTTCGGCCGAGCCGTGGAAAAGTTCTCCCTTCGCGCCAAGTCCATCGATGCCGCGAAGCGCCAGCTGAAGCTCGGGATGATCGCTGACTCCGCTCCCCGCCAGCAGGCTGTCCAGGTCCACCACCGTGGAAACGATGCCGTAGTAGGACTGCTTCGCCGGCTCAGCTCCGGCCGGTACATAAATCGGCGTGCGACCGATGATTGCGCGCCCTCCCTGCACCAGCTGGACGGGCCCCGCAATCTTCGTCTGCCGGCTCTCGATGGCCTCCTTCACGGCCGCCCACTGATCCGGGGTCTTCGAGTAGTCCAGTCCCAACGCCGCCTCGTTGCCGGCCAGGGGATGAAGCATTTCTACGACTGTTCCACGAGCCAGACCTATGTTTCTGATGTGTTTGGACACCGTCAGAAAGTCACTGACAATCTCGTCGAATCGGGCACGGGTGAGCGCCGGCCGGCCGGAAATCTCGGTCACGAGCGCCCGGGTCAGAAGCAGTTCGCCGTTCAACTGGCCCTCGAGCCTCGCCCGGACGATGTTGGCCTGCTGCATTGTCCGCGACCGGAGTTCGCTGGCATGGTTCCGCTTTTCGGAGCGTTCGAGCGCCCGGAGCGCGAGCAGGATGGTGGTGGCAATGAACAGCGTCAGTGCCAACGCAATGAGGCGGGGAGCCTTTGTTTTCAGCGAAGAAACGGTCATCAGCTATGAGGAAACGACGGGACAGCGAATGAGACCCGGACCATGGCAGAACTGTTACAAGCGCGCCAATTTAATTTCCATCTTCCCGGGTGCCGATGTGGATTTCGGATAGGCAGGAGTGGTTTCCCGACATTGATTTGAGCCGTCGGGCTGATACTCTTTCCGCATCGCCCACGGCTGACAGCCGTTTTTCTCACAATTCATACTGATCTATGCCCAACCCCTGGACCGGAAAAGGTAACCCCTACACCCGCAAGGAAGTCGTCGAACGGCTGCGCACCACGCTCAAGAAGGGTGACGCCATCATCGCCGCCGGCGCCGGCACCGGCATCTCCGCCAAGTTCATCGAGAAGGGCGGCGCGGACCTCATCATCATCTACAACTCCGGCCGCTTCCGCATGATGGGTCACGGCTCGACCTGCGGCATGATGGCCTACGGCGACGCCAACGCCATCGCGATGGAGATCGGCGAGTTCGAGGTGCTGCCGGTCGTCGAGGAGGTGCCGGTCATCTGCGGCGTCCACGCCACCGACCCGCGCCGGCGCATGTGGCACTGGCTCGGCAAGGTGAAGGAAATGGGCTTCAGCGGCGTGAACAACTTCCCGACCCACACGATCGTGGACGGTCACTTCCGCGGCGTGCTCGAGGAAACGGGCATGAGCGTGAGGAAGGAATACGAGATGGTCGCGCTTGCCCGGCGGATGGACCTGTTCAGCGTCGTTTACGTCGGGTCACCCGAGGAGGCGGTGGAGATGGCCAGGGCCGGCGCGGACGCGATCATTTCGCACGTCGGCACCACCGTCGGCGGCAGCATCGGCGTGACCAAGGCGGTGGTGACCTGGGACTTCGCCATTCAGCGCACGCAGGAGATCATCGAGGCCGTCAACCGCGTGCGAAAGGACGTGATCTTCCTTGCGCACGGCGGCCCGATCAACACGCCGGCTGACGCCGAGCGGATCATGAAACACACCGACGCGGTCGGATTCGTCGGCGCCAGTTCGCTCGAACGCATGGGCGTCGAGGAATCGCTCACGAACCTCACGCGTGAATTCAAATCGTTGAAGGCGCCCGCTGCCAACAAGAAGGCGGGCAAGTCCCGCGCGCGCAAACGTTGATCCACATGGAAGCCAAAGACCGCCGCTTCGTGCAGATTGCGGAAGCCATCCGCGAGACGAATCCGTGGACCAACAACGAGTGGCTCTGCCGGCCGGACGTCGTCGCCGCCGAAAAGCTCCTGCTGGTGCGCGCCAACATGGCGCCGGGTTGGTGCCATCCGTTTCATTTCCATCCGCACCGCGAGGAGATCATCCATGTGGTGTACGGCCGGGCCGAGCAATGGGTTGGCGAGGAGCATCGGATTCTCGGGCCGGGTGAGATTGCCCACATCCCGCCCGGCGTGGTCCACGGCACGTTCAATCCGCACGCGGAGCCGCTGGTGTTTCTCGCGATTCTTTCGCCGGCGGTGTTGCCGGATGAACTCGCCAAGGACCCCGACCCGCACGACGTCGGCACGCAGGCGCCGTGGGCGTCGTTGCGCAAGCAGAGCGGTCTGCAGCCCTGTGTGTGGGGCGACAACCAGATTGCTTGAAGCCCGAAGCCGACAGCCGACGTCAATTTATGAAGTTCCCTGTGCCCCAGTTGTCTCCAGTCAATTACGCCATGAAATCGATTCGCCTGCTCTCCGCCGCGCTTGTCGCGGGTTGCCTCACCGCCGCCAGCGCGGCCGAACCTCTGCGCGTGTTCGTTCGTGGCGGCGCCAAATCCCATGGTCCCGAGGGCAACGGCGTCCATGAACACGCCCGGTTCCTCGGCGAAGCCAGCCAGGTCCTCAGCGACCGCGGCATCGTCGTCAGCGGCGGCATGGAGTTTCCGACCGCCGAGCGACTGGCCAAGGTTGATGTCCTCGTCATGTACGCGCAGGAGGGCGGCCATATCCCGAAGGACAAGCGCCCCGGCATGGACGCCTTTCTCAAGCGCGGCGGAGGCGTATTGTTGATCCATACCGCAGCCGTGCCCGAACGCGAGGAAGGCAGCGGCGAGTATCTGAAGAAGGTCGTCGGCGGCACCTGGGTCTGGGGCCAGACCAAGTGGCTCGAAGGGCCGATGCACCTTTACTACGTCGATCGCACGCACCCGATCACCACCGGCGTCGCCAACTTCGACGTGAAGGACGAGATCTACTACGACATGGATCTGAGCGAGGACATCCAGGTGCTGGCGGCTTCCTACACGCCGAATCTCTCCGGCGCCCGGCGCAACGATCCCCGCGGGCATCCGGGACAGGGGCGCGTCACGGTTTACGATCTCGCGCCGCAGATCTGGGCCTACGAGAACCAGCTCGACGGCGGCCAGCCGTATCGCGCGATCGTCAGCCTGCCGGGGCATTTGTTCGGCACGTTCGAGCTGCCGCACTACCGCGCGGTGTTGCTGCGCTCGATCGCCTGGGTTGGGAAACGCGCGAATGTCGATGAGTTCGTGCTCCCCGAGGAGAAGGAGACCCTGCTCTATCCCGAGGGCGGTCCGTCACGGCCGGCGGCTTCGTTGTCGCAATTGACGGTGCATCCGGAGTTCAAGGTCAGCCAGGTCGCCTCCGAGCCGCTGATCAACAACCCCATGAACATCGACTGGGATCCGCAGGGCCGTTTGTGGGTGGCCGAGACGCCCGAGTATCCCGACGGCCGCTGGGCAAACGACAAGTCGGACCTCGTCCAGCGCTGGGTCGCCGATCCCGAGCGCAAGATCGACGGCAAGTTCGACCGCAAGGCGCACGACAAGATTTCCATCCTCACCGACACGAACGGCGACGGCGTGATGGACAAGAAGCAGGTCTTCCACGAGGGCCTCGAACTGGTCACGAGCCTCGTGTTCCACCAGGACGGCGTGATCGTGGCGCAGGCGCCGGAGATTCTGTTCCTCCGCGACACCGACGGCGACGACAAGGCGGACAAGATTGAGGTGCTCTACAAGAACCTCGGTCACGGCGACACCCATGCGGTGCTGAACAATCTCCGTCGCGGGTTCGACGGCTGGATCTACGGGACGCACGGCTACAGCGGCAGCCAGCACGTGATGAGCGGCGACGGCCGAAAGGACTTCGGCTCGATCGGCTCCGGTGTGGTCCGGTTCAAGCCCGATGGCTCGGCGATCGAACAATATTCCTCCAAGGGCGGCAACACCTGGGGCCTCCAGATCAGCTGGGACAACGAGGTGTTCTGGACACAGCCGACCAGCGGCGATTTGCTGATGCACACCGTCGTCAGCGAGAACGTCCTCGGCCGCGGCCGCGTGCCGGGCACGGCGAGCTATCAGGTCGTGTCGAAGAGCATCAAGACCTACCCGCCGATCGCGTACGAGCAGTTGCCGTACGTGCAGATTGATCAGGTGGGCCGGTTCACTGCCGCGGCTGGCACGGTCATTTACGATGGTGGCGCGTGGCCCGAGAAATGGAATTACGACTACTTCACCACTGAGCCGACGATCAACCTGGTCCATCACCAGATCGTGGAACCGGCCGGCGTGACGTTCACCTCGCACAAGGCGGCCGACCGCGAGGAGACCGAGTTCATCACCGGCAAGGACTACTGGTTCCGGCCGATTGAAGTGCGTGTCGGACCGGACGGCGCCGTTTACCTGATCGACTTCTACAACCAGGCGGTCATCCACAACGACACCCGCGGCCCCAAGCACGGCCCGCGCAACGCCGCGATCCGTCCCGATCGCGATCACTACTACGGCCGCGTCTATCGCATCGACCACCGGCAGGCCAAGCCGACGCCGGTGCCGAACCTCGCCAAAGCCTCGACCGCGGATCTCGTGAGAGCGCTGGAGTCGGCCAACCGCCATACGCGCATGACGGCCGTACGATTGCTCGCGGAGCAGAACGCCACGCGTTCGGCCGGTGAGTTGAAGCAGTTGGTGCGGTCCGGCAAGCCGGCTGAATCCCGCGTCGCGGCCCTGTGGGCGCTCGCGCATCTGGGCGAACTGGATGCCGAGACGGAAGCCGCCGCGGCGGCGGACAGTCACGGCGCGATTCGGAAGAACGTGATGATGATCGCTGCCGCCGGCTTGGGCAGCGGCGATGCCGCCAAACGCGCCGTGGTGAAGTCGTTGAACGACGCCGACCCGCGCGTCCGCCTCGAGGCGCTCAAGGCGCTCGGTGCCGCCGATGTCTCCCCCGAGGTCGCCCAGGCGCTCGTGCAGGTCTATCCGCAGCTTGGCGACAACTGGTCGCGCTCGGCATTCTTCGCCGCGGCCGCCAGGTCGCCGACCGCCGTGCTCGATGCCGCGCTGGCCGCGTCGCCGGTGAACAACGAACTCATCGGCCAGTTGACGGCCCTGCTCGGCGCTTCATCCGATGCCGGCGAACTTGCCAGGCTCGTAATCTCGCTGGCGAACCGGCCGTCCTCGCAGGACGCCGCCAAGCAGGCCGCGTTGGAGAGCCTGGCCGCCGGGTTGAAGCCCGACACCAAACCGGCTGCCAGCGGTGAACTCCAGGGCGCGCTCACCAAACTGCTCGGCTCGTCCAATTTCGGAGTCGCAGCCGCCGCGTTGCCGCTGGCGGTGAGCTGGGGCGGGGATTCGCTCGCGGGCCCGATCAAGGAACAGGTCAACCGCCTGACCCGAGCCCTGGCGGATGCGTCCAGCTCGGACGCCAGCCGGCTCAAGGTCGCCAGCGCGTTGCTGGGCGCCCGGTCCGTGGCGCCCGAAGGCGTAACCAGTGTGGGGGCGTTGCTCGGCAGCACGGCCTCCAAGGATCTGCAGGCCGGCGCAATCGAAGCTTTGGGCGGAATCGCGGACGACGCGGCGGCAACACAGTTGATCAACGCCTACCCGAAGCTCATCGGCGAGCTTCAGGGCGCCGCGTTGAACCAGCTGCTCAAGCGCAGTTCGTGGTCGCTCGCGTTGCTGGGCGCGCTCGAGTCCGGCAAGATCAATCCCGACACGCTTGGGCCGGCCAACATCCATCGCCTGCGCATTCATCCCGACGCCGGTGTGGCCGCGCGTGCGAACGTCGTGATTGACCAGTTGCGCGGACCGGTCGCGAAGGAGAAGGCGCAGTTGGTCGCGAACCTCGTGCCCGAGGTCGAGAAGCCGGGCAACGTCGAGCAGGGCAAGGCGCTCTACGTCGCCGCGTGCGCGACCTGCCATCAATTCGGTGAACTCGGCAATCTGGTGGGCCCGCCATTGACCGGCATGGGCGCGCACGGACCGGCCGAGCTGCTCGGCCACATCCTTGATCCGAACCGCGAGGTCGATCTTTCGTTCGTCGCGTGGAGCGTCGAGACCAGGGACGGCGAGATCTACGACGGCGTGGTGACGCGCGAGAACAATACGATGGTCGCCCTCCGCAACGCGGCCGGCGAAGTCGAGATCGCCAAGAGCAACATCAAGGACCGGCGCAACACCGGGCGTTCGTTGATGCCCGAGGGGTTCGAATCGCTCGGCGCCGAGGGCCTGCGTGACTTGCTGGCGTTCATGACGGCCGACACCAGGCGCTTCCGCATCCTCGACCTGCGCGAGGTCGCCAACGGCAGTTCCACCGAGGGCATCTACGCCAGCAGGGAATCGCGCGGCGAGAGCGTGAAGTTGAAGCGCTTCGGCACGATCCAGGTCGGCGATGTGCCGTTCGATGTGCTCGACCCGAAACGCGTTTCCGGCGGGCGCAACCTCGTGACGCTGAAGGGCCGCTTCGGCATGGCGCCCGGCTATCCGGAGGAGATCAACATCCCGGTGAACGCCGAGGCGAACCGCATTCATTTCCTCAGCGGCATCGGCGGCTGGGCCTGGCCCTATGACGGCGACCGCCTCCACGGCAAGCCGGTGGTCAAGGTGACGGTCCACTACACGGGTGGCGGCAGCGAAGAGATGACGTTCAAGAACGGCGTCGAATATGCGGACTACATCAACAACTCGGACGTGCCCGGATCGAAACCCGTGGCCGATCTCGTCAACGGCGGTCAGGTCCGTTACTTCAGCAAGGACCTCGGGCGCACGGCGAAGATCGAGCGCATCACCTTGAGCAGCTTCAACAACGAGATCGCTCCGACCTTTGTCGGCATCACCGTGGAGAAGGCCGACGGTTCCGTGCAGCGATCCGCTTCCGCCGCGGGGGCAAGCGCCCCGGCTGCCGCCGGATCCTGGGGTGCCGGGGTCAAGGCGTTGTTGATCGGCGGCGGTGCCTCGCACGACTACGAGAAGTGGTTCAACGACTACGACAGCAGCGTGCTGCGTGAGACCGGCAAATACAGCCCGCGCTATTTCGAGCCACAGGATGTCACGGTGTCGCTGGTGAAGGAGGCCGACGTCATTCTCCTCAGCGCGAACAAGGCGTTCCCCGACCCGGCTGTCCGCGAGGCGATCTTCGCGCATGTCGAGGCGGGCAGGGGACTGGTGCTGCTGCACCCGGGCCTGTGGTACAACTGGAAGGACTGGCCGGAATTCAACAAGGTGCTGGCCGGCGGCGGTTCGCGCGGTCACGACCGGCTGGGCGAGTTCGAGGTGAAGGTGACGCAGCCGGATCATCCGCTGGTGAAGAATGTGCCGGCGATCTTCGCGATCACCGACGAGCTGTACTACTACGTGCAGGATCCCGACGGCGGCACGCCGATCGAGGTGCTGGCGATCG
>DNDP01000283.1:0-235 GCA_003484235.1 Verrucomicrobiales bacterium
GGGTGCTCGGCGACGATCCTTCCCATCCGGAGCTGCTCGACTGGCTGGCCCACTGGTTCGTGACCGAAGGCGAATGGTCCACGAAGAAATTGATTCGCATGCTCGTGACGTCGAGCACCTGGCAGCAATCCGCGATCACCGACGAGCGGTTCACCGCCGCCGATCCGGAGAATGTTCTCCTGCACAAGTGGAGCGTCCGCCGGCTTGAGGGCGAGGCGATCCGCGACAGCATTCT
>DNDP01000283.1:477-5085 GCA_003484235.1 Verrucomicrobiales bacterium
GGCGATCCGCGACAGCATTCTCGCCGTGTCCGGTCGGCTCGATCCCACGATGTACGGCCCGTCGGTGCCGACGCACCTGACCGATTTCATGACCGGTCGCGGGCGGCCGGGCAAGAGTGGTCCGCTCGACGGCGACGGCCGCCGCAGCATCTACCTCGAGGTGCGCCGCAATTTCATGTCGCCGATGATGCTGGCGTTCGACACGCCGCAGGCTGCTCAGACGTTCGGCCGTCGCGCCCGCTCGAACGTGCCGGCGCAGGCGTTGATCCTGATGAACGATCCGTTCGTGCAACAGCAGGCGAAGCAATTCGCGGAGCGGATGGAAAAGGCATTCCCGGACAAGCAGCCGGAGCCGCGCATTCGCTGGCTTTACGCCCAGGCCCTGCAACGCGAGCCGTCGGCGCACGAACTGACGGCGGCTCTGGAGTTTCTCGGCGCGCCGGCCACGCTGCCATCGGCTGAAGCGTGGGCCGACCTGTGCCACGTCCTGTTCAACACGAAGGAGTTTGTGTTTGTGAATTGAGTGTTGAGATGAACTGTGACTCACACATGTCCGTATGCCGAATCCCAATGGGATTCTATCCTTCAGCCCAGGGTTGGCCCGACGTAGTCGGGCCAACCCTGGGAAACGGCGGCCCAAATCGGCCAACCCTGAAGGGGTTGGATTGAGGTCTTGCGGTTGCTGTCCTGCAACCCCGTTGGGGTAGAAACGTTTTATGGCCGGGTTCCCAGGGTAGCGCCAGTGGCGCTACCCTGGGCTGGGAGCTGGAATCCCGTTGGAATTCATCAAAGCAGGCTTGCTCGCAACCCTTCCTGTGCAACTCGCAGTTGTTTGTGTAGATAAATTGAGCATGACGACGAAGAGTCAACGAAGAGTCTGGGCGGTGTGGCCGATGGCGATCACAATAGCAGGTGCAGCTGTTTTGTGCTGGGTGTTTCTAGTCCCTCCCGGAATCTACCGTTGGGCAAAGTCTGCTTACGAGAGTTGCAACAACAAATTGAGGCAGGTTCACGGGGCACAACTTATGTGGAGCAGCGACCATGGAGGGGACACCAACGCGATTCTTACATTGGAGGATTTGGTCGCGCCAAGCGGATACTTCAAAGAACGTCCAGTGTGTCCTGAAGGAGGGACTTACGTTTTGGGCCGGGTTTTGGATTATCCACGCTGTTCCATTCCCATGCACAGCCTTGAGTTCGGTCATGTGAAGGCTCATGACGAAGATGGGTGGCCGCTCGGCGGTGTTTCGGTGACATTGGCATTGCCCGGAAAGCCTTTGAGAACGGCAACAACCGACCAGCAGGGCAAGGTTTTGCTTACGGGCTTTCCGGCCAGCGAAGGCACCGAGTGGGCCAACGGGAAAGTGTCAGCCAGCCTCGCAGGCTTTGCATCCGAAACTCGCGACGTCAAGGATGGTTGGCCGATGAGTTTTCGCTTGAAGCGTGAACCGTCATCATCCAGCCCAGGTCAGGCCCAGAACTAGCAAATTATGCACTGCCAAAACTTCCATCCCCGACCGTTGAACCGCCGCGTGATGCTTGCGCGCTGTGCGGAGGGCTTTGGCTTGTTCCTCTGTTGCTTGAATCTCCAGCTTCGTCCGCCACTTGCGCCGGACGCCTTGGGGAGGCATCCTCGTTACAAGTTATGACAACCGACATCCGCAAGCTTGTGGCCGCAGTTCCATTCATTCCATTTACCATTCATCTGGCTGACGGTGGGCAACTGCGCGTCCCAGCCGTGGATCACATTGCCGTTGGACCGGCCGGGGGGCGGGTGATTGTTTTTGGGGACGATGACCAGCACGATGTCATTTCCGCCCTGATGATCACGCGCATCACGGTGGATCGACAGAATCAGAAGGCCGAGACGCCGCATTGACGATTTTCGCATGGCCCACTGCAATCATTTCCATCCCAGTCCGTTGAACCGCCGCGACATGCTCGCCCGCTGCGCGCAGGGCTTCGGCTCGGTCGCGTTCATGGCGATGTTCGGCCAGCAGAATGCCCTCGGCTCGCTGCCAACGGGCGGTTCGCCTTTGGTGCCGCGTCGGCCGCATCACGCGCCGCGCGCGAAGAACGTCATCTTCCTCTACATGGACGGCGGCCCGGCGCAGATGGACACCTTCGATCCCAAGCCGAAGCTCGCCGAGTATCACGGGAAACCGTTCCCGATGAAAATGGAGCCGACGCAGTTCAACGACAACGGCAACACCCTCGCCGGGCCTTGGGAGTTCAGGAAGCACGGTCAGAGCGGACTCGAGATCAGCAGCCTGTTTCCGCACGTCGCGCAGTCTGCGGACGACCTGTGCGTGGTCCGCTCGATGGTCAGCGAATTCAGCGAGCACACGAATGCGAATTACTTCCTCCACACCGGGCTCGGACTGGCGGGTCGTCCCAGCGCCGGCTCCTGGGTGAGCTACGGCCTCGGCACCGAGAATCAGAACTTTCCCGGGTTCGTCGTCCTGAACGGCGGGCTGATTCCGCCGGGTGGCTTGCCGAACTTCGGCAGCGGTTTTCTACCGGCGACCTATCAGGGCTCGATCTTCAAGGCCGGCGATCCGCCGGTGGCGAACATCCAACCGCTCGAAGCCGATCCCCAACTCCAGCGCGGCAAGCTTTCGTTGCTGGCGAAACTGGATGCCGCCTCGAAGGGCAACCTCGGCAGCTCGGACGCCGTCGAGTCCGCGATCGCCAACTACGAACTCGCCTTTCGCATGCAGTCGGCCGTGCCGGAATTGATGGACCTCCGCGGCGAGACCGAGGCGACGAAGCGGATGTACGGCTTTGATCATGCCTACGAACCGACCCGCATTTACGCACGCCAGTGTCTGACCGCGCGGCGGTTGGTCGAGCGCGGCGTGCGGTTCATCGAGTTGACGTGCCCGCAGGTCGGTGGCGATCGCTGGGACCAGCACTCCAAGCTGAAGGAAGGGCACAACAACAACGCCCGCGCGGTCGATCAACCGATCGGTGCGTTGCTCAAGGACCTCAAGGGCCGCGGGCTGCTTGACGAGACGCTGGTCATCTGGGGCGGCGAATTCGGACGCACGCCCTTCTCACAGGGCAAGGACGGCCGCGATCACAATCCGTTCGCGTTTTCGATGTGGCTGGCCGGCGGCGGCATCAAGGGGGGCATCACTCACGGCGTCACAGACGATTTCGGCTACAAAGTCGTGGCCGACCGCGTCGAGATTTTTGACCTGCACGCCACGATGCTCCACCTGCTCGGCATTGATCACGAACGGCTGACCGTCCGCTTCAGCGGCCGCGACATGCGCCTGACCGACGTCCATGGTCACGTGATGAAGGAGTGGCTGGTGTGAAAGGAGATTTCTCCCAAATGGAATTTCGCGCTTTGATCCCCTGAACTTTGAGCGCCTCCTCTCCTGTCCTTCGGACACCCTCTCCTCCATTCCGAATGGAGGAGAGGGACGGCGAGAGGAGGTGCCCCGGTTCTTGGGCAGGGTGACATTCCTGTCGTAGCGTGCGGTCGGGCGAATACGCTGTTGAAGGATCAATCTTCAACGTCCAAGCTCCCGAAAACCACCAGCTGCCAATCCAAACTGCGTATGCCATCCGCCCGCCTCTTTTCCTATTGGAGATTGATCCTTGGAGCTTCTTTTGTCGTTGGACATTTGAGCTTGGTTCTTCGGGCCGCAGGCCCCGCTGAAGTTCACATGCTCATCCCCGGTTTCACCGTCGAAGAGGTGCCGGTGAAGCTGCCCAACCTGAACAACCTCCGCTTCGCGCCGGACGGTTCGCTGACCGCTCTTGGCTACAACGGCAAGGTCTGGCAGCTCCGCGACACCGACGGCGACGGCATGGAGGACTCCGCGTCGGTCTGGTGGGACAAGGCGCCGTTCACCGTGCCGGTTGGCATGTGCTGGTCCACCCACGGGTTGTTCGTGTCATCCAGCGGCAAGGTGTCGCTGCTGCGCGACCTCGATGGTGATGGTGTCGCCGAAACCGAGGAAGTCGTCGCGAGCGGCTGGCCGGACAAGGACGTCGCGTCGGGCAACGTCGACGCGACCGGTGTCACGATGGATGCCGAGGGGAATCTTTACTTCGGCCTGCTGACGGCGAACTACGCCAACGCGTATCGCTTGAAGAAGGTGAAGGATTTGACCGACGCTGACCGGGCGTTGCTGAGTAAGTTGAGGCGCCCGATCCCGGCTGATCCGGAAGAGCAGGTGTCACTCTACGATCCGAACGGCATGCGCGGCAGCGTGCAGAAGTGGAACGCCCAAACGCGTCAGCTCGAAACGATCGCCACCGGCGTGCGCGTGCCCTACCAGTTCGCCTTCAACCAAGCGGGCGACCTGTTCATGACCGATCAGGAGGGCGAGACCTGGATGCCCAATGGCAATCCCCTCGACGAGCTGAACCACATCGTGCCGGGCCGTCACTATGGCTTTCCGCCGCCGCACGAGAAGTGGCTGCCAGATCTGGTCAGCGAACCGCCGGTGGTCGGCTTCGGTCCGCAGCATCAGAGCACCTGCGGTTTTGTGTTCAACGAACCGCGAGACCCCGTCAATCCGGTAGGGCGAGGCTCCCGCCGAGCCCCATCTCAATCCGGAAGTCAGGGCTCGGCAGGAGCCTCGCCCTACC
>DNDP01000283.1:5293-5615 GCA_003484235.1 Verrucomicrobiales bacterium
CGACGCCATCGTCACCGGCGAATCGCGAGGCAAGCTGTGGCGCGTGCGTCTCGTCAAGACCGAGCACGGCTACGTCGGCAACGAGTTTCTCATCGCGCGGCTTTCGATGCTGACGACGGATGTCGCGATCTCACCGAAGGGCGATCTCTACGTGAGCTGTCACAGCGGGTTGCCTGATTGGGGCACGGGGCCGAACGGTGAGGGGAAGATCTTCCGCATCCGCTACACGGACCGTGAAGCGCCGCAGCCGGTCGAGGTGGCGGCGATTTCCCCGAACGAGGTTCATTTCAAGTTTGACCGGGCGCTGGATGAAGCGGTCGTC
>DNDP01000283.1:5820-6207 GCA_003484235.1 Verrucomicrobiales bacterium
GGCGCTGGATGAAGCGGTCGTCACAGCCAATGCCGGACGCGAGATTGAATTTGGCAACGCCGTGAGCGCCGCGGACCGGCTGGAGGTGCTCAAACCGCCTTACGCCATCGTCGCCCGACAGGAAGCAGCCCCACGCGCACGCCTTGCCAGCACCGGTTGGCGGCTCGCCGATGGCGGGACCAATCTAGTGGTGACCACCGCCCCGCATGTACAGCGCACGCGCCACGCGCTGACCGTGGACGGCATCAAGATCCGGGGTTCGTCAGGGCCAGGTGCGCGGGTTGATTTGGAGTATGATCTGTCGTCAGCCGCGTTTCCGGGCTGGGAGCCAAAGGCTGTCGTTCTGGCGGCTGCGGAAACGTCGGGCAGCACGCGACCTGCCGGTGA
>DNDP01000283.1:6464-7579 GCA_003484235.1 Verrucomicrobiales bacterium
TACGAGACCGGTCGTGGATTGTTTTTCAGCCAAAAGCATCAATGTGCCGCGTGTCACCGCATCCGGGGCGAAGGCGCGGGACACGGGCCGGACCTGAGCAATTTGACCTCCCGTGACGCGGCGTCGGTGCTGCGCGACATCACCGAGCCGAATGCCACCATCAATCCGGACTACGTGGGCTACAACGTCCGGTTGCGGAATGGCGACGAGCACACCGGCTTCGTGCGGCACCAGGGAAACAACCGGTTGAAGATCACGACCGCCACCGGCGTGGAAACGACTGCGCCGCCCACCGAGGTCGCCGAGATGCAGCCCTCGGGAGTCTCCCTGATGCCGTCCGGTCTGCTCGAGGGATTGAATGAGGCGCAGATCAACGACCTGCTGACGTTTCTCCTGCACGAGCCGCCGAAGCGCGACAAGGCCGAGGCGTGGCGGATCGTGAGCGCGCCAGGTTCTGACCCGACGAGCGTGGCGCGCGGAGAAACCAGCAAGGCGGCGGGGAACCGGCCGCTCCGCGTGGTGCTGGTCGCGTCAAAGCAGGATCATGGGCCCGGTCAGCATGATTACCCGTCGTGGCAGAAGGCATGGCATCCGTTGCTGGCGCAGGCGGAGAACGCGACCGTCGAGGACGCCTGGCTCTGGCCGACCGAGGAGCAGTTCGCCAAATCCGATGCCCTGATCTTCTACTACTGGAACCGCGCGTGGGACGACGCAAAGTATGCCCAGCTCGACGCCTTTCAAGAACGCGGCGGCGGCATCGTGGTGCTCCACTCGGCGACCATTGAGAACGTCGCTCCGAAGAAGCTCGCCCAGCGGATCGGCCTCGCCGCGCAACCGGGCACGGTGAAGTACCGGCACATGCCGTTCGATCTGAAGTTCATCGACAGCACGCACCCGATCCTGGCCGGTCTGCCCGGGGAACTTTACTTCCTGGACGAACCCTACTGGCCGATGATCGGCGATCGATCGCAGATTCACGTCCTCGCCAATGCCGCCAACGTGGACGGCGAAGACCGGCCGATGATGTGGACCTTCGAGCGGGGCAGGGGCCGCGTCTTCGCCAGCATCGCCGGGCACTACACCTGGACGCTCGATGACCCCGTGTTCCGGCTGAT
>DNDP01000396.1:0-362 GCA_003484235.1 Verrucomicrobiales bacterium
ATCGCGTTGTTTCCCGCGAAGGATCGCTCACGGGCTATGGAATCGTCCGGCCCGCGGTTCTGCCACCTGGCCTTTCGTGCCCCGAACCGGATCGAATTCCTGGAGGCTCAGGAGCAGTTGCGGCAGGCCGGCGTTGCCTTTGCGTTTCAGGATCACGAAGTCTCCCAGTCGATCTACTTCCGGGACCCCGACGGCCATCAGCTGGAGATCACGACCTACGACGTCCCAGCCTAATGACACTTCCGGCTGCTGCGCCCTGTCGCGCGTCTGAAGCCGCCTGCAGCCTTCGAAACGGTTGCCAGACGTTGGCGCCCGGTCATGATCCGGGCATGACCACCCTCCAACGCATGGCCGGCCTCGCC
>DNDP01000396.1:534-1298 GCA_003484235.1 Verrucomicrobiales bacterium
GCCTTGATTGTTCTTGGTGTCAGCGTGGCTGCCGGTCAGACCCAAACGACCGGGCCGGCACCCGGGCTGGATGCGGCATTCGCCGCCCGGTTCGCCGACCTCGTGCTCGCCGGTATCGACCGCGAGTATCCAAACAAACCGGGCGAGGTGCTGACGGGACCGGAGGACATCATGTCCCCGCGCCAGATGCACCCGGCCTTCTACGGCGCCTACGACTGGCACTCCTCCGTGCATGGACACTGGATGCTCATCCGGCTGCTGAAGCTGTTTCCCCAGATCAGGAACGCCGCCGAGATCCGCGCACAGCTTTCGGCTCATCTCACGCCCGGGAACATGGCGGTCGAAGCCGCCTACTTTGACCGGAAGGCGAACCGCAGTTTCGAGCGGATGTACGGCTGGGCCTGGGCGCTCCGGCTTGCGGCCGAGTTGCATGGCTGGGAGGATCCTCAGGCGGCGGCGTGGCGGGACGCCTTCACTCCGCTGGAGGAAAAACTAGTCGTCTTGACGAAAGAGTATCTGCCCCGGCTGACCTATCCGGTGCGGACCGGAGTTCACCCGGACACGGCGTTCGCGCTGGGACAGATTCTCGACTACGCCCGGACCGTGAAGGATTTGGAGCTGGAGTCCCTCGTGACGGCCCGGGCGCGGGACTACTACCTCGAGGACCGGGATTACCCGATTGATTTCGAACCATCCGGACAGGACTTCTTTTCCGCCGGCCTGAATGTCGCCGACCTGATGCGGCGGGTGCTGTCGCCGGACGA
>DNDP01000396.1:1540-6316 GCA_003484235.1 Verrucomicrobiales bacterium
GCGGCGGGTGCTGTCGGTGGACGAGTTCTCGCGCTGGCTCGACGG
Source organism: Verrucomicrobiales bacterium (assembly GCA_003484235.1). Classification (GTDB taxonomy): domain Bacteria; phylum Verrucomicrobiota; class Verrucomicrobiia; order Limisphaerales; family RI-55; genus RI-55. The sequence continues at coordinate 1,586 of DNDP01000396.1, forward strand.
TTTTGCACCCGGACTGCGCCGCAACCGCCCCGGCTCGTGGGGCACGCCCGCGGTGGTCAGCGACCTTACCGACCCGCAGATCGTCCACCTGGTGGGGCTCAATCTGAGCCGGGCCTGGACGATGCAGGGCGTCGCCTCGGTGCTCCCGCTTGGGGATCGGCGGCGACGGACTCTTGAGAAATCCATGACTGCCCACGCCGACGAGGGGTTGAAATACGTCTTCAGCGGCCACTACGAAGGGGAGCACTGGCTGGCGACGTTTGCCGTGTATTATCTGAGCCGCTCCGGCGTGGAGAGCCAGCCGCCGGCGACGGGACGGTGAGAGCGGTTGGCCGCAGGCGCCGGTTGCCTGCATTTCGGGAGTGAAATTTTTTGGGAGATCGCCTACTTCTCAGCCATGGCCTGGCGCATCACTGACAGCGTGATCCGTGGGGAGATCGACAACCGCGTCAAAAACGTCGTCACCGGCAACATCTGGCTGCGCGGACTCGACGAGCCGGTGCGGCTGGAACTGCACGGCAACTGCCACCCCGACCTCGCCGGCTGTTTCCTCCAGTTCCGCAACCCGGGCGTGCCCGCGCCGCTGCGGACTGATGCGCTGCTGCATTCCCAGCAGATTGGCACCGCCGGAGACATGACTGCCTCGCGAAAGGTCCGGGTGCCCGACCTCCCGATCGAGGAGTTCTATCTTCAGCGCAAAGCCGGCCTGAACCCGCCCGAGCACATGGGCAACTGCCTTTACCTCGAATGGTTCAGCGAGTTCAACGGACGGGTCGTCATCGAAGGGGTCGACTGGATCACCGAGGTATCCACCCCCGACTGGCGCCTGACGCCGGAGGATGAGGCCCGCCGGGCGGAGGATGCCGCGGCCGGATTTGCCGGCTTCATGGAAAAGCTTTCGCAGGCGATCGAATCGAGCCAGCCCGAGCCGGTTGAGGACAAGGACTGGAACGAGTTCGACTACGAACGCCTGCTGAAGGAGTCGGACGCCCGCACGGACAAGTACCTCGAGCTGTTGGACAAGTATGGCGACTCGCCCGAAGCCGAGGAACTCATCGCCGAGGAAATGGGCTGGACCGCAGACGGCGGCGGCGAAGACACGGATGAAGAAGAAGGCTGGCTCGCTTCACCCGACCTCGGCCAGGTCGACCACCAAATCGAAGGCGATCTGTCCCAACCCAGCCCGGAGACCGAGGGGGTTGACTGGATCCGGCGGTCCGACGGGGGAATCGTCCATCCGCTCCAGCATCGGGCGATGGAGTGCGCCCTCCGCCTGTGGCAGGAGGTGACGGACCGCGGGGTGGCGGGCGGCGTCAACGAATCGCCCGAACTTCAGAAGTTGATGGAGGAGTATCAAATGACCGTCGGCCGCCTCGCCGGCGCCCTGAACAGCCTGGGCTTCGGCCGACACCTGCGCGACGGGGCGATGGTCGTGGCCACCTTGAAGCGGGCCCTGTCCCACCTCCACAACACCCAGAACGCGCTGGAGCTGGTTGCGCAGCGGGAACTGCTGCCCCCGCCGTCGTGCGATGTCCACCGGCGTGAACTGTTCGAGATTCGGGAGGAGATTCTCCGGTTGATGGACGAGTTCCGCGGTAGGGAATAGACCGGAGCGCACCCCAGAAAATCCCTTGCGCTGGTTCCCGTGGCTTCCTACATTGCGCCCCGCCCAACGGCCCCGGTGGACGCTTAGCTCAGTGGTAGAGCATTACCTTCACACGGTAGGGGTCGCAGGTTCGAAACCTGCAGCGTCCACCATCTCCTCCCCGGTCTGCCCGCCGGTCAATCTGCCCACCTGTTTCCGAGCGCCATGAGCCATCCTGCTTTCCACATCCGCGAGGCCTCCATCGAGGACGTTTCCGTCATCGCAGATTTCAACCTGGCCATCGCCCGGGAAACCGAGGGCCGGGAACTGGACCGGCCGACGGTGCTGCTGGGCGTGCACAACTTCATCGCCGTGCCGGCCCGCGGTCGCTACTTCGTGGCCCAACTGGAAGGCGCAGTCGTCGGCCAGACGGCCTTCACCTACGAGTGGAGCGACTGGCGGAACGGCAATTTCTGGTGGCTGCAGAGCGTCTATGTGCATCCGGGCCATCGGGCCAGGGGCGTTTTCCGGGCGTTGTTTGCACATATCGAGGCGCTGGCACGGGCGGCGGAGGACTGTTGCGGCATCCGGCTTTACATGGAGCGCGAGAACCGCGTCGCCCAGCAGGCGTATCTCAAGCTGGGATTGCGCGATTCGGGCTACGAGGTGCTGGAAGTGGATTTCGGCACCCATTGACGGGCGGACAAGTCCGCCGAACGGGCCGGAAATGCGGTACCGCAACCAGATCGGTCTTGCCGCCGTGGATTGGTCCCCGATAGCCTTTCCGGGAACCACATGATCACCGCAGTCGGAATTCTTCCCGGGCAGGTCACCTGCGCCGCTGGCGGCATCCCCAATCGCCCGATCGCCGCGTTCTGATCTGCCATCGAGGAACCAATCAACCCTCCAATCAACACGATGAACACCGTTTCCCAGCTCAAAACCGTCAAAAAGAACACCAAGGCCAAGGTCGAGGCCGAGCTCTCGCGCACCGGCGGCCTGCTCCGCCTCGCGCCGAACTGGGTGCCCCGCTCATTCCTCCAGCCCGGCCTGCGCATCAAGCTTCACCCGGACGACACCTACGCCTACGGGCTGAACCGGGGCGGCATTGACGAGCGATGGTTTGCCTCGACGACGGTCACGGCCAACGAGGGGCGGGCGGCCGACGAGGGATTGAGCTACTGCGTCGTGGGCAAGGAACGGTTCACCCTGAAACAGGCGGTGGCGGACTGCGGCTCGACGCTCGTCGGAAAGTCGATCTGGAAGAAGTACGGCAAGTGGCCGGTTTACTCGAAGTTCTTCGACAACATGGGGCCGATCCCGCATCACATGCACCAGAGCGCCAAGCAGGCGAAGCTGGTCGGCCAGGAGGGCAAGCCGGAGTCGTATTACTTCCCGCCCCAGCACAACAACGTCGGCAACAACTTTCCCTACACGTTCATGGGATTGGAACCGGGCACCACGAAGGCCCAGGTCCGCAAATGCCTGGAGAATTGGAACAAAGGCGACAACGGCATCCTCGACCTCTCCAAGGCCTACCGCCTGAAACCCGGCACCGGCTGGCTCATCGATCCGTGCGTTCTCCACGCGCCCGGCAGCCTCTGCACCTACGAGCCGCAGTGGGGCAGCGACGTCTTCGGCATGTATCAGAACCTCGTGGAAGGCCGGGCCGTTCCGTGGAGCCTGCTCGTGAAGGACATGCCCAAGAACAAGCACAAGGACCTCGATTTCATCGTCAACCAGCTCAACTGGGAGAAAAACGTCGATCCCAACTTCAAGGACAACCACTACCTCGAGCCCGTCCCGGTCGCCGACACGCGCAAGGAAGGCTACGTGGATCGCTGGATCGTCTATGGCAAGATCGACGGCGAGCAGCTCTTCACCGCCAAGGAGCTGACGGTGGATCCCGGCGTGAAATGCATGATCTGGGACACCGGCGCCTACGGACTGATCTGCGTGCAGGGCAAGGGCGCGATCAACGGCCTGCCGATCAACAGCCCGAAGCTCATCCGCTTCCACGAACTGACCGAGGACGAATACTTCTGCACCGAGGACGGCGCCAAGAACGGCGTGACCTTCGAGAACCTGAGCGAGACCGAGCCCCTCGTCTGCCTCCGCTACTTCGGCCCCGAAGTAAACCCCGACGCGCCGGAGATGGGGGCCTACCGGAAGAACAAGTTTAATTAAGAGTTGGATCGCGATCAAATCGCGCAGTCGTCCGCACCAAGAGCGCCCGATTGTGAGTCCAGTCACAGCCGCGCGGGGACTTGTTTTCAGCCCCCGGCTCAACCAGCTTCACCACATGACATTGGCCGAAGTCCAGAAAGAGGTCGCCAGCTGGGATGCCGGCGCTCAACGGAAGCTGATGGCTTTCCTCTCTGCACTTGCCTTCCAACAGGAGGGGGTGGACGCAGCCGAATTGTCGCGCCGGGCCAAGGACCAAGATCCCGACAAGTGGGTGACTTTGGAAGAGGCGCGCAAACGGCTGTCCACCCAGCGGTGACGTCGACCGATACTCGATTTGCCTGCGCCGAGAGGTGCTTGAACTGCTCGGGACCTGCAGCCGTTCCGATCGCGAACGGGTTTTTCGGTTCCTTGAATCGCTGGAGATCGATCCGTTTCAAACTGGAGACTATGAACTTCGCGACGCCGACCAGCGGCCCCACCAGGTCAGAATCGTAAGCATGCTGGCAGTCGTTTACTGGGCGGATCACGCGGCCCGAGAGGTCAAGGTCACGGCGACACGGAATGCCGATCGGTAAGGCAGCGAGGAACCCGGCCCCCGACCGGGACCTCAACGTCCTCCCGGTTGAAGGCGCTTTTTGAGGCTTTAATTCACCCTGCGGCTCCCGTAGAAAACCCGTTCCCGAAGGACCGGTTCGTCGGCCCGCCGGGCATTGACTCATGAAAAAAGTGAAACCCGACGTCGAAATCTACGACACCACCCTGCGGGATGGATCGCAGGGCGAAGGCATCAACTTCTCCGCGACGGACAAGATTCGCATCGCGGAAAAGCTCGATGCGTTCGGGATTCACTACATCGAGGGCGGCTGGCCGGGCTCGAACCCGAAGGACATGGAGTTCTTCAAGCAGGCGGCCAAGCGCAAGTGGAAGGGCGCGAAAATCGCGGCCTTCAGCATGACCCG
>DNDP01000288.1:0-260 GCA_003484235.1 Verrucomicrobiales bacterium
ATTCCCGGTGACCGTGCAGCGCCCTGACGAATTGTATCGTCCGTTTCAACGAGGTCAATTTTTCCTCCGACGGACCCAACGCCAACCATTTTGGTTCCAGCTTCGACCATTCCTGCACCACGCCACTGCCGGGCACTGGCGCGGGCAACATCGCCACCGATCCGCTGTTCGTGGACAGGGTGGCCGGCAATTTCCATCTGCGTGCCAACTCACCGTGCCTGGACTTGGGAAACAATGCTGCGGTCGTTGGCTCAGCTGAC
>DNDP01000288.1:507-1194 GCA_003484235.1 Verrucomicrobiales bacterium
GGCAACCCGCGCATTCGCGGCGGCACGGTGGACATGGGCGCGTATGAACGGCAACTGGCCCTCTCCGAGCCATTCATCGTGGTCGCGACCGAGTCGGCTACGAACCTGGTCTTCAATGTCACCGGCGGATCGCCGGGCGACCCCTGGGACCTGCTCACCTCCACGAACGTGGCGTTGCCGCTGCCGGGCTGGACCACCGTGCAGTCCGGCTTCTTCGACGCGCGGGGCAACGTGGTCCTGAGCAATCTCATCAACCACGGCGACCCGTTGCGTTTCTTCCTGATCACAGTGCCGTGAGGATGGCGGCCCGGGGGTAGCGCCGCGCCGCCCAGTTCAAAGTTGTACTCGATTTCATCCCACAGCTAGTTTCGCCGCCAACCGGAATGGTGTTGACTGAAAGACAAGACGGTCGAGCGGTAACGGGTGCGTGCGTGGGTGGGGAGAACGTTCCCGTGCGTCGCGCAGGCGAGGGTCGCCGGATCTTCCCGGCTCGGAAAAGCCGCGCAGAACATTGAAGAAAGCGAGCAAGCAGGCTTGGCATGGGCGGGGCCAAACAACATTGGCTCAATGCAAAGATCCTCCGCCCCCAACACCAGCGTGAACCACGCATTTTATCAACCCATCCGCCAGGCACTGACCTCGGCCGAACACTTGTGGCTTTGCCCCGAACTGCCCGACGACGAATGG
>DNDP01000288.1:1393-1606 GCA_003484235.1 Verrucomicrobiales bacterium
CGAACTGCCCGACGACGAATGGCTGCGCATGGGCGTGTAGCGGGTGTTGGAAGCCACTCTCGGTGGGAGTGCGTTTCTCCAGGAACACGGGCCGCGGTTTGAGCAAGTTCCCACCTCGTGCAACTGCTTTGCCGCGTTGCGCAGCCCGCGCCGGGGAGAGGTGGTCCGGGAGATCGGCCGGAGCGTCGCGGACGCGCTGGAACCCCGGTTGAA
>DNDP01000288.1:1824-2362 GCA_003484235.1 Verrucomicrobiales bacterium
ATCCCCGAGCTGGCGGGCTATGCCTGTTTTGCTGCTTACGGCCACCGGCACCGGGGCGCCACGCACGATACCCGGCACGAAGGCGCGAAGCTGGCGGCGGGTCATTTCTACCGGCTGAATCTGCGCACCCACACTTTGGCCCATTTAGCCACCGGCGAAGGATTGCACGAGCACGACATGAGCGCCCTCAAGCGGGTCAAACCCAAGGGGCTGCGCCGGGGCGTACCCCGGGGCACCCGCGTGCTGTTGGTGCATGACAGGGCGGGCATCGACTTGAAGTTCTGGAAACGGTGCCGCCAGGAGTGCGCGATCTATTTCGTGAGCCGGCTCAAGGAGAACATGGTCATGGAGTGGGTGGAGGATGGTCCGCCGGACCGGCAGGATTCGCGCAACCACGGGGTGCTGCAGGACTGGAAGGTCCGGTCGCGGGAGGGCCAGTTGTTGCGCGTGGCCACCTACCAGGAACCGGTCGGCGGGGAGGTGTTTGAATTCCTGCCCAACCAGCTGGACCTGCCCGCCGGTGTGATCGTCGAACTCT
>DNDP01000288.1:2592-2981 GCA_003484235.1 Verrucomicrobiales bacterium
TCGCCGTCGCTGGGAGGTGGCGAAGGTGTTCGACGAGCTGGAGAACATGCTGAGGCAGACCCAGGCCTGGGGCACGAGCCTGACCGCGCGGGAAATGCAGGCGCAGCTGACTGCCCTCACGCACAACCTGATGCTGGGCTACGAACAAGACGTGGAAGACCGGCGACGCGCCCAACGGATGGAAGTGATGCTGTGCCAGTGTCGCCGAGAGCGGACGCCGCCATCACGGCTGATGTTGCTGGTGCGCAGCGCCACGCAGCGGAGTGTGAAGTTCATCCGCTGGCTCCGGCAATCCCTCCGCGACCGGCTCGCCGAAGGCCTGGCGGTGGCCCGTCTCAAGACCCTCTACGCCCGACTATGACTCGTTCGATTCAACACCGTTGCAGAGA
>DNDP01000288.1:3251-3572 GCA_003484235.1 Verrucomicrobiales bacterium
GTATGTTCTTACCATTGGCAGCGGGCTTCATAACGGCCGCCGGCACCCTCAATCGCTACTTCCAATCGCACCTGAGGCGGTGTGTTGCCTTAGCGAAACGAGGCGGTACGCCTTGATGGGATCCTTGAACCCCTTCAGTCGGAGTTCGGCCATGCGTTCCGCCTGGGCGGTGTTTGGTAGGGCGTCCCGGGTGGCGTCGTCGAGGATGATGTCCATGCGGCCGGCGACGTCGCACAGCCGGGAGGCGAGGTTCACCCGTTCGCCGAGCACGGTGTAGTTGAGGCGGTCCTCGCTGCCCATGCAGCCGGCAAGGACTTCGCC
>DNDP01000161.1 GCA_003484235.1 Verrucomicrobiales bacterium
CCTCCGGCGCAGCACCCAGTGATGGCGTTCAAAGCGGAGCACCAGCGCCACGTGACCGCCGCCCTCCGCCACAAAGCACCAGGTACGGAACATGGCGCCGCCAATCTTCCGCTCGTCCACCTTGCCCAGGCTGTGCGAAACGCGAAGGTGTGCACCTGACTCCAGCATGCCGGTCGGATCCATGACGTCGTCAGACGAACGCGAAGCCGGGGTGGAGGTGGATTGGGTCATGAAGCGTCCTTCGGATGGACGGAGTCTGCCACCGATTACCGTCGGGATGCAACCGGCGCGTCCGCAATTGCACGGGCCGTCTTCACCACGGCATCGCGGTGAGAAAGATCGCGTAGAATCCGAGCCAGAAGATCCCCAGGAATCTTGCCCTGCTGCGAATCAGCCGGCGCGCCACAAGCAGTCGTAGAACGAAGTGCGCAACGAGGGTGACGAGCAGAAAGCGAACGAGCCGCGCCGGGATCGACCAGAGAAGGAACTCCGCGACGGGCACGCCGGCTCCGGGTGCCAGCGTTGCATAGAGTTTGTATGGTGTGCCGGTAAGCGGACCCGTCAGCATGGCGGGGGCACCATGTGACTCAAGTTGGATGCTCACGTTCGTCATCTGCTCCGCGCTGACCGCGGGAACCGCCGCCACCAGGGCGGTGACGGGTTCAGGCCGGGCGGCGGCGAGCTGCATCATCAGGAGACCGCCGACCATGGCTCCGCCCAGTGCGGCGAAAGCAGCCACCACTCCCGGCCGCAGACGGTCCCGGGCCAGGAAAGTGAGCCATACGTCGGGGACCACGAAGAACAGCGTGGCTTCGGCGAACCCCCAGATGGCGCCCGTCAGGTTGGGTGGCAGGCGTTCAAGCAGGCGCCCGGCGGGACCGGAATCGATGGCAGATGCGGACATGCGGCGCGGTTCCGTTGGGCGCGGTGACATTCACGCGGGAGCCGTATGTCGCGGCTACTTCACCCATTCCGACAAGCGGACGGGCCTGCCCTCCCAGACGGCTTCCTTCGTTGCGGGATCGTAGGTGAGCACGCGGTGCGCGCTGCCGGGCGCGGGCGGACGGTCGACCTTGGGCAACCACTGCCGATGTTCGGCCACGAGCGGCGCGTGGGTGGCGTCGTCGATCAGGTTGTGCCACTCCTGCGGGTCGTTGATCATGTCGTAGAACTCCTCCGAGCCGTCGGCGTAGCGGATGTAGCGGAACCGTTCGCTGCGAACCGCGTGATTGCCCTGGTTGTGGGAAGTGATGGCCGGCCACGACCGCGGTGCCTTCGAGTTCTTCAACTGCGGCACCAGGCTGTGTCCTTCAAGCCCCCCGACCGCGGGAAGCGAACAGAGCTCGTTCAGGGTCGGAAAGATGTCGAGCAGTTCGACCGGCTGCTTGCAGATCGTGGCGTCGTCGATGCCGGGTCCGGAGAAGATCAACGGCACCCGCGTCGAACGTTCCCAGAGCGTGTTCTTCCCGGTGATCTGTTTCTCGCCGAGGTGGTAGCCGTGGTCCGACCACAGCACGATGACGGTGTTGTCGCGGTAGCCATTGCGGTCGAGCGCCTCCACGATCCGTCCCACCTGGCTGTCCACGAAGCTGATGCTGGCGAGATAGGCATGCACCAGCGGTTTCCACTGGTTGTTCTCTTCGCACCAGCTGAGCCGTGGCTCGGGCAGGTCCCAGTGCAGGAACCAGGAGAACATCGGCGTGTCCGCGCGGTCGTCGCGCTGGATCAGCGGCAGTTCCAGGTGTTCGTCCGGATATATCTCGAACCACTTCCGCGTCGCGTAGCAGGGTACGTGCGGGAGGAAGAAGCCGGCTGACAGGAAGAAGGGCCCCTCCGGTTTGGCGTCGAGCTGCTCGACTGCCCACGAGGCCACCTGCCAATCGCCTTTCTCCTCGTCCTCGTGCGGGAAAGTGCCCCAATCCATGAGCGGGTTGTTCCCGCCCGGAGTCGGGCCGATGATCTTCTCCTCGGGCCGGGCGCCGACCGACGCGGCCGGACCGAGCACCTGGAATTCGGTGTCGTCCTTCCCGCGACCGTACCCTCCGTGAAAGATCTTGCCCGTGCTCAGCGTGCGGTAGCCATTGGCGGCCAGATGCTGCGGAATGGTCACCAGGTCCTTGAACTCCTCCAGATTGCGAAACCATGGCGACAATCCGTAGATGCCGGTCGAGGTCGGCCGCCGGCCGGTGAGCAGGCTGGTGCGGGAGGGATTGCAGAGCGGGGACTGGCAGTGCGCGTTCGAGAAGAGCGTGCCGCTCCGCGCAAGCCGGTCGATGTGCGGGGTCTCGACCTGCGGATGTCCGCCCAGGCAGCCCACCCAGTCGTTCAGGTCGTCGATGGCGATGAAGAGAATGTTCGGTTTGTCGGCGGCGGCCAGCGGGCCGGACAGCCAGCAGGCGGCAGTTGCGAGCAGCACCGGGCAGAAAAGGCGGAGGCAGGAGATCTTCATGAGGCGATGGAGATTTGCCCGATCATTGCAAACCCGGCATTGCCGGGGCAATCGCGAAGCCAGGCCGCGATTGCAGGGATCGGGTTGGAAGGAGAGGCCGATCCGGCGGCAGTTTTGCGGGTGCTTTTCCGGGCGGGATGCCTAAGCTCTCCCGCATGATCCACCATGCCACCGGAAGGCTCCTCCTGCTGGTTCTCATATGGACGGCGCAGGCAGCGTCTTCCAACGCACAGGTGGTGCCGGCCGGCGACGCCCCACAGCCGCTTGCGCCGCACCAAAGCGAGCGGTCGTTCCGCGTCCCTCCGGCCTTCCGAATGGAACTCGTCGCCGCCGAGCCGCTGATCGCCGAACCGTCGGGCGTCTGCTGGGACGAATACGGCCGGCTCTACGTGAGCGAGCTGCACGGCTACAACCTCGAGGGCCAGTACGACATCGACGAGCTGAACCGATCCGGCGAACTGGACCGGGTTGTCCGCCGCATCCAGGCCAATGACCGCGCCAAGGAAGCCGCCCTCGCCGGCACTTACGGAGTGGTGAAACGGTTGTTTGATGACGACGGCGACGGCCGGATGGATCGCGCCACCGTGTTCGCCGACAATCTCCCTCCCTGTTACGGCCTCGTCGCCGCACGCGGCGGCATCATCGTGGCCTGCGCGCCGGACATCGTTTATCTGGCGGATCATGATGGCGATGGACGCGCCGAGATCCGCGAAGTGTTGTTCACTGGATTCAAAACCGGTGTGCTTGAGCGTGGTATCAATGCTCCCCAATGGGGCCCGGACAACTGGATCTACTTCGGCGGCGGCCACGGTGCCGATTCGGTCACGGGCCCGCGGCTGCCGGAGCCGGTCCGGCTGGGCAGCAGCGACTTTCGGATCCGGTCGGATGGCTCGGCGATCGAGCCCGTCGCAGGACGGACCCACACCTTCGGCCATGCCTTCACCCCGGAAGGCGATCGGGTCGTCATCTCCACCTCCACGCCGGGCATCCAGGTGATCCCGTTGCCCTGGCGTTATCTGGCGCGGAATGCCGACCTCGCCGTGCCGTCGCTGGAGCGCAACGCGGCCGGCTACAACCGCGTCTTCCCGGTGGCGCCGCCGCATCCCTGGCGCACCCGCCGCGCCGAGGACCCGGGCTTCTACAAATATTATCGGGACCGCTATGGTGCCTCCGACTCCGAGGCGGGCGGTTACTTCACCTCCGCCTGCTCGCCGATCGTCTACCAGGACGTCGCTTTTCCGGAGGAATATCGCGGCGACCACTTCGTGTGCGAACCGGCGCAGAACCTCATCCATCGCGCGAAGATCCGGTGGGAGGGGCCCGAGCTGCGGTTGGAACGGGCCCCCGGCGAGGAGCGGTCCGAATTCCTCGCGTCCACCGATCAATGGTTTCATCCTATGAACCTCGCCCACGGACCGGACGGCGCGCTCTACATCACCGACTTCTACCGTGAGATCATCGAGGACTATTCCGCCATTCCGCGGTATCTCCAGCAGCTGTACGGCCTGACGAACGGCATGCACCACGGCCGCATCTGGCGTTTGACCCATAACGATGCTCCCAGAACTCCCGCCGCGGAGATGGCCTCGCTGTCGGATCCTGAACTCGCCGTCCATGTGTCGAGTCCTCAACAATGGCGGCGTGAGACCGCCCGGCGCCTTCTCGTTGAGCGCAAGGCCGCAGGCGTCGCATCGCGGCTTTCGAGGATTCTGGCCGATCAAGCAAGCCCGTCCTTCGCGGCGATCAACGCGCTCCACACACTCGACGGACTCGGCGGGTTGTCCGCCGACGACGTGGAGAATGCGCTGCGCCACCGCTTGTGGGCCGTCCGCCGCCACGCTATGCAGGTGGGCGACCGCCACCTGTCCGGGAAGAATGGCGTTGGAGCTTTCGTCGAAGGGTGGCTGACCAATTCGGCGAACCTGCGCGGTGAGGCACGTTTTCTCCTCCAGTTCGCGCTGAGCCTCGGTGAAAGCCCGCACCCGCAGGCCATCGCCCAGCTTGCCAGGCTCGCCCGCGAGCATGGCGACATTCGCTGGATGGACATCGCAATCGCCAGCTCGGTCGGGGGCAGGGAAACGCAGTTGCTGGAACGACTGCTGCCCGAGCCGGGCAACAGTGGCGGCCTGCCGGAGCTGCTGGTGGCCACGGTCGCCGCGCGAGCGGACCGGGTGGAAGTGCAATCATTGCTGGCGCTGGTGGAGCGCTCGTCCGCCGACCCTGCCCATCGACAGCTGTTCCGGCGCATCCTTTCCTCCGCGCAGACCGATGACGCCGCCGAGCGCATTCCGTTGGAGCCACCGCAGCCTCTGTCCGAATCGGAAGTGGAACAGCTCGAGGAACGGCTGCCGGAGTTCCTCGCCGCACTGAGCGGACCGGCGGATCGGTCACGCGGCCGTGAACTTTTCCGGGAGCATTGTTCCGCCTGCCACGTCGCGCGGGGGCTGGGCACGCCGATGGGACCGCCGCTCGACGCCGAGCATCAACGTGCGCCGGAGACGATCGTGCGGGACATCCTCTTTCCCCACGAGGCGATCTCCGCCGGCCACGAAACGGTGCGGCTCGAGATGCGGCGCGGCGTGGACGCGGTCGGGGTGCTGGCCTCCGAGTCGCCCACGAGCGTCACGTTGCGCCTTCCTGGCGGCGCGGAAATGACCTTTCTCCGGCGGCGCATCGCGCGCCTGCACACGCACAAGGTTTCCCTCATGCCGGCGCAGTTCGGTGAGTTGCTCAAGCCCGCTGACGTCCGGGACATCATCGACTTTCTCCGCCAGACTGATCCATGAAACACCCTGCCATCATCGCCGCCGCCCTGCTTAGCCTGCCGGCGACGTCCCTCCAATCCGCCGATCAGCCGCAATGGGGCCACGCCTGGAGCCGCAACCAGGCGTCGGCCGAAACCGGCCTGCCCGCGATGTTATGCCGCTGTTGGGCCAGT
>DNDP01000116.1:0-7277 GCA_003484235.1 Verrucomicrobiales bacterium
AGGACAGGCTTCCAGCCTGTCTCGGCGCCGGCACCGGCTGGCGGACGCCTGGAGATTTGTCCGCACAGGATTCTTCATTCTGATGGCCTGCACCGTCCAAAGTGTCGTCTGACTTTTCCTGCACCAGGTGCATTCCGCTGCCGCAGACCGAGGCCACGGCACGCTCGCTGACGCGCGCGGGCGACCGGCTGGAGGCTTGTCCTACCCGGCCGCTGCCGAACATCGGCTGGAAGCTGACGCCGCGGATGTGTGGGTGGCGCAGCCCGAACTCGATCGTTTCCCACAGGTGCGGAAGCGTCGCCTCGTTGACTGTCATGGCGAGGGTGATCGGCAGGTTGATCCGCTGGCAGCGTTCGATCGCGCGGAGCCGCAGGTCGCGCAGGTCGGCTCCGCGCAGGCCCAGTTGCCCCGCCGCCTGCGGGCCGTCAAACTGGAGGTAGAGCTGCATGCCTCCATAGCGGAACGTCCGCCCCAGTTCTTCGAGGAAGGCGTCGTCCTTTGCGATCCGCACGCCGTTGGTGTTGAGCAGCAGGTAGTCGATGCCCGGGTTCTCCTGCGCCCAGCGGACCAGCTCGAAGAACTGCGGGTGCAAGGTCGGCTCGCCACCGGAAAGCTGGAGAATCTCGATCTTGCCCTTGCGGTCGATCACGCCCTGGATGCGCGCCCACAATTCGTCGAGCGGCACGGCATCGACTTTGGAACCGGTCCCGACGGGCGAATCGGCGTAGCAGGTCGGACACGCCAGGTTGCACGAGTGGACAATCTCGATCAGCGCGAGGCAGGTGGACAGCGTCTCGAACGGGCCGTCGCCGCGACCGGGCGCGTTCCTGCCCAGCGTGCCGGTGCTGGAACCATCCGCCGAACAACACCCGCCGCCCGAGCAGCAGGCATTGGTTGGATCGCCCTTGGCCAGCCAGTAAAACCGCGCATCCGACGCGATGCAGGCCGAATGCAGGCCGTGTTCAGGGCAGGTGCGACGGAGGTAAACCGCGCCGTGCCGGTCGCCAATCCTGACGATCTCCGCGGGACACGCCTGCAGGCAGACAGGACAGCGGCTCGTGGTCCGTTTGAGGAGCGTTTCCAGACGGGAAGGCACGAAGGTTGAGGAACAGGACAAGGTGCTCATCCAACAAATCCCCTCCTTGAGACCATGATCAGACAGCCCACGAAGAAAATGGCGGTTGCCAGGGCACAGAAGCCGAGCCAGACCACCAGGGACAACAACGCCAGTGCGAGAGGGCGACGAATCCGGCGCGCGCAGGCGTAGAACGCCAGCAGGTAGATGCCGGTGGGAATCAGGGCCAACAGCCGGCCCTGGGGGCTGCGCGCACCCAGCATGAGCGTCATCAACAGATAGATGGCGGCAGCCATGCCGAGCAGGATGATCCAGCGCATTTGCTGCTCCTGTTCAAGCCGGGCCGGCGCGAGCTCGGGATCGGGCCGCAGGATTGCATCGCAGCCGGGACAGACCACCGCGTCGGGGATCGGAAGGGGTGCGCCACACTTGGGACAGGGAACTATCTGCGCATTTTCGTTCATCGCGGCTCCGGATTGACATGGTGTATAACCCAGATCCGCCCGCTGCGGTGAATCGAAAATTCCGTTCTCCGCTTTTGTTCGGGTCGATGCCCGGGAGGCCACCAGCTCGTCAGCGCGCCTGGAACAGGTCCGGCAACCAGGTCGTGATGGCCGGCACGTAGGTGATCAGCAGGACGCCGATCGCGAGCACGAAGAGCATCGGCAGGCTGGCGCGGGTGATGTACATGACGGGCTTGTCGAAACGATAGCTCGCCAGGAAGAGGTTCATGCCGACCGGCGGCGTGAGGTAGCCCAGCTGGAGGTTGGCGAGGAAGATGATCCCCATCTGCACGGGCGGGATGCCGAACACGGCGGCCATCGGCGCAATCAACGGCACGACCACCACGATCGCGGCGAAGATGTCCATCAGGCAGCCGACCAGGATGAGGAACAAGTTCAGTACGAGCAGGAACAGGAGCTTCGATTCGATGGCGGTGCTGATCCACTCGGCCGCCTGGTCGGGGACGTGCTGGGTGATTAGGTAGTTCGTCAGGCCCATCGCCGTGCCGAGGATGAGCAAAACACCGCCGACGAGCAGGCCGCATTCGACCATCGTCTTGGGCAGGGTCGAGGTGAACTTCAGCTCGCGGTGGATGAACGTCTGTGTGGCGAACGCGTAGAACGCCGTCGCCGCCGCCGCGGGCACCGGCAGGGCAAACCCGCCAAAGATCAGCACGAGGGGAATCACCGGGAGCAGCAGTTCCCATTTGGCGTCCCAGGTGGCTTTGAGCGCGTCGCCGGGCACGAATTTCTTTTCCTCGGCCGTGAGCTTCGGTCCCTGCCAGATGCCCCAGCCGGCGGCCAGCACGACCATGAGCAGGCCGGGCAGCAGGCCGCCGAGGAACATCTGGTTCATCTCCACGTTCGCGACGATCGAGTAGATGATCAGCGGCAGGCACGGCGGAAACAGGATGCCGAGCGACCCCGCACCGGTGAGGAGCCCGAGCGCGGTCTTCTCGTCGTAGCGGGCGGCCATCAGCACGGGCAGCAGCAGGCCGCCAAGCGCGAGAATGGTGACGCCCGACCCGCCGGTGAAGGTGGTGAAGAACGCGCAGGCAAACGCGGTGACAATCGCCGGGCCTCCACGGAAGAAGCCGGTCCACGCGCTGAAGAACTGCACCAGCCGGCGCGAGGCGTTGCTCTCGGCGAGGAAGTAGCCGGCGAGCGTGAAGAGCGGCAGCGTGGCGAGCAACGGGTTCGTGACCTGGTCGTAGTGATCGAGCGGGATCGACGCGATCACGTCGCCCTGGCCCCAGAAGAGGATCAACGCCGCGCCGCCGAGCGTGACGAAGATCGGCGCGCCCAGCAGGGTCGCGACGATGAGCACGATCAGCGCGCCCCAGACGACGGCCGGCGGTTGCGTCAGGAACTCGTCCGGGCCGCCGCTCAACGCCCACGCGCCCAATCCGATGCCCAGCGAAGCGCCGAGCACGGCCAGCCGCCATTTCCAGTCGGTGGCCGCGTGCCAGAAAACCCGGACGGTGATGATCGCAAAGCCGGCCGGCAGAAACGCCTGCGTCCACCAAGTGGGAATCTCCAGGGCCAGACGCGCGCCCGCCTCGCGCTCGAAGGAGACGAACTGCCAGGCGGCGATCGCGAGGTAGGCCGTGATGACGGTCGCGACGATGCCACTGCCGAGCTCGGTCCAGCGCCGGACGTGTTTCGGCATGAACTGCGTGAAGCTGGAGATCGCGAGCAGGCGGGATTCGCGGGCGGCGACCATGCCGCCGAGCATGCCCATGATCAGCGTGAGATGACGGATCAGGCTGTCGGCGCCGGCGACGCGGACGGGGATCTTCAGCTTCTCCCAGAACTCGAGGTCGGCGACGCCGAGCAGGACCATCGCGGCCATCGCGGCGATGAGCAGCCCGTTCTCCAGCCGGTGCAGCCAGACGAACAACGGGTGTTTCGGACGGGGCGGTTCAGCTGTCTGCGGTTCGCTCATTCAAGAATGGTGGCAGCCGACGTGAGGAGGCGCTGATCAACGGGTTCAACCACAGGTGAACACGGATGGAACCAGATCCGATGCTGGAAAATCGGGCTCGGGCCTGCTCCGAAACTTGCGGACGCTTGGTGGGGCTCGCACATGGTCGGGTTCGGGACCGGTAGATCACAGCCTCCTCGCGTCGGCTGCGACAATGCCGGGATTACTTGGCCCGATACTCCTTCAGCGCGGTCTGCACGGCGTCGAACATCGGGGCGGGCACGATGTCGCCGCGCACTTTCGGCGCGATCTTGTCCACCTCGGCCTGCCATTCCTGCAGGGCGGCCTCGCTGAGTTCGTTCACCTTCAGGCCCTGTTTGTTCTTCATCGCCTCGATCGCCTCGTCGTCCTCGCGCCGGCTGTCGGCACGGATCTTCTCGCCCGCCTTGCGGCTGGTTTCGAGCAGGTACTTCTGCGTCTCGGCGGGCAGGCCGTCCCAGGCGCGTCTGGTCACGACCATGGCCCCGACGACCGGCGCCCACTTCATTTCGAGCATGTGATCGGCCTTGGTGGAGACCTGGGCGAAGTTCGCGAGGAACGGCGGGATCGGGACGGCGTCGATCATGCCGTTGCGCAGGCTGAGCAGGATCTTGTCCGGCTCGAGCTCGACCGGCGTGTAATACTCCTTCATCAACGCGATGGCCTTGGGGGTGCCGGACGAGGCGAAGACGCGCATCGACTTGAGGTCCTGGATGCTGTTGATCGGCTTGGTGGCAAAAAAACGCACCCAGCCGGCATCGCCCCAGAAAAGCACCACGTAGCCGGCCTGTTCGAAGACATCCTCAAGCTGCGGGGCGAGCTTCTCGCGGACGTGATCGACCTCGTCCCAATCGCGAAACGCCATCGGCAGCAGCTGGAGCGCCGTGACCGATTCGTCGATCTGGCTCAGGCCGACCGCCGTGAGCATGGCGCCCTGGAGCTGGTTCACGCGCATGCGCCGGACGATCTGCGATTCGCCGCCCTGCGTGCCGGGATAGATGTTGATGTTCACGCCGCCGCCCGGCGCCTTCTGCCATTCGGCACCGAGGTCCTCGAGGTGCTTGTGAAACGAGGTGCCCGGCGGCGCGACGGTGGCGATGCGGAGACTGGCGGCGGCTTGGGCGGACGTCGCCGCGACCAGACATGCGGCGCTCAACAGGGAGAAAGCGGTCGTTCGAATCATGGGCTTCATGGCACGGACGACTGGAGGGTTATCAGTTTTCATCCAAAGGGGGCAGAAAATAATCGTCCACGCGGTCACGCAGCCAGCGGGCACGGTCCTGCATGATCATGTTGACCAGGCGATGTTCCGGCGCGGCGTCGGGATCGATCGCCAGCGCGCGGTCCAGAAGCTGAGTAAATTCCTCCCGGGCCTCGGTCGGAATGCAGACGGCCTCCGCGAGACTGACGTAGGGGCCGGCCAGTCGCCCACCGGAAAGCTCGACCGCGCGTTCAAACCGTTCACGGGACCGGGTGTAGGGATCGCCCTCCACCCCCTGGCGGACGGTTTCGTAGGTGATCATCAGCGAATGAAGCGCGCCGGAATCGAAATCCCCGTCCAGCGCCAGAGCGCAGTTGAGCAGGGCGTCGATCTTTGGCAGGTCGCTGATCAGGTAGGCGTCGGTCTTGTCGGCGTTGATGGCGGCCACCCACGCCGCCGCCGTCCAGTAGAGGAGCGGGACATCGCGCTCCTTGAATTTCGCCACGGCCGCTGCCGGATCTTCGGCCAGGCGCCGACGGAAGTTCCGTTGGCGGGTCTCCAGACCCCGCAGCCCGTACTCGCGCGCCCGCAGGAAAAGTTTTTTGGCCCGGTCCATCATCTCCCGGGACTCCGCCAGATCCGATTCGCGCACTTCCGCCGCCGGCAGCTGGACGAAGGCGTAACCGTACTGCGTGAACCCGGCCGCCGTCGCCCGCAGCAGCTCTGTATGCTCCGGCGACTCGGCGAGGATCGACTCCATCAGCTTCAGGCTGAACGGCACCGCCGCCTTGATCAGCTCGGGATCGTCATCCGCCGAAAACGTGGTGCCGCTGCCGGCCAGCGCATCGCCGACCTGGTTCAACGCGAGCCGTTTGATCGAACAGCCGGAGCCAAGCGCGGCGCACACCACCGCCAACATCAGCAAACGAGGATTCATGGGTTGGTGCCCGAAACCTTGCCGCGCCCGGCCGGACCGGGGAAGGGAATTGTTGCGGCCGAGGCGGCCGCGCCTGCGCCGGAGCCGGGATGACGTTCCCCGCTTCCGGCGGCGTTCGCGGCTTGAATCCCGGCCGGCAAAAGGTCGTCATCGTCTCCCGATGCCACACCAATGCCGCCCCATCAACGCAGTGCGCCGGTATTCACCGGCTCTGCTGCTGGCAGCTTTGCTTGCCCTGCCGACCCGGGGCGATGTCCCGCTCGGGTTCGATCTCGAACGCCGGAACCAGCTCAAGGCGATGACGGAGGCGGACGGGGTCGTCGCCTTCGAAACGGCGGGCGAAGATCCATTTGTGCTGTTGCGGCCATTCGACCGGGAGGCGGCGGGACCGGAGGACCACGTGCTGGCGTTCGAATACTTTTGCCCCGACGGGCTCGACTCGGTCGAGGTCTACTTCGGTCCGCCGATCGTCGCCGGCGGCTTTCTGGCGGCCGGCCCGCTGCCGAAATCGGAGAGCTGGCAGCCTTTTGCCGTGAACCTCGCCGAGGCCTCTCACGGCCGCTGGACGCGCGAGCTCAATCTGCTGCGGCTCGATCTCGGTCGGCGGTCGGGTGTCAGGCTGCGGGTCCGCAACCTTCGGCTCCGCGTCCCGACCGAAAGCGAGCGCCGCTCCATCGCCGAGCGCGAGGCGGTCTGGCGTCGCAAGGAGGCGGACGCGGCAGCGGTGACCCGCTACCTGGCTGCGGCGATGCCGGTGAAGATTGAGTCCGTGGTGTTCGGACGGGAACGCGTCGAGATCGAGGCCCGCCAGTCGGGTGAGGTAAAGGGCGAATTGCGCCTGATCGAATCTCCGCCCTGGCACGAACCGTGGAACGGGGTCCTGCCCGATGAACCCGCATTGGCGGCCGGCCATCCTTTGACCGCGCACGGCAACCGGCTGACCGCGTCCATTCTCCGCTTCGATGGTGACCGCGACCGGATCACCTCCCGGTGGTCGGTCGTCGAGAAGCTTGCCGACGGCCCGTGGCGGCTGGTGTCGCACCGCGTCTACCCGACCGACCTTTCCGCTGCGTGCGAGCATCCGGAGCTCGACCGCAAGGTGGCGGACGGCATCAAGGGCATGGGCGGCGTGTGGGCCAACGACATTCTGAATGAACTGGTCGAGCTCGGCGTGAAGCACATCACCGACAACGTCTTCATCTCGCGATCGTTCTCCGGCGAAGCGCGCCCGGGCTGGCAGGTCTTCCGTCATGATGGACGCGATTGGTGGGTGGAACCCTCGTTCGTCCATGGCCACGATCGCCTGGTCAAGTTCGCGACCGACCACGGCATGATCGTCTCGGCGATCGTGCTGGTCGGCTTCGGAAGCGACGGCTTTGCGGGCATGCTGCAGCATCCGGCCGCCGACCGGGCCGGCCATTACGCGATGCCAAACCTCACCACCGAGGAGGGTGTCGCCACCTACCAGGCGGCCATCCATTTTCTGACGCACCGCTACGCCCAGCCCGGCGATCCGCACGGGCGCATCAGCAACTGGATTCTCCACAACGAGGTCGACTACGGCTGGGAGTGGACCAACATGGGCGCCCAGCCGCTGG
>DNDP01000116.1:7313-8911 GCA_003484235.1 Verrucomicrobiales bacterium
GGGCCGGCCATTACGCGATGCCCAACCTCACCACCCCGGAGGGCGTGGCCGCCTACCAGGCCGCCATCCATTTCCTGGCGCACCGCTACGCCCAGCCCGGTGATCCGCACGGCCGCATCAGCAATTGGATTCTCCACAACGAGGTCGACTACGGCTGGGAGTGGACGAACATGGGCGCCCAGCCGCTGGCCGTCTACCTCGACACCTACGTCCGCTCGATGCGGATCGTCCACAACCTCGCGCGCCGCTTCAATCCCCACGCCCGCACCTTCATCTCCCTCACGCACCGCTGGAACGTGCCGGACGATCCCGGAGGCAGGACCTACGGCCCCCGGCGAATGCTCGGGATGCTCGTCGAATATTCGCGCACGGAAGGCGATTTCGAGTGGGGCGTCGCCTATCACCCGTATCCGCAAAGCCTGTTCCAGCCCGCCGCGTGGAACGACACGCAGCCGACGGACGAATTCGACACGCCGCTCATCACCCCGAAGAACATCGCCGTGCTTGACCGCTGGATGCTGCGCGACGAAATGCGGTTCGAGGGGCGGCCGCGGGGCGTGATTCTCTCCGAACAGGGATTCCACACCGACCACTACGGCGAAGCGAGCCAACGGCTGCAGGCGGCCGCGTTTGTTTACATGTGGCGGCAGCTGCGCGGGTTGCGATCCATCGAGGCCTTTCACAACCATCGCTGGGTCGATCACCCGGCCGAGGGCGGATTGAAGCTCGGTCTGCGCACATTGCCGGGCGAGGGCAAGCCGTATGGCGATCGCAAGTTCGCCTGGGAGATCTACCGCGCGCTCGACACGCCGGCCGAAGCGGATGCCACACGATTTGCCGAGGGGATCATCCGTTCGGCGCCACGGCATTGAGGGCTGGCTGGTTCGACCATCCCGGATTGGGATGGCCTTGCCCGGGCAATGGCGCTAAGAAGGAATCATCAACATGAACAAGCTCAAGCTCATCTCGGCCGCGGTCATCGCCCTCCTCGGGATCATCATCATCGTCCAGAACCAGGCGCCCGTGGAGACGAAGATCCTCTTCCTCACGGTCACGATGCCGCGGTTCATCCTGCTGCTGATCACGGCGATGCTCGGCTTTGCCGTCGGACTGCTCACCGCCTTCGGTTTCAAGTGGAAGCGGAGCGTTGCTGCCACCGCATCCTGAACCTGCAGAACGGGCTGGTTGTGGCGCGGGTCACTCAAGGGAGCGCCGGACCAGTGCGAACACAGAAGCGAAGACCTTGACGAATCGCTACTGCACGATTCTGTAGCCGGCGCCTTGGCTGAGGGCTCAAAGTGGAGCACGCGATCAACCGATTCGATCCGCTGCCCACTTGAACAACTCAGATTCTGCCTGCGTTTTGATCGGAATCTTGAACCGACGCTGTGTCGTCGGGGAGCCGAGAAAAGAATGGCCGGCCAGGTTGTAGGGAATCGCACGCTCCTTGAGGGGATTGACTCGCGGTTCTGGATGACCTTCAGGGCAGCGTCGGTTGGTTGCATTGTGGAACCTCACGTTGACGGCACTCATCCGGGAATGACTCGCGCTCTCGGCGGCGGAGCGGCCGGTGGCTGAGTTGGCTGGCCAAGTGTCTC
>DNDP01000116.1:9115-10140 GCA_003484235.1 Verrucomicrobiales bacterium
GCTTGATTGTTCTGCGGTGGGAGCGATAGCGTGCCGCTATGCTCGCCATAGTAATTCCCCCGCCAAACCAGCCACCGCAGCGCGGGCATCCAAGCCCCGAACCACCGCTGTCTGCGGCGGCCAACGTCCTGGTCACACTGATGCTGTTCAGCCTTGGGGTCTCGCTGCCCGCGCAGAACGCCACGCTCGCGTGGGCAAAACGCGCGGGTGGCGGAAGCAACGACGACGGACTTGGCATCGCGGTCGATGGTGACGGCAATACCTACGTCACCGGGCATTTTCGGCTTACGGCGACGTTCGGCGCCGGTGATCCCAATCCAACCCAGGTCACCGCCTTCGGCCAGGACGTCTTCATTGCCAAGTACGCTCCGGGCGGCGGATTGATCTGGGTGCGTCAGGCGAAATCACAGAATGGCCTGGGAACCGCCATTGGAGCCGATGCCGCCGGCAACTGTTATGTCTTTGGATATTTCAGCCTGAGCATCACGTTCGCTGACGGGCGGCCGGAGGCCGTCACGTTGAACGCTCTCGCCAACGACCTGTTTCTGGCCAAGTACGATAGTGACGGCAACTTCATCTGGGCGAAGCAGGCGGGTGGATCGAACAGCGAATATGGCTACGGTATTGCCGTGGACGCCGCGGGCAACAGCTTTGTCACCGGCCGCTACGGCTCGAATCCCGCCACGTTCGGCGCCGGCGAAGCCAATGAGACGGCGCTGGCCGGTCTGGGCGGCAACAACGGGCTCGACGTCTTCATTGCCAAATACGACTCGAACGGTCTGCTGCAATGGGTGAAGAGCGCCGGCGGCGCCACCTCCAATTGGGGCGCCGGAATCGACATCGACGCGAACGGCAACTGTTATGTCGCAGGGCGGTTCACCGGGACGGCGACATTCGGTCCGGGCGAAGCCAACCAAACGGTGCTGACCGGACCGCTCGGCGGCAGCGACGAGATCTTCGTCGCGAAGTTTGGACCGAACGGCAACCTCGCGTGGGTCCGGGGAGGCCAGGGACAGGCCGAGCAT
>DNDP01000163.1 GCA_003484235.1 Verrucomicrobiales bacterium
GTACCGTAGCCTGGTTCCTTTGCCGAAAGCGCACGCCAGAGCTCCCGCCCCGTCGACTTGTCGAAGGCAACCACTATACTGCCCTCGCCGCCCACGATGCTGATCAGCCGGTCGCCATCGACCAGCGGCGCCGAGGCCCAGCCCCAGGTGGCGGTCTTGACTCCGTAATCGGTGGCGAAGTGCTTCTCCCATTTCACCGCGCCGCTGCGGACGTCCAGGCACTTCAGATGCCCCTCGGCACCGAGCGTGAACACGTGCTCGCCATCCACCGTCGGCGTGGCGCGGGGTCCCGCCGCGTAGCTGACAGTGTAGGGAGCGTTGTACTGGTGTTTCCAAATCTCCCTGCCGGACACCTCGTCCAGGCAAAGGACACGCTCGGTCCCGGGGATTGTGCCCTGTGCGAAAGGATCGTCAGGCTTGCTGGAGCCGGTCGCGAGGTGGCGATCCATCACGAAGACGCGGCCCGCAGCCACGGCCGGCCCCGCGTAGCCGCTGCCGGTCGGCACCCGCCAGCGGTAATCCGGCTCCGCGGGAAGCTTCCCGACAATCCCCTTCTCCCGCCACACACCGTCACGCTTCGGCCCGAACCATTGTGGCCAGTCGTCGGCAGAGGATGGCAGGGAACCGGCCACGAGGGCCCCGGCGGCAAGAAGGCGGCAAGCGCGAAATTGCAGTTTCATGTGCGCCACAAAACCACTTGCCGGACCGATTGTCAGCCAGAACTTGAATCCGCACCGGGACGCGTCAGGCAAACAACCCCGTCACCGCGCTCGCCTTCACCAGCTCGCGCGGCTGGTTAAGGTGGTTGTAAACGATCGTCTCGGGGTGGATGCCGAACGCGTGGTAGATCGTCGCCAGCAGCTCGGTCGGATGCACCGGATCGACGAGCGGGCTGGAGGCGGTCTTGTCCGATTCGCCGTGGACGTAGCCGGCCTTGATGCCCGCCCCGCCAACCACCGACGTGTAGCAATACGGCCAATGATCGCGCCCATCCGGGCTGTTGGAATTGCCCGAAGTGCTGACGCCCTTCTCCGGACTGCGGCCGAACTCGCCGATCGCCACCACCAGCGTTTCATCGAGCAAGCCGCGTTGATCAAGATCCTCGAAGAGCGCGCTCAAGCCCTGGTCGAGCATCGGCGCCGACTGGTTCTTCATCCGCGCGTAGAGTCCGACATGCACGTCCCATGAGTGGTTGTCGGAGTTGGCGACCTTCGGCCAGACGACCTCCACGACGCGCGTGCCGGCTTCGACGAGGCGCCGCGCGAGCAGGCAGCTCTGGCCAAACGTGTTCCGGCCGTAGCGATCGCGCATGCCGTCCGTCTCCTGCTCGAGGTCGAAGGCGCTGCGCGCCTTGCCGCTGATGATGAGGTTCAGGGCACGCTGGTAATACTCGTCGAGTTCGTAGTTCTCCACCGCCTTCTCGATCTCGGGCATCTTGTCGGTGAGCGCGTCCCGCAACCGGGCGCGACGATCGAGCCGCATCGCGAAGACCTCCTGCGGCAGCTTGAGGTCGTCGGTCTTGATGCGGTTCATCTTGTCCATGTCCATGTCGTCGCCGTCCGGGTAGAGATAGTAGGGATCGTAGGCCTTGCCGAGGAAGCCGGCGGTGCCGCCCTTGCCGACGACGTTCGACTCCTGCAACGGCCGCGGCAGCATGACGAAGGGCAGCATCGGTTCGCTGAGCGGTTTCAGGCGGATGATGTTCGAGCCGAAGTTCGGAAAGTCCTTCGGGCTCGGCGGCTCAAGCTGGCCGGACGGCGAGACCTTGTCGGTCGTGTAACCGGTCATGATCTGGTAGATCGCCGCGGTGTGATTGAACAGGCCGTTCGGCGTGTAGCTCATCGAGCGGATCGTGGTGAACTTGTCGTTCACCTTCGCCAGTTGCGGCAGCAGCTCGGTGAAGTGCGTGCCGGGAATCTTCGTGGGGATCGACTTGAACGGGCTCTTGATCTTGTCGGGCACGTTCTCCTTCGGATCCCAGAGGTCGAGGTGCGAGGGACCGCCCTGCAGGTAGACCATGATGACGCTCCTGGCCTTGCCCCAGCCGGGGCCGCCGACGGGCTTGCCGCCCTCCCTGGCCATGGCGTTGAGCTTGAGCATGGAGCCCAGGGAAAGGCCGAGGACGCCCGACCCGCCGATGCGCAACAAATCGCGCCGGGTCATCTTCATGTTCGGGTCGCACAGGTCGCTGCACGTGCCACCGGGGAGGTGAATCATGGGTTTGCCTTTCTCTCTGCTTTCTCAACCACAGATGGACACGGATGANNCGTTCTCCTTCGGATCCCAGAGATCGATGTGGCTCGGGCCGCCCTGGAGATAGACCATGATCACGCTCTTGGCCCTGCCCCAACCGGGCCCCCCGCCGGCGAGACCGGCTTCACTGGCCCTGGCGGAGAGGTTGAGCAGCTGGCCGAGCGACAGCCCGAGCATGGTGGAACCGCCCAGCCGCAGGAGATCGCGGCGGGTCATTTTCATTTCGGCATCGCACAGGTCGCTGGACACGGATGAACACAGA
>DNDP01000120.1:0-190 GCA_003484235.1 Verrucomicrobiales bacterium
TCTACAAGATCAGCGACACCTCGCCGAAGGAGCCGCGCCTCAGCATGGTCTGGCCCGAGAATGTCACCCGGGTCGTCGCCGCCTTCAACGAGCCCTTGCCCGCCGATGCGATCTTCAAGGCCGAGATCCGCGGTGGACGTTACATTCGTGCGGGCGACGAGCTGGAGGCATATCGTCCAGGATACAAAAT
>DNDP01000120.1:320-3998 GCA_003484235.1 Verrucomicrobiales bacterium
GGAAATTCTCGGCGGCCGCTACGTCCGGGCCGGCGACGATCTCGAGGCCTATCGTCCAGGATACAAGATCATCAGCGACGAGCAGAAAGTCGCGCCGACGCACCTCCTCGCCATCAACGGCAGCTCCCTGTCGGTCGATCGCCGCGACGTGATCCTCTCCACTGCGCCGCATCCGTGGCAGTGCAACTACGTGCTGAAGCTCGGGTGGAGGAGCGCCTCCACCGGTCGCAGCGGAATGGTTCGCTCAGATTACACCTTTGGCGGCGTGCGGGCCGACTGGACTCCCGCAAACGGCAGCGAGCCCGCTTGGAGCGGCTGGTTGCCGCATCCAAACCTCGACGTCGCGCGCTCCTTTACGCGCGGTTCGGCGCGTCACGAGGCGTTTTTCAAGCAACTCGATCAACCGGGCACCCTGAACGTCAGCGGACAGCTCCTGCCCCGCGACCTCGCGCAGCGCCAGGAAATCGACGCGATGTCACGGGTGGTGAAGAAGGGAGTGAGCACCTTGCCGCCCGACCCGGCGGCACGCACTGTCACCTTGCTCGCCACCGGCAAGGGTTCGTGGCGTATTGGCAATCATAGCGACGACTTCGCCAGCGGCAAACTCACCTCGCTGGAACGCGGCGCGGACGAGGGCAACATTTCCTTCTCCATTGCCAACACGACCGGCCCGGGCACGGCGCTCACACTGACCACGCACAGCGCATTCGATCCGCACGAGCGACCGCTCGCACCGAAGTTCATCGTCACCCCCGACGCCCCCGTGCTAATGGCGCCGGGCGCTCCGGCGAAGAGCGCTGGGACTCCCGCGTTGATTGCCGGGAACGCCGCGCGCGGCGCGGAACTGTTTAAGACCGCCTGCGCCATCTGTCACACGTTTCGCGGGGAAGGACGCGCCGTGGGTCCCGACCTTTCCAACTCGCCCGAGCGCGATCTCGCCGCGCTGCGCCAGGACATTCTCCAGCCGAATGCGACGCTGAATCCCGATCATCTCGCGTTCGAGATCGAGAAGAAGGACGGCACCGTCATCGTCGGCGTGGTCGCGTCAGACCGGCCCGGTCGGTTTCTCGTCCATCAGGCCTCGCTGGATCCGGTCGAGGTCGAATCGACTGAGATCAGACAGATGCGCCAACTGGCCGTGAGTCTCATGCCGGAGGGTCTCGACGCGTTGGGCGAGGACGGTTTGCGCGACGTGTTGACCTACCTCACCAGTCGCGTGCCAGATCCGAAGAAGCCATGAGCCGCCACTCGCGTTGACGATAGCGGTGCCCTGCAAATGGCTTGATCCAGGTTATGGAATGAGAAAGCGAAGCGACCGGGAACCAAAACATGGCCCCCCAAATCCTGTTGAAGATCTGCAACTGCCCTTGGAACTTGTCCAAAAATCACGCATGCGGCGGATGACTGGCAAATTGGACTGGACGCTGGTTGGTGCGGGACTGAAATCTTCCCGATACCTTTCCGGGTCAGCCATTGATGAATTCAGTCGAGAACGACACTGTTTGACGGTTGCGACATGAACTTGAATCCGCCCTTCGACTCCGGCCTCGCCCGCTGCGTGACCCATTTCCTGACGGGTGCCTGGCTGCTCCTTGGTCCGGCATCAGGGCTGGCCGCCGCCGAGGTCACCTTCGTCCGTGCGATCAATCTCAACGGGCCGGCTCTGACCATTGACGGGCGCGCGTGGGAGGCCGACCAGGGCGCGGCCAACTTCGCCGCCAACGGCAAGCGGTTCGCCAACCAGAAGGTGCTGCTCAAGCCGCCCACCGACGCGGCGCGCACGGAAATGCTTCGCAGCAGTGTCTGGGGCGGCACGGTGAGCGTCGAGTTCACCGGCCTCGCCAAGGGCGCGTATCAGGTGGTGCTCTACGTCTGGGAGGACAATCACACCGAACAGTTTGATCTGCTGGTGAACGGCAGGGTCGTACAGGCCGGCTTCTACAGCGGCGATGCGGGCATGTGGCGCCGGCTCGGCCCCTGGCGCGCCGAGGTCACCGACGGCAAACTCACGGTGGGCGCCAAGGGGGCCAGTCACGGCGCGGCGAACCTTTCCGGAATCGAGCTGTGGTCCGGCGACGGCGACGTGCCCGACCTGACGCGCCCGCAGTTCACAAGGAATCCCACGCCCGAGCAGCTCACGTTCTTTGAGAACAAGATTCGTCCGATGCTCATCGAGCATTGCTACGAGTGCCACAGCGCCACGGCGACGAAAATCAAGGGCGGCCTCGTGCTCGATTCCCGCGCGGGCGTGCAGAAGGGCGGCGACACCGGCCCGGCCGTCACCCCCGGTCTGCCCGACGCCAGCCTGCTCATCCAGGCCCTGCGCCACGCGAGCGAGGACCTCGCCATGCCGCCGAAGAAGAAGCTGCCACCGCAGGTCATCGCGGACTTCGAGGCGTGGGTGAAGATGGGCGCGCCCGACCCGCGCGACACCGACACGCTCGCGGCGGTGAAGGCCAAGGACGCCATCGACTGGAACAAGGCCCGCGAATGGTGGTCGTTCAAGCCGCTGACGGCGCCGAAGGTGCCGGCGGTGAAGAATGCGAAGTGGCCGGTGAACGACATCGACCGGTTCATCCTGGCGAAGCAGGAGGCCGCGCAGCTCCAGCCCGCACCCGATGCGGAGGCGCGCGCGTTGATTCGGCGCGTGACCTACGACCTCACCGGCCTGCCGCCCACGCCGGAGGAAGTCGCCGCATTTCTCGCCGACAAATCTACCGATGCCTACGCGAAGGTCGTCGAGCGCCTGCTCGCCTCGCCCCGCTACGGCGAGCGCTGGGGCCGCCACTGGCTCGACGTCGTGCGCTATGCGGACACCGCAGGCGACAACTCCGATTATCCCATCCCGCAGATGCATCGTTACCGCGACTGGGTGATAGCCGCCTTCAACCGCGACCAGCCCTACGACGAGTTCGTCCGCGACCAGCTTGCCGGCGACCTTCGCGGCGGCGCCACCGACGCGGAACGGTTTGCGCGCATCATCGCCACCGGTTACCTCGCCAACTCGCGCCGCTTCGGCTCGCGCGTGGACGATTACCCGCAGCATCTCACCATCGAGGACACCATCGACAACCTCGGCCGCAGCTTCCTGGGCATCACCGTGAGCTGCGCCCGCTGTCACGACCACAAGTTCGACCCGGTCTCGCAGCGCGATTACTACGGGCTCTACGGCATCTTCCACAGCACGCGCTACCCGTGGCCGGGCATCGAGCTGGACAAAAAGCCGCGCGACTTCGTGCCGCTCGTGCCGCCCGACAAGCTCGCCGAGGCCGAGGCCGCACAGCGCGAACTGGAGAAGGAACGTTCGCGCCTCAACAGCGAGGTGGCCAAGCTCAAGAACGCCCTCAAGGACGAGAAGGGCGAAAAGAAGGAGGAGCTTCAGGCCCAGCTCAAGGAGACCGAGGCCGTCTACGCCAAGGTGCAGAAGAAAGCGCTGCCGTTCGAGATGGCCTACGCCGTGGCCGAGGCGAAACGCATCGAGGACGTGCCCGTGCAGCAGAAGGGCGACCCCGCCAAGCCCGGCGACATGGTCCCGCGCAAGTTTCTCACCGTCATGGGCGGCCCCGAACTGCCGCCTGACATCAAGTCCAGCGGTCGCGCGCAGCTCGCGGACTGGATTCTGGCGGACAACAACCCGCTCACCGCGCGGGTGATGGCCAACCGCATCTGGCAGCATCA
>DNDP01000120.1:4314-4500 GCA_003484235.1 Verrucomicrobiales bacterium
CGGCGGCTGGTCGGTGAAGGCGATGCACCGGCTTATCCTCCTCTCGCGAACCTACCGGCAGGCCGCCGTGCGCGACACCGACGCGCTCGCGAAGGACCCGTCGAATGAGTTGCTCGCCGGTTTCCCGCGTCGCCGGCTCGACGCCGAAGCCATCCGCGACACGCTGCTGGCGCTGGGCGGCAACCT
>DNDP01000120.1:4828-4968 GCA_003484235.1 Verrucomicrobiales bacterium
CGCAGCGTCTATCTGATGACTCAGCGCATCCAGCGGCATCCGTATCTGGCCATCTTCGACGGCGCGGACCCGTCGGCCAGCACGCCCGCGCGCACCACGAGCACCACGCCGCTCCAGGCGCTCTGGCTGCTCAACGACCC
>DNDP01000120.1:5195-6381 GCA_003484235.1 Verrucomicrobiales bacterium
TGCTCTTTGCCCGTCCCGCCGCGCCGGAGGAAGTCACCGCCGCCACGACCTTCCTCGCCAGCGCGAAGCAGCAGCTCGGCGGCGACCAACCCGAGACCGCCGAGACTGAACCCGAAGCCTGGCGCGCCTACGTCCGCGCGCTCTTCCGGCTGAACGAGTTTGTGTATGTGGAGTGAGCGTTCCATTCGGCCTGCGGCGTCGGAACCGGAATTCACGTCGGTGCGTGAGGCCCGGAGGGCCACTCAGAAATTAGCCGGTGGCGTAAGCCACCGGTATGGCGCCGCAACACGCCCAAGCCCCGGCAGGGGCGGCACCGATACGTCCGCAACGTTGCGGCACACGCCATTGAGGCCGAAAACCGCGCCGGACACGCGCTTCACCAACCTTCTATCGCCCCTGCCGGGGCTAGCCCCGTTTCTCCGTTCTTTCCGGTGGCTCACGCCACCGGCTAATTTCTCGTCGGCCCTTCGGGCCTTCGCCGAATCTGCCGAATTGCCGTTCCAACTTTCAATAAACCTTGCTCCTCAACCCTCATCCGGCCCGCCCGGGTCCCTCGCGCCATGCCGTCCACGCACCTCTCGCTGCACTACCACGTCGTGTTCAGCACCAAGGACCGCATCCGGAGCATTCAGCGCGACTGGCGCGCACGCCTGCACGCCTACCTGGGAGGCATCGCGCAGAACCTCAACGGTATCCCTGAAGCCATCGGGGGCGTCGAGGACCACGTGCATCTGCTGCTCGGCCTCCGGGCGACTCACTGCCTCGCCGACGTCATCCGCGACCTCAAGGCCAACTCCTCCGGCTGGGTGCATAAGGAGACGGGTGACCCCGCATTTGCGTGGCAGGAGGGTTATGGCGCGTTCACGGTCAGTGCCCAGCTCACCGGGCAGGTCCGCGAATACATTGCCAAGCAGGAGGAGCATCATCGCGTTCGGACATTCCAGGAGGAATATGTCGAGTTCCTCAAACGCGGCATGGTGGAATACGACGAGCGGTATCTGTGGTGAGGCCCGGAGGGCCGTTCAGAGACTAGCCGGTGGCGTAAGCCACCGGTCTGGCGTCCCCACGCGACAAAGCCCCGGCAGGGGCGGCACCCATACGGTCGCAACCTTGCGGCACACGCCATCGCGGCCAGATACCGCCCTGGACACACGACCCACAAATCCTCTGTCGCCCCTGCCGGGGC
>DNDP01000003.1:0-783 GCA_003484235.1 Verrucomicrobiales bacterium
TCCCCATCAGAAACTTTTGTACCGGCTTGCTTATGGGAGGGTGCGCTGCGTCTTCCCGTTACCCGTGATCGTGTCTAGTTTCAGAGAATTGCCAGCAATTCCCGGCGGCCGGCCGGAAGAATGGCAGTTTCAATGGAAGCCTGGACCTGTTGCGAAACTGGTGGGAATGGTGGCTGCTCAATTGTCAGATCTGCGGGTGTGCGTTCAACGGCTTCAATTCGCCCGGGCAGACTTCGGAAGGGCGTCTTCTTGGTGATTTAGCTCTTGAGTGGGTCGGTTTGGCTGTTCCCCGCAGTCTCAATTCAATCGAATGCGACGATCACCTGTCGGTTGATCAAGTGCGGCAGCGTGCGCTTGGAAACTGAATTGCAGTTTGGTCGGAGCACCAGCTTGGATTCATTTTATTGAGTATTCGATGGCCGAGATTCCCACCATTCCAACGCCCAAGTGGAAGCGGTTGCTGGACTTTGCAGTCTTGTTGGTTCTGGCCCCGCTGATACTTCCCGTTGCGCTTCTGGTCGCGCTGTTTGTTCGACTGGTTTCGCCCGGTCCTGCGTTGTTTACTCAGGTGAGAATCGGTCGCGGTGGCGCTCCCTTTGTCTGTTACAAGTTTCGGACGATGAAGGTCAATGCAGCCACCGCCGGGCATGAAGCCCACCTCCAGGAGTTGATCAAGTCCGATGTGCCAATGGTGAAGCTGGACAAGAAAGGTGATGATCGGCTGATCCGGGGAGGGGCGCTGCTCCGCGCTTCCGGCCTCGATGAACTCGCGCAGCTTCTGAA
>DNDP01000003.1:1042-4043 GCA_003484235.1 Verrucomicrobiales bacterium
GTTCGGTATGCCTCCCGCCTTTCGCTCTTCACGGACCTTCGGATCTTGTGCCGGACCGCAGGTGTGCTTGTCGGTCAGATGTGGGAGGCGGTTCGACCAGACTCCAGGGTCCGCCGGCCGCTCAAACCGGTCGGGGCGGGAAAGTGATACCGGCTACCTCAGATTGACGTGAAGAAAAAGATCAATATCGGAGTGATTGGCTGCGGCTACTGGGGCCCGAATCTGATTCGGAACTTCAACAGCCTGGCGGGCTGCCGCCTCAAGACCGTTTGCGACCTCGACGAAAGAAGGCTCCGCCACATGAAGGAGCTTTATCCCGCCGTGGATACCACCCGGCGGATGGACGACCTGATCGAGGATGCCGAATTGGATGCCATTGTGGTGGCCACCTCCGTTCGTTTCCATTATCCGATGGCGAAGAAGGTTCTGGAAGCCGGCAAGCACGTGTTCATCGAGAAGCCCATGGCCCGCTCCTCGGCCGAATGCGAGGAGCTGAACGCCATCGCCGCAAAGAAGGGGCTGATCATCATGATCGGCCATACTTTCCTTTACTCGTCACCGGTGCGGAAGATCAAGGAGCTCGTCCAGGCCGGGGAAATTGGCAAGCTTTGCTACATCAGTTCCCGTCGCCTCAATCTTGGCCTCTTCCAGAAGGACATCAATGTGATGTGGGACTTGGCGCCGCATGATTTGTCCATCATTCTCTATATCATGGATGAACACCCCCTCGCGGTGAACTGCCAGGGGAACGCGAATGTCACGGTGGGCATCGAGGACATCATCAACCTTTCCCTCACCTACCGGAACGGTCGTTTTGCTACCGTGCAGAACAGCTGGCTGGATCCCCGCAAGGTGCGCGAGATGACGATCGTCGGCACCAAGAAGATGATCGTGTACGACGACATTCAGCCCCTTGAAAAGATCCGCATCTACGACGCCCGTGTCGAACGGCCGCCGCATTATGATACGTTCGCTGAGTTCCAGTACTCTTATCACTACGGCGATCTTCACGTGCCATATGTGAAGCAGGAGGAGCCTCTGAAGGTGGAAACCCAGCATTTCATCGACTGCATTAATTCGGGTGCCAGACCGATCTCAAGTGGCCACGAAGGTTTGGAGCTCGTTAGAATACTGGAGTCTGCGTCTCTCTCGCTCCAGCAGGGTGGTGCCGCGATACCTTTGTCCCGCGAGGAAGTCCAACCGGATCAGGAGGCCAGGGTTGTTTCCGCTGCCGCACCGCCTGAAGGCGTCCGCACTCCTGGACTGCCGTCCGGATTGATTCCCCCGGCCAGCATGTAGTTTGCTGATCGTGTTGAAGTCTGTGAAGTGCCGCATTTCCATTTCTCTGCCGGGGCGGTCGACTGTTCTGCTGCGCTTGGCGCCTGGCTTCCTGTTGCAGGCTATTCTCCGGAGGGCGTGCTGATTGGTCAGTCGGATGGTTCCTGATCTCAGGACCGACAATAGAATTTCAACCCTGAATACAATGCTCAAAGTTCCATTTCTTGACCTCAGGCTTCACCACGAACCGCTGCTGACGGAGGTGCGCGAAGCTTTTGACGAGGTGATTGATTCGTGTGCCTTCGCCGGTGGCCGGTTTGTCGAGCAGTTCGAGGGTGAATTCGCGGCATTCTGTGAAGCAAAACACGCCCTGGGCGTCGCCAATGGAACCGATGCCCTCTGGGCAGCCCTCTTCGCTGTCGGCGTCAAGTCCGGCGACGAAGTCATCACCGTTGCCTCGACGTTCATGGCCACCGTTGAGGCGATCACCCACTGCGGAGCCAAACCGGTCTTCGTCGACATCGACGAGCGGACCTACACGATGAACCCCGCCCTGCTCGAGGCGGCGATTACCCCGCGCACGCGTGCCATCGTCCCCGTCCATTTGTTCGGTCAGCCGGCGGACATGGACCCCATTCTGGCCATCGCCCGCAGACACGGTCTCGCCGTTGTTGAGGACGCCTGCCAGGCTCACGGCGCCCGTTACAAGAACCGGCCGGTTGGTACGCTGGGCGATGCTGGCTGCTTCAGTTTCTATCCCGGCAAGAATTTGGGCGCCTTCGGCGAAGCGGGGGGCGTGGTAACCAACCGCGATGACGTGGCCGACTTCATCCGGCTCTTTCGCGATCACGGTCAGCGCAAAAAGTACGACCATGTCCTGGACGGCTGGAACGCCAGAATGGACGGGCTTCAAGGGGCCGTACTGTCCATCAAGCTCAAGCATTTGGCCCGCGGCAATGAGCTTCGTCGCCGGCACGCGGCGGTTTATGATGAGCTGCTTCGCGAATTGCCGGTGGTTCGTCCCGTCGTTGCTCCCGGAGTGGAGCCGGTCTTTCACATCTACGCCATCCGCGTTGCCGGACGGGACCTGGTGCTCAACGCCATGGCTGAAGCCGGAGTCTCGTGTGGCATTCACTATCCGGTTCCGGTGCATCGGATGAAGGCCTATGAGCACCTGGGTGTTCCTGCGGGTTCGCTGCCCGTTTCCGAAACCTGCGCCGAAGGTTTTCTCTCCCTGCCCATGTTTCCGGAACTGACACAACCACAGCTTGTTCGAGTCGCTGAAGCGCTGGCCGGAACGCTGGCTTTGAGTGAGGAATGTGCCGGTTGAGACCCGTTTGAGTTTCCTGCCAACCCTTGGATTGAAGGCTGAATCTGACGACGGCGTGCTTTGAGGAGTTTCTTTTTCTCTCGGCAGCCTCGCCGGAATTCGCATACAACCTGCAGGTGGAAATGTCTTTCTCTTGAACGCCGAACACACATCCGATGCTCCCGCCTTTGGACCGCGAGAGGTGCTGCTGATCCTCCTCCGCAACAAGTGGACGATTGTTCTCAGCGCCTTGTTGGGTTTGGGTGCCGCCGCAGTCCTCTACTCGCTCATGGCACCATCGTATCAGTCGACGGCCAAGCTCTATGTTCGCTACATAATGGAGCAGCCGGCGGGAGTGCCCGGCGAGGCGGTTCAGGTGCGGGCCGCCGACAGTCGTGGGGATGGATTGATGGC
>DNDP01000003.1:4191-8475 GCA_003484235.1 Verrucomicrobiales bacterium
CAGTCGTGGGGGTGGATTGATGGCCACGGAGGCGGAGATCCTTGGCAGTTGGGATCTCGTGACAGCGGTTGTTTCCGCGATTGGTGCCGAGCGCATACTTGGGGAGACGGGCTTGACGAATGCAGCCCTCGCCGCCGCGGCGCAGGTGAGACAGAATCTGAAGGTTGAATTGGCGGGCAAGGGTAGTGTGATCACCCTGACCTACTCAAATCTGAGACCGGATGTCCCCCAGGTGGTTCTCGAGGAAATCGTGAAGCAGTATCGGGAACGGCACATCATGGCGCACAGTTCCGAAGGCTCGTATGACAGCTTGCTGCGTGAAACCGACGCGATGAGCGCACGCATCAAGGAAACCCAGACCAAACTTACCGACCTGAAAGTGCGTTTGGGCGTCACAACGCTTGCCGAAACCAAGACCCAGCTTTCGGGTCAGATAGTTGCCTTGGAGACTGACATTGTCCGGATAAGGGCCCAGTTGGCGGAGTCCGAAGCGCGCTTTGCCGAACTGCAGCGGGGACGTCTGGGCGATGCGGATACCAATGCGCCGGTCGTTTTGCCCGCTCCCGTTGATCCGGCGGTGGTGGAACAGTATCGCGGCGCCGGCTTGCGGTTGGATCGCCAGCGATTGCAGGAGCTGGAGCTGGTCGGCCAGTACGCGGATGCACATCCGCAGGTCAGGCAGATACGGGAGCAGATCGCGGCGACGGAAAGGGAGAAGCGCACCCTGGAGGAGGCCCATCCCGGTCTGCTGGTGGTTCGGTCGGAACTTGCCGGGGCAGATTCCGCCAGGGCAGCAGTGGTGGACCATTCCCGGGAACGCGCCGCCATCGCCGCTTCTCGCGCCCATCTCCAGTCGTTGGAGACGCGGCTCGACGAGTTGAACAATCGCCGCAGTGAGATATCGGCGTCGGAAAACGAGCTGGCCGACCTGGAGCGTGGACTGCAGTTGGATGAGCGGTCCTATGAACAGTCCTTGATCGCACTACGGGGCGCACGGTTCAACGAGGCATTGGATCCCAGCAAGATGCCCAACATCAATGTTCTGCAGAATCCAACCGTGCCGCTTCGGGCTGCCGGCAAGCGTGCCAAAACCTGCGGTGCGGTTGCGGTTGCCGGATTGGCGATTGGCATGGGCCTCGCCTTTCTTCGTGAAGTTGTCTTCGACCAGTCGATTCGCAGCCCATTGGAGATCGAGAACAGACTGCATCTGCCCATGTTCCTTTCCATTCCCCTGCTGTCCGATCGGCAGCCCGTCAAGCTGCTGGGAAGCGGCGCCGCGCAGGAGGATGCGGACCATGCACCGCAGCCGGAACGCGCACCATGGGAGATCAGTCACTTTATTCGCCCCTACTGCGATGCTCTCCGGGACCGGTTGATCATGTATTTTCAGCTCAAGAACATTCACCACAAACCCAAACTGGTGGCCGTCACCAGTTGCAGCGAGGGTGCCGGCACCACCACCGTCGCGGCCGCACTCGCCGCCTCCCTCTCTGAAACCGGCGACGGCAAGGTGCTGCTGGTGGACATGAACGTGGGCCGCCCCGAAATGCATCCTTTCTTCCGCGGCAATCTCGCCTCCTCGTTGACCGACCTCTTTCAGACCGGCGGGGACACGCAACAGGGTCGCTATGACAACCTGTACCTCGCCACCGGCACTGAGCGGAATGGTGAACTCACCCCGCTCGTTCCGGCCAAGTTCTACGAGCTGCTCCCCCGCATGCGTTCGAGCGATTTTGATTACATCATCTTCGACATGCCGCCCATCCGCCAGACGAGTGCGACGGTTGCCCTCTCCGGGCTCATGGACAAGGTCCTGTTGCTGGTCGAGCCGGGCAAAACAAACCGTGATGCCGTCAAACGCGCCACCGACCTGATGCGTCAACAGCATGCGGATGTGGCCGGCGTCGTCAATCGCCTCCCGAAGAGCTCCCTCAAGTGGCTCCAGCCCGAGCTCGAGTGAACGCCAACAACACGCTAAGGGTTGAACTTGGTCTCAGCCTTTGTCTGCTCTGTTCCCTCCTGTTCGAGTAGTGCACGGTTTGCGCGCTGGAGCCTCTCCGATGCCGGACTATGGGCTCGGTTGACAGGCTCGGGCGCTGAACTTTGGGCGTTCGAGGTTGGTGATTTGGCGCTCGTTGTTTTCCTTTCGCTGTCCGCGCCATCGCAGAGTTGATGCGTGAGTCTGTATTGCGTTCACAACGCGCCTTTCAGGATTCCCCTTACGCCTCACATTTTTCGCCTCATTTGCGCCTCCTGACTCCTGTCTCCTGACTTTTCTCTCCTGGCTTCCCTTTCCCCTTTCCCTTTCCCTTCTTGGCTCCCGTCCTCCCCATGAAGATAGCCATCGTCGGCCTTGGCTATGTTGGCCTGCCCCTATGCCTTCAGTTCGCGCGCTCGGGAGTCGTGGTGCTCGGACTGGACATCGATGAGAAAAAAGTGGCCGCCTGTAGTGAGGGTCGCTCCTATATCCGACACATCGAGGAGGACTCCATCCGCGAACAACTCCTAGCTGGTCGCTTCTCCGCCTCGACGGACTTCTCTCGGGTGGCCGGGGTCGACGCGGTCATCATTTGTGTCCCCACCCCGCTCAACAAGAACCGCGAGCCGGACATCTCCTTCATCCTCGAAACCGGCCGCACCATCGCCCCGCATCTGAAGCAGGGCATGCTGGTCGTCCTCGAATCGAC
This sequence comes from Verrucomicrobiales bacterium, assembly GCA_003484235.1. Taxonomy (GTDB): domain Bacteria; phylum Verrucomicrobiota; class Verrucomicrobiia; order Limisphaerales; family RI-55; genus RI-55. Next base: position 6,879 of record DNDP01000003.1, read on the forward strand.
GACCTATCCTGGCACGACCGACGAGGATCTCCGTGCCGTTCTCGAGGCCGGCTCGGGACTCAACGCCGGAACCGATTTTCATCTCGCCTTTTCCCCCGAACGCGAGGACCCGGGCAACCCCGACAGCAAGGTGGCCACAATTCCCAAGGTCGTTGGTGGGCTGACTCCCGTCTGCTTGGAAAAGGCCTCGGTCCTCTACTCCCTCGCCATCAAGACCATTGTCCCGGTTTCCTCCTGTCGTGCCGCCGAATCCACCAAGCTGCTCGAGAACATCTTTCGCAGCGTCAACATCGCCTTGGTCAACGAGCTCAAGGTCGTCTATGCCGCGATGGGCATCGATATTTGGGAAGTGATCGATGCGGCTAAGACGAAGCCATTCGGCTACATGCCGTTCTATCCCGGACCTGGTTTGGGAGGTCACTGCATTCCCATCGATCCCTTTTATCTGACATGGAAGGCGCGCGAGTACGGCCAGAACACCCGCTTCATCGAACTGGCCGGTGAGATCAACACCCGCATGCCCGAACACATTGTCCATCGCGTGGCGGAAACGCTGAATGGCGTCAGGAAACCGCTCAACGGGAGTCGCATCCTGATTCTCGGCCTTGCCTACAAGGCGAACGTGGACGATGACCGCGAATCGCCGAGCTACCATCTGCTGGAAATGCTCGGGCAGCGCGGTGCCGAGGTCGCCTACTACGATCCCTATGTCCCCGTCATCAGGCCGACCCGCGAGCACCCTCAATGGGCCGGGGTGAGGTCCGTGGAATGGAATCGTGAAACCATTTCACGTTTTGACCTGGTGCTGATCTCCACCGCGCACGCCAACGTGAACTACCACGAACTCGCCGAGTGGGCTCCGCTCATCGTCGACACCCGCAACGCCATGCATGGCCTCCCGACGAAACCCGGCCAGCTCCACAAAGCATGAGGTAGGGCGAGGCTCCTGCCGAGCCTAAATCGATCAGCGCGCATCAGCGCAAATCAGCGGTTAACCAACTCGTTTCCGCTCTCTGCTTTTTCCACGCTTTCTCCTGCATTCTGTCTCCTGACTTCCGCTTTCCGCTTTCTGCTTTCAGTTTTCTGCTTTCAGTTTTTGAAGGCTTTTCCGCCGTGACCCATTTCCGCTTTCTGCTTTCAGTTTTCTGCTTTTGATTATGTTTGGCCGTCTGTCCGCCGAGTTTCGGGACCGAACAAAGGCATTTGCTTCGGCGGTAATTCGGCTTTTCGTAAAGCTGCCGGGAGACCGGGAAGAAGTCAGGGTGCTGGGCCGTCAGTTGCTCCGTTCCGGGACCTCAGTCGCCGCACAGGTTCGGGAAGCGTCAAGAGCTCGCTCCGCCGCCGAATTCTGCTCCAAGTTGGAGGGGGCGACCCAGGAAGCGGACGAGTCCCAGCTATGGCTTGAGCTGCTCCGTGATGATTGTGGCATCCATGACCCTGCATTGACTGCTGTTTTGACCGAAGCCGGGGAACTGATCGCCATCTTCGTGACCATGGTCACCAACACCAAGGGCAAAGCCCTCTGATCCATTTCTGCTTTCCGTTTTCAGTTTTCCGTTTTTAACACTCATGAAACTGTCGATCATAGGAACCGGCT
>DNDP01000225.1:0-4000 GCA_003484235.1 Verrucomicrobiales bacterium
TACATGCAGGACATCGACGGCCAGAACCAGAAGAATCCTGTCAGCCGCGTGTCCCGGCACGAGGACACCAACGGCGACGGCACCTACGACCGGCACACCGTGTTCATCGACGGCCTGGTGCTGCCGCGCATGATCCTGCCGCTCGACGACAGTCTGATCGTGGCCGAAACCGATACCGGCGATTTCAACCGGTATTGGGATACGGACGGCGATGGGGTGGCGGACCGGAAGGAACTGTTTTACCGGGGTGAAGAGCGCCGCGCGAATCTCGAGCACCAGCCGAGCGGCCTGATCTGGGCCATGGACAACTGGATGTACACCACCTACAACGCCTGGCGCATCCGCTGGACGCCCGACGGGATCGTCCGGGAACCGACTGCGCCGAACGGCGGCCAATGGGGTCTGGCCCAGGACAACTACGGGAAGCCCTGGTATGTAAATGCCGGCGGCGAGCGCGGCCCGCTGAACTTCCAGGTGCCGATCGTCTACGGCGCCTTCAACGCGCCCGACCAGTTTGCGCCCGGTTATCGGGAGGTGTTTCCGCTCGTGCCGATTCCCGATGTGCAGGGCGGCCACAACCGTTACCGGCCCGACGCGCTCACGTTGAACCATTTTACCGCCACGTGCGGGGAGGAAATCGTCCGCGGCGACCAGCTGCCCGCCGAAATGCAGGGCGACCTGTTGTTCGCGGAACCGGTCGGCCGGCTGATCCGTCGCTCGAACGTCGAGGTGCGCGACGGCCTCACCTATCTCAGCAACGCCCATCCCGGCTCGGAGTTCATCCGGTCGCGCGATCCGAACTTCCGCCCCGTGAACATGGCCAACGCGCCGGACGGCACGATCTACATCGCGGACATGTATCGCGGCATCATCCAGGAAGGCGCATGGGTGCGGCCGGGCAGCTATCTGCGCACCATCGTGCAGCAGTATTCGCTCGATCAGAATTTCGGCCGCGGCCGCATCTGGCGGCTGGCGCACGACAGCACGCGCCGGGTCGATCCGCCGCAGATGCTTGACGAAGCACCGGCCCGGCTGGTCCGGCATCTCGAGCATCCGAACGGCTGGTGGCGCGACACCGCGCAGAAACTGCTGATCCTCCGCCAGGACCAGTCCGTTGTCCCGGCGCTGAGGAAGCTGGCCGCGACCAGCCAAAGTGAACTGGCCCGCATTCACGCACTCTGGACGCTGGAAGGACTCAACGCGGTGGACGCCGGTTTCCTCCGCGAGCGTTTGAGGGATCCGCATCCCCAGGTGCGCGCGGCGGTGATCCGCGTTTCCGAATCCCTCTTCAAGCAGGGCGAGGATGGCCTGCAGCTTGACCTCAAGCTGGCGGCGCTCGACAACCGTCCCGAGGTGGTGATTCAGGCATTGCTCACGATGAAGCATCTTAAATTCGATCAGGCGCAGGCGGTGATTGAAAACACTGCCGCGAGTTCCGGTTCGGCGGGGGTGAAGGAGATCGCGCGGCAGCTGCTCAAGGGGCCGGACGAGGGGCCGACAACGGTGCAGTTCTCCGCCACCGAGCGCAAACAGCTTCAGCGGGGAGCCGCCATCTACAAGGAACTCTGCTTTGCCTGTCATGCTGACGACGGCAAGGGCATGTCGATCGAGGGGACCCGGGAGAAGATCGCGCCGTCGCTCGCCGGTTCGCGGACCGTCATCGGGCATCCGGACGGACTGATCAATGTGATCCTGCATGGCCTTACCGGTCCGATCGACGGCAAGACCTACGAGGCGTTGATGGTGCCGATGGGTGCCAACGAGGACGAATGGGTCGCCGCCGTTGCCAGTCATCTGCGCAACAGCTTCGGGAACCGCGGCTCCCTGATCAGCGGGCGGGACGTCGCCAAGGTCCGGCAGGAAACTACCGGCCGGTCGGTGCCGTGGACCATCGAGGAACTGCGCGCCTCGTTGCCGCAACCGGTGGCGAACAAGAAGCAGTGGAAGCTCTCGGCCAGCCACAACGCGAACAAGGCCGGCGCCGCGGTTGACGGCAATCCCAGTTCCCGCTTTGACACCGGCGCCACCCAGGTGCCGGGCATGTGGTTTCAGATTGAGCTGCCCGAGCCGGTGACCCTGTCGGAGATCATGCTGAACACGCGCGGCTCCGACGGCGACTACCCGCGTGGCTATGAAGTGCGCGTCTCGGCCGACGGCCGGCAATGGAGCGGGCCCGTCGCGCAGGGCATGGGCGACAACCCGGTCACGAACATCTCCTTCGAGCCGGTGGCGGCAAGGTTCATCCGCATCATCCAGACCGGAAGGGTTGAAGGACTTTTCTGGTCCATTCACGAACTGGAACTCTACCAACCCGGCCGGAAGGTCGATTACGCCGGCCAGCCCATGCCGGCCTCCGGCCCGGCGTACGAGTGACGGACGGGAGCGGGCACAAGAATGTGCTACCCACGGATTGTCGGTCCGCCTATCGTCCTCGACCAACACACTCCGCCCAGAGGGGCGAACAACCAACTCAACCGAGGTTCCCACCATGCACATCGCCAGGAATGACGTTCCCACGAAGATCAAAATCCCGGGTGCAACGGCCCGCCAGATACTCGATTTTGGCGACGCGACCGGTTACGGAAAGATCGCCGGCGAATACTTCTCGCTCGGCGCCGGCACCGACATCGCGCCGCTCCTCAAAGGGCTCGAGGACGACCTGTGCCAGTCGCCGCACTGGGGCTACCTGATGCAGGGCGAGGTGACCGTCACCTACAAGGACGGAACCGAGGAGACCGTTGCCGGCGGCGACCTGTTCTACTGGCCGCCGGGCCACACCGTGCGGGTCGGCAAGGACGCGGAGATCATCCTGTTCAGCCCGCAGGTCGAGCACTGCGCGGTGGTGCACCACCTGCAAAAGCAGCTGGGAAGTTGAGCATCGCCGGCGGCTGGGTCATCGGTTCCATTTACCGCGTTGGCGCCCGGATGTTTCATGGGGTGATATTGATACCCATGAAAACCCTGCTGCTCTCCCTGCCCCTCTGCGGCCTGCTGGCCGTCGCCGGCTGCGCCACCAGCCAGCATAACGGATTTCCCAAAGGCGCCCGGGTCGTCGGGGGCGGCCTGCAAATCGAATGGCAGCCGCCGTCCGATGGCACGGCGGTGCTGGTCGAGTTGACCACCGGCAAGACTGTCTTCACGCACAGCGTTGGTGAGTTCAAGGGCGGCGTCAGTTTCGACGCGAGCCTGGCCCTCGATGAGCAGCTGATCAGCGCCGTGTTTCCCCAGGGCCTGCCGGAGGATGCCCGGTTCGTGCTCTATTTCGTGCCCGCCGACAAGGGCCGATGATGTTCGACCAGGACTTTGCCCGTAGCCTCACGGCAAGGGGTTGAGACTTGGCCTGCCCTCCATTGTCTCCGGAATGCGGGGAGATGAATGGCTTGACGCTCCACGACTGTGGCGTTTTCCACCGCAGCCAGTCTTGTCGGTGGGCTTGACCGCTCCGGGCACTTTGCCAAGAGTCCACCACTACAGACCTGTTTTGCCGCGAGCCGACCTCAGCAGGGCCAGAGGCGGGCAGGGATATGAACCGGTCAAGATGCTGCAAACCCTCATTCCCCCGTGCTTCCTCCGGTTGGTGCTCCGTATCTTTTCGGCTCCCGCCGGTGCTTCCGTCACCGCCCGCCTTGTCGGTCTCCTGTTCGTGATCTCCGGTGCGATCCCTTCCCTGCGCGCGGAGCAGGTCGTCATCGGCGAGATCATGTATCATCCACCGGGGACAAGGCCGGCGTGGGTCGAGATCGAGAATCTGACCGCATCTCCCTTCGACATTGCCGACTGGACCCTGACGGGATCCGAGCTGCGTTTCCGGTTTCCCGCTTTTGCGGCGACGGATCCTTCCGCGGCGATCCTGCGACCTTTTGAACGGTTGGTGATCTCCGAGGTGCCGGGAGAGCTGTTGCGTCGGGCGTACTCCGTCCCGGCGAACATCCGGGTATTTGGACCCTGGTCCGGCAGCCTCAAGCGGAGTTCTGACCTTCTCGTGTTGCGGGACAAAAAC